>CANCEQ010000095.1 GCA_947375085.1 Flavobacteriales bacterium
AAACGAATTCAAGAAAATACGGTTCAATTGCTTGAAAATCATAATTATCTACTGCAGGATAATTTGATTTTTAATGGAGCGATTGTCATTTCTTCCGTCAATACAGGTGAAATTTTAGCTTATGTTGGAAATACAAGTTCTACAAATTCAGAAAATGGAAATGCGGTGAATTGTATTCGTGCGTCAAGGAGTACTGGGAGTATATTAAAACCTTTATTGTTTGCGAAAAGTTTAGAAGATGGTTTGTTGACTCCCTCTATGCTCGTAGAGGATATCCCATCTCATTTTGGAGGATTTACACCTAAAAATTTTACTGGAAATTACGAAGGTGCTTTGCCCGCAGATAATGCACTTTCTAGAAGTTTAAATGTGCCAATGGTACACCTTTTAAATAAATACGGTTTATCTAAATTTCACAGTGAATTAAAGTCGTATGGCATCACAACATTGCACAAACCTGCAACTCATTACGGACTTTCGTTAATTCTTGGAGGTGCTGAAGTTTCCTTATATGATCTTTCAAAGATTTATACTCAAATGGCACAAGAATTAAAGTTTGGAAAAGCTCTTCCTTATGATGTCATTGCAGCTAATATTCAACCAGATGAGGATTTAATTGTACATCCAAAAACCAATCGAGGTTGTATTTATTCAACTTTTGAGGCGATGACAGAGGTAAATCGACCGGATGAAGATAATAATTGGAAAGTCTTTAATTCTGAACAGAAAATCGCTTGGAAAACAGGGACAAGTTTTGGTTTTCGAGATGCTTGGGCGGTAGGTATTACACCGGATTATGTGGTCTCAATTTGGATTGGAAATGCAGATGGTGAAGGTCGACCGGGACTAACAGGTGTGAATGCTGCCGCTCCGTTGTTATTTAATTTATTTAAATCACTTCCAAAGTCAAAGGCTTGGTTTAAACAACCATTGAAAGATATGAGTTATACCCGTTTATGTCACGAAAGCGGACACAGAGCCTCAAAACTTTGTCCTAAAATAGATATGAAATGGATTCCGAAAACAAGTTTAAATTCCATTGCTTGTCCTTATCATCAAACGATTCATTTAAGTAAAACTTCGAATCTTCGGGTAGATAGTGATTGTGAAAGTGTCTATAATATGAAGCACGAAATTTGGTTTGTTTTACCTTCGATTGTGGAGAAATATTATCGAAATTCACATCCAAATTTCACCTCATTGCCCGAATTTAAACCTGAATGTTTATCGAAAGCACAAGAAAATTCGATAGGAATTATTTATCCGAAGTCAAATTCAAAAATTTATATACCTATTCAACTAGACGGAAAAGTTGGAAAAACAATTTTTGAAGCAACGCACCGAAACAATCAAACGAAGGTGTATTGGCATTTGGACAATAACTATTTAGGCTTTACAAGGGAAATTCACCAAATGGCTTTGAGTCCTAAAGTGGGTAAACATCAATTAATGCTTGTCGATGAAAACGGTATTTCTTCCAAAGTAAATTTCGAAGTTTTTGGAAAAAGAAAATGATAGTGAAAATGTCAAATTATTTTTTACATTTGATACAGTAAAATAAAACAAAAATGAAAAAGCTAAACACCATCTACATCTTGATTTTCAGTGTAGTATTTGGATTAATCATCAACTCTTGCGGACCAACAAAACCGACGATTTTAAAACAAAATCCGGCGTATGCTGAATATATTTCAGGATATACCTCTGGTATGGTGAGTAGAAAAGACAAAATTAGAATTGAACTTTCTGATTTTGTTGGTGATACAGCGAATTTAGACGAAGAAAGTTTACCTGACACTTCTTTATTAGAAGATATCTTTACTTTCGAACCTGCGATTGAAGGTAAAGCTGTGTGGATTAATAATCGTACAATTGAGTTTCAACCTAAAGAAACATTGCCGGTTAATCAGTTTTATAATTGCGAATTCAATCTTGAGAAAGTAGCGAAAGTGAAAGATGGATTAGAGACTTTTCCATTTCAATTTTCAACGTACCAACAAAAAATGTACGTCAATATTTATGGACTTAAATCGATAGATGATTTCAATATCGAATGGCAATATGTTGACGGAACAATAAAAACAACAGATGAAGCAGATACTGCAGGAATTCGTAAAACCTTAAAGGCGACTCAAAATGGAAGAGAATTACCAATTCGAATTGAGGAATCGTATGAGGACAATGAATACAATTTTAAAGTTGACAGTGTTGAACGTAAAACAACAGCTGGAAAGGTAACAATAACGTGGAATGGAGAGCCTATAAATTCATTTAGTAGAGGATCTAAAGAATTAAAAGTAAGTGCATTAGGCGATTTTACAGTTGAAACAGCTAAAATAATTGATTATGGAGATCAATCAATCGAGTTAATGTTTAGCGAACCTATTCTGTTGAATCAAAATTTAAAAGGAATTATTACGTTGGAAGGGGTTGAAAATCCAACATTTAAAATTCAATACAATACAGTTACTGTTTATGTGCCCAATCGAATTTTGGGAAGTCGACAACTCTTTGTTTCTAATGGAGTTAAAAATGTGAAAGGATACAATATGTTAGAAGCTTATTCTGACAATTTATATTTTCAAGAACCAAAACCATTGGTAAGAATCAAAGGGAGTGGATCTATTCTACCAAATTCAAGCGGTTTGATTTTCCCTTTCGAAGCAGTGAGTTTGAAATCGGTTGAAGTGCGTGTTTTTAAGATTTTTGAAAACAATATTCATCACTTTTTACAAGTAAATGATTTAGATGGAGCGGATGGTTTAACACGATATGGGAAAGTAGTTGCAAAGAAAAAAATTGCGTTGAATTATGATAAATCAATGAATTTAAAGCAATGGAATCAGCACGTTATTGATTTAGGAAAATTAATTCAACCTGATCCAGGAGCGATTTACCGAGTTTCTATCAAATTTACAAAAGCGGATGCCCTCTGTGATTGTAGTTCGGAAGAAGAAGATGAAAATGGGGAAGAAGGAAATAGCGATTACGATCCTAATTGGAATGAAGATGCTTGGACAGAATGGGGATTTGACGATGGTTTTGATACGTGGGAATATTATACAGACGATGAATCTCCTTGTGAAGATTCTTATTATTCAGGAAAAGCAGTCAGTAGAAATATATTGGCTTCCGATTTAGGAATGATCTACAAAGTGGATGAAAATAAACTTTCGCACGCTTTTATCAATAATATGATTACGACTGATCCAATAGAAAATGCTGAAATTCAATATTTTGACTACACAAAACAAATCATTGCTTCAGGAAAAACAGATGCGAATGGAATGTTGGAAATCAAATTGAAAGAAAAACCATTTTTGATGGTGGCAAAATATGGTAAGCAGCGAGGTTATTTAAAATTAGCAGATGGATACGCTAATTCATTAAGTAAATTCGATATTGAAGGAGAGCAAGTTCAGAAAGGAATCAAAGGATTTATATATGGGGAACGAGGCGTTTGGCGTCCTGGAGATTCCTTGTACTTAACCTTTATGCTCGAAAATAAAGATCATTTATTACCTGATAATCATCCTGTTAAATTTGAATTATTTGATCCGAATGGACAGATTGTTCAGCAAATGACGAAAACGGAGAATATCAATGGAGTTTATGATTTTAGAACGATGGTCAATCGTGAAGCCCCAACAGGAAATTATACAGCTGTTGTTTCGATTGGGAATAAAAAAATCACGAAAAATATTAAAATTGAAACCGTAAAACCAAATCGTTTAAAAATCTATTTGGATATGGATAAAACGACTGCTCGTGATTCATTTGCTTCGATGAAAGTACAATGGTTACACGGTGCAATTGCGAAGAATTTGAAAGCAAGTGTGAGTGTTTCTGTTCAAATGGCGAAAACGACTTTTGATAAATATTCAAACTATGAATTTGATTCCCCTTTGCGTTATTTTGCTTCGAATGAAGAAAGTGTTTTTGACGGAAAATTAAATGCACTTGGTGAAGCAAAAGTTAAAACAAAATTGAATGTTGGAAATAATTCGCCTGGTAAACTTCGTGCGACTTATATTACAAAAGTCTATGAAGAAAGTGGGGATTTTAGCATCGATCGTTGTACAAAAATGTATTCTCCTTTCGATACCTACATTGGATTGCAGATTCCGAAAATCAAAACGGCAGATAATACACTTGAAACGGGAACAAAATACAATATGAACATTGTATCACTTTCGGAAACAGGAACGTTGAAAAAAGCAGCTAAACTTCAAGTTAAAGTGTATCGTTTAGAATGGAAATGGTGGTACGAAAAAGATGAAGAAGATTTAGCTAATTATATGGCTAGAAACGGAACATTAGTTGTTCAAGACACGACAATTTCAGCAGCAGACGGAAAAGCAAATTTCCCATTCAAAATTGATTATCCTGATTATGGAAGATTTTTAATTACGGTAACTGATTTAGAAGGAAATCACCAAACAGGTAAAATTATTTCGGTGGATTGGCCGTATTTGAAACGTGGCAACCGAACGAATAGCGAAAATGCTAGTATGTTGAATTTCACAAGTGATTTTGAGAAATATACAACCGGACAAAAAATTAAACTTTCAATTCCATCTCCTTCAAATGGTCGCGCGTTGATCAGTGTGGAAACGCGTTCTAAAGTCTTAAAAAAGTATTGGATTACAACGAAAAAAGGAGAAACGATTCACGAATTAGAAGCTACAAAAGAGATGGCTCCTAACTCATTCATTCACATTACGTTGATTCAGCCACATGCCCATACTAAAAATGATTTACCGATTCGTATGTATGGTGTTATTCCAATTATTGTGGATGATCCATTGACTCATATTTCTCCTTTAATTGATATGAAGGATGAAATTCGCCCTGAATCAACGAATAAAATTACTGTCCATGAAAAAGATGGAAAGGGAATGACGTATACGTTAGCTATTGTAGATGAAGGATTGTTAGATCTAACACGTTTCAAAACACCTGATCCTTGGAGTTCATTCTATGCACGAGAAGCGTTAGGTATTAAAACGTGGGATATGTACGACGATGTTATTGGTGCGTATGCAGGAAAATTAGATAAACTGTTAAGTATCGGTGGAGATGGAGAGTTAAATTACGGTAAAGGAAACAAAGCCAATCGATTCAAACCGATGGTAAAATTTGTTGGAACTTTCTATTTAGCTCCTGGACAATCAAAAACACATACTGTTTCTATTCCTAATTATGTTGGATCGGTAAGAGTTATGGTAGTGGCACGAAATGAATCTGCTTATGGTTCAGCTGAAAAAACAGTTGCGGTTAAAAAACCACTGATGGTATTGACCACTTTACCGAGAGTTTTAGGTCCAACCGAACAAGTGAATTTACCGGTTAACATTTTCGCAATGGAAAAATTTGTGAAAGATGTTAAAGTTCAAATTGAAGTAAATGAATTCTTTAAATTGGAAGGGAAAGCTGAAAAATTCGTACATTTTGAAGATATTGGAGATGAGGTAATTAACTTCAAATTAACTGTCGCAAAAAAACTAGGAGTCGGAAAAGTTAAAATCATTGCAACAAGTGGTAACGAAACAGCCGTCGATGAAATTGAAATCGATGTACGACCTTCCAATCCTGTAATGTTCGAATCATCAGATTTAGTCATTGAACCAGGAAAGGAATTAAAATCATCTATTGCATTTTCAGGAATTTCAGGAACGAATCATGCGACGGTAGAATTTTCAACTTTGCCATCTTTTGGATTTGAAAAGCGAATGAAGTATTTAGTAAAATATCCTCACGGTTGTATCGAACAAACAACTTCGGCTGTTTTCCCTCAATTATTTGTCGGAAATATCAAAGAAATCGAAGAAAATGTAAAAAATAAAATTTCGGAAAATATCAAGGCAGGAATCAGAAGATTGCAACGTTTTCAAACAGCAAATGGAGGATTTTCTTATTGGCCAGGTGAATCAATAGAAAATGAATGGGGAACAAATTACGCCGGACATTTTATGTTAGAAGCAGAGAAGAAAGGGTATAACATTCCGATTAATTTGAAAAACAAATGGTTCAATTATCAAAAAGAACAAGCGAGAAATTGGTCGAGTTCGAATAATGTATTTACCCATTCTAAAGGAAAAGACTCGTATGAATTAATTCAAGCGTATCGATTGTATGTTTTAGCTTTAGGAAACAAAGCAGAATTAGGAGCAATGAACCGTTTAAGAGAAGAGAAAAACGTATCGGTAATTGCAAAATGGAGATTAGCAGCAGCCTATGAATTAGTAGGTCAGCACGAAGTAGCAGAAAAAATGATAGCCAAATTGCCTACAACTGTTGAGAAATACAGAGAGTTATCTTACTCATACGGAACAAGTTCTCGAGATCAAGCAATGATTATCGAAACCTTAAGTTTAATGGATAAAAAGCAACAAGCGACACCATTAGTAAAAGATTTAGCGAAAACAATGGGATCTGATAAGTGGATGAGTACCAACGAGACAGCGTTTGGATTACTCGCATTGTGCGAATATGCAGGATTAACAGGAGACAATTCATCGATGAAATTTACCTATAATTTAAACAAGTCGGGAGCGATTGAAAAATCATCTACAAAACGTTTACAACAAGTAAAATTTTCGGAAGCTGACATTAAAAAGAAGTCCGATATTTCAGTGAAAAATTTAGGAAATTCAACGCTTTTCGTAACAGTAATTACAGAAGGAATTCCTTTAGAAAACAGTTCATCGAAAAGTTCAAAAGACTTAAAAATGAATGTGAAATACCGCGATATGAAAGGCGAAGAAATCAGCATCGATAAAATTACACAAGGAAAAGAATTTGTAGTAGAAGTAACACTTTCCAATCCAACCAATCGATTCTTCCGAGAAATGTCGCTGACACAAATTTTCCCAAGTGGATGGGAAATTCACAACAGTAGAATGGATGAAACGAACGAAAATTCGTCAGTTCGTTATCAAGATATTCGTGATGATCGTGTCAACAGTTATTATGATTTAGCGCCAGATGAATCGAAAACAATTACGCTAAAAATGAATGCAGCGTATTTAGGTAAATTCTATTTGCCTTCTTATTTTTCAGAAGCGATGTATGACCATTCAATTTTTGCAAAATCAGCTGGGAAATGGGTGAGTGTTGTGAAGGAAGAGTAGAAGATTGAAAATTCAAAATTGAGGTACTATGCAAACAACTCCAGAACACAATGATAAAATTGCAAAATTAACTTTTGCTTCTGTATATCCACATTACATAGCAAAAGTAGAAAAGAAAGGCAGAACAAAAGCAGAATTGCATCAAGTAATAACTTGGTTGACAAATTTTAATGATCAAAAATTGCAAGAATTAATCGATCGAAAAGTGACGTTTGAAACATTTTTTCAGGAAGCAAAATTACATCCTCAAGCCTATTTGATTACAGGAGTTATTTGTGGGTATCGAATAGAAGAGATAGAAAACCGTTTAACGAAACAAGTTCGATACCTAGATAAATTGGTGGATGAATTAGCAAAAGGTAAGAAAATGGAGAAGATTTTAAGAGTAGGGTAGAAGATTAATTTCTACCTTTACAAAAAGGTAAAAGTATGCCATACCATAACTAAATAATTTAAAAATCAATATGCAAAAAATAAATAAAATTAAGTATTTGATAGTTTTGGCACTTTATGGGTTAGGATCCATAATATTGTTTTTTAAAGGTAATTTGCTTCCTGCAGTTATTCTTTTTGTTTTATCTATTTCTGTTTATGTTATTTTAAAAAGGAAAATGATTCAGAAGAAATGAAATGAATCTGTCCAAATTTTATAGCATAGAATTCATTAAAAATACTGTCAAACAATTATATTACTTTTACAGTTATATAGTTCTGAATTATGTTACACAAAGAAATTGCTTATTCCGTTTTAGATCTTGCAGTTGTTTCTGAAGGGAAATCGTTTCGTCAAACGTTTGATGATTCTGTGGCAATTGCACAACTTGCTGATATAAGTGGTTATAAACGTTATTGGTTAGCGGAACATCATAATTCAGATGCGATTGGTAGTAGTGCGACTTCTATTTTAATCGGTAAAATTGCCGAAGAAACAAAACATATTCGAGTAGGTTCAGGAGGTATTATGTTACCAAATCACTCTCCGCTTATTGTTGCTGAACAATTTGGAACATTGGGCACACTTTATCCAAATAGAATTGATTTAGGATTAGGTCGAGCACCAGGAACGGATCAAGCAACGGCAAGTGCCATTCGATCTGATTTTTATGAAGCTGCCAGGGCTTTTCCAGCTGAAGTTCAAAAAATTCAACAGTATTTTTCGATAGACAATGCGCAGCAACAAGTGCGTGCAAATGTTGCTGAAGGTGTCGATGTACCGCTGTATATTTTAGGGTCAAGTACGACAAGTGCTTATTTAGCAGCAGAGAAAGGATTAGCTTATGCTTTTGCGAGTCATTTTGCAAGTGCACAACTAATGGAAGCTTTAGAAATTTATAAAAGCCAATTTAAACCTTCTGAAACTTTAGTTCAACCGTATACGATTGCAGGACTTTCAATCATTATAGCAGATACAAATGAGGAAGCTGAATTTATTTCAACGTCTTATTATTCAAGGGTTATCGGAATTTTGACGGGAAATCGAAGTCCATTAGAAGCCCCTTTTGAGGTAACCGATGAATTCCGAAGAATTATCCAACAATTCGCCGTGCAACAAATGACGAAATATGCATTTATTGGCAGTAAAGAAACTGTTAAAAAGAATGTAAAGGCGTTTATTGAAAATACAGGTGTTGATGAATTGATGGTTGCAACGCACGTATTTGATGTTAAAGACCGTATAAAATCTGTGACTCTTTTTTCTGAAATTATGGAAGAGTTGAATTCTGGGAGGTGATTAATTACTTAATTTGTTCTTACTTCAACATCCTCAATTACCCTATCCGTTTTTCCACATTTTTTCATAATTAAATGAACTATTTGTTTATATTTAGTAGAATAAAATATAAAAACAACCAAAAGTTTGCAATTTGAAAACTTTTTAATACCTTTATCCAATGAAAGTTCTTTTAAAGAAAACTATTCTTTATTACATTGAAAAATATCCTAAAGCACAAACCCAATTATTGATTTGGCATTCAGAATTCTCAAAAGTAAATTTTAAAAACTTCAATGAATTAAAATTAAAATATGGAAATGCAAGTATTGTAAATAATAGTAGAGTAGTTTTTAATATAAAAGGAAACGAATTTAGATTAGTCGTTTCTATAAATTTTACACAAATGGCTTGTTATGTAATTTGGTTCGGAACACATTCTGAATATGATAAAATAAATGTTGAAACGATAGAATTTGACACTAAAATATTACTTTATTAATCTTAAAAAGATGAATTGGAAAATTTTAAAAACCAAAGAAGAATATCAGAAAGCGGGAGCTAGAATGATAGAAATTTTTAATGCTGAACCTAATACTTTAGAAAGTGAAGAGTTAGAGTTATTAATTCTTTTAATCAAGGATTATGATGATAAAAATATTACGCTACCCTCATTAAATGTTTTAGAAGTAATCAAAATTAAAATGCAAGAATTGGGTTTAAAAGCAAAAGATTTAGAACCGATTATAGGGAGTAAAGGTCACGTATCAGCAATACTTTCAGGAAAAAGAGAAATTACATTAAAAATGGCGCAGAAATTAAAAACCTTTTTTGGTATTCCGGCAGAAGTGTTTTTACATAGCGGTAATTAAATAGCGATCTCTAATATCAAAAAGAGCAAGCGAAAAATTGGACGAGCGTGTTAAAAGAAGCGGGAGTTGAAAAATAAACAGTAATTTAGACTTACCAAATTAAAAACGATTTACTATGTTAAATTTCGAATTTCAAAATCCAACTAAAATTATTTTCGGGAAAGATACAATTTCAAAATTAGCAACTGAAATTCCGGTTAATTCTAAAGTGTTAATGCTTTATGGAGGTGGAAGTATCAAGAAAAATGGAATCTATGAACAGGTAAAATCAGCATTGTCTTCTTTTGAAGTAGTAGAATTTGGTGGAATTCCTGCGAATCCTGAATATGAGGTTTTATTGAAAGCGTTGGAAATAATTAAAAATCAAAACATTACTTATTTATTAGCTGTAGGTGGTGGTTCAGTTATCGACGGGACAAAATTTTTATCATCAGCGGCACTTTACGAAGGAGATTCTCCGTGGGATATTATTTCAAAGTTTATCCGTACAGAAAAAGGAATGCCTTTTGGAACCGTTTTAACGATGCCTGCAACAGGTTCTGAAATGAATTCAGGTGCGGTGATAACAAGAGCAGAAACACAAGAGAAATTCGGAATGGGCGGACCAGGACTTTTCCCTCAATTTTCAATATTAGACCCACAAGTAATACAATCGATTCCAAAACATCAGATTGCAAATGGAATCACAGATGCTTTCACACACGTTTTGGAGCAATATATGACGTTTCCAACGAATGCTTTTTTACAAGACAGATTTGCTGAAAGTATTATGCAAACTTTGATAGAAGTAGCGCCAATGGTATTGGAAAATCCATACTATCACGAAGCCGCTTCCAATTATATGTGGAGCTGTACGATGGCGTTGAATGGTTTAATTCAAAAAGGAGTTCCTACAGATTGGGCAGTTCACGCGATTGGTCACGAACTTACAGCTCAATTTGGAATCGACCACGCACGAACATTAGCGATAATTGCTCCAAGTCATTACCGTTATAATTTCGAAGCGAAGAAAAAGAAATTAGCTCAATTTGCAGAAAGAGTTTTCGGAGTTCAAACAGGAACTTTAGAAGAAAAAGCAACCGCTGGAATTGATAAATTAGAAGCCTTTTTCCATTCGGTAAACATTCCAACCAGATTATCAGAATATACATCAGAATATGAAGGAACAGCAGAACGAATCGAAACAAGATTCATCGCAAGAAATTGGTTAGGATTGGGAGAACATAAATCATTAACTCCAGCTGATGTGAAAAAGATTGTTGAGATGAGTTATTAATGAGGTTGTATCAATATGAATGATATAAATAAAAAAGAAGCTGCTAGGAAAAAGTCATTAGGTGAACTGGGCGAATTGTTTGCTATTAAAGCTTTAGTCGATAGAGGTTTTGATAAAATTCGAAATTT
>CANCEQ010000096.1 GCA_947375085.1 Flavobacteriales bacterium
TGAGCCAATTTAAAGTTGAAATCGTGTTCATCCGTATTAGGACCGAAACGAATTTCTTTTAATTCAACTTTACTTTGTTTCGCTTTTAATTCTTTTTCTTTTCTTTTTTGATTGTACAAAAACTTACGGTAATCCATAAGTTTACATACCGGCGGATTAGCGTTTGGAGAAATCTCAACCAAATCAACATCTTGTTCTTCCGCTAATTTCATAGCTTCAAATGTTGATATAATTATTGGCTCAGCACCTTCAACTAACAAACGAATTTCACGAGCCGTGATTTTTTCGTTGATCTTGTGTTGATCTTCTTCTCTTTTAACGAAAGGTTTTCTATTATCTTTTCTCATTCAATATATTATGCATTAACTGACAATTCATTTTCAATCGCTTTTTGGATAAATTGACTCAATGACTCAATGGTCATAGAACCTAAATCTCCTTCATTTCGTTGTCTAACAGAAACTTCATTATTTTCAGCTTCTTTCTCACCAACAACAAGCATAAAAGGTATTTTTTTCAACTCAGAATCTCTGATTTTTTTACCTATTTTCTCGTTACGATCGTCTACGAAACCACGAATATCGGAATTATTTAGCAATTCCAACACATTTTTTGCATACTCATTGTATTTCTCACTGATTGGTAAGATAGCAACTTGCTCAATACTCAACCAAAGTGGGAAATCTCCAGCACAGTGTTCTAATAAAACAGCAACGAATCTTTCCATAGAACCAAATGGTGCACGGTGAATCATTACTGGTCTATGTTTTTGATTATCAGCACCTGTATATTCCAATTCGAAACGTTCCGGTAAATTGTAATCCACTTGAATTGTTCCTAATTGCCATTCACGTCCCAAAGCATCTTCCACCATAAAATCTAATTTCGGCCCGTAAAACGCTGCCTCACCATATTCTACAATTGTTGGTAATCCTTTTTCTGCTGCTGCTTCTATAATTGCACTTTCTGCTTTTTCCCAATTTTCATCAGAACCAATGTATTTTGATGGGTTATTAGGATCTCTTAAAGAAACTTGCGCTTTAAAATTATCGAATTTCAATGTTTTGAAGATATACAATACCAAGTCGATAACTTTCTTGAACTCATCTTTTACTTGTTCTTGCATACAGAAAATATGCGCATCATCTTGCGTAAACCCTCTAACACGAGTTAATCCGTGTAACTCACCACTTTGCTCGTATCTATACACCGTACCGAACTCAGCAAAACGAGCTGGTAAATCTTTATACGAACGTGGTTTTGTTTTAAAAATCTCACAGTGATGAGGACAGTTCATTGGTTTCAACAAAAACTCTTCATTTTCATCTGGAGTTTTAATTGGTTGGAAAGAATCTGCACCGTATTTTTCATAGTGACCTGAACATACATACAATTCTTTACTTCCAATGTGTGGAGTAATAACTTGTTCGTATCCAGCTTTACGTTGTGCTTTTTTCAAAAAGTTCTCTAATCTTTCTCTTAATGCTGCTCCTTTAGGTAACCATAATGGCAAACCTTGACCAACACGTTGAGAAAAAGCAAATAACTCTAATTCTTTCCCTAATTTTCTATGATCTCTACGTTTCGCTTCTTCTACTTTCTCTAAATACTCTGTTAATTCAGAAGCTTTAGGGAATGTGATTCCGTAAATACGTGTTAATTGTTTGTTTTTTTCGTCACCTCTCCAGTAAGCTCCAGCAATCGAAGTTAATTTAACAGCTTTGATAAAACCAGTATCTGGCATGTGAGGTCCACGACATAAATCAGTAAAATTACCTTGAGTATAGAATGTAATATTTCCATCCTCTAAGTTTTCTAATAATTCTAATTTATACGGATCTTCTTTTTCAGTAAAATAAGCAATTGCATCCGCTTTAGAAATTTCCTTACGAATGAAAGGATTTTTAGCTTTCGCTAATTCCTTCATTTTTTGCTCAATTTTCTCTAAATCTTTTTCAGAAATAGTTTGGTCCATAAAATCTACATCGTAGTAGAATCCATTTGTTACTGGAGGTCCAATCGCTAATTTCACACCTGGATAATAAAATTCAATCGCCTCAGCCATAATATGAGCAGAAGAATGCCACACGGTAGATTTACCATCAGCATCATTCCAGGTTAATAATTGTATCGTAGAATCTTCGTTAATCGCACGATTAGCGTCAATTGTTACACCATTCACTTTAGCCGCAAGTACATTACGAGCCAAGCCTTCAGAAATACTCAAAGCAACGTCCATTGAACTTGCTCCTTTATTAAACTGTTTAACTGTTCCGTCTGGAAGAGTGATATTTATCATCATCTTTTAGTAAAAAATACGTGCAAAGATAAAGTAAATGATTGACAAACAAACGAAAATCGCCTTCTTTTCTATAAAAATAAAACAAAAAAAAGCGAAATAACTTCTACTGAAATTATTCCGCTTTTTTAAATTGAAAATTTTAATCTTATTTCAATGCTTGCTCAACATCAGCCCAAATATCTTCCAATGTTTCTAAACCAATTGACAATCGAATCAATCCGTCAGAAATTCCAACTTCAGCTCTTTGTTCAGGTGTTAATTTAGAGTGCGTTGTCGATGCAGGGTGAGTAGCAATACTTCTAGTATCTCCTAAATTTGCTGTTAACGAAAATAGCTGCAACTTATCTAAAAATGCTCGTCCTGCTTCTAATCCTCCTTCGATTTCAAAAGAAACAATTCCTCCACCATATCTCATCTGTTTTTTTGCTATTTCAAATTGAGGGTGACTTGCCAAATGAGGATACTTCACCCATTTCACCTGACTATTTTTTTCTAATTTTTCAGCAATACTTAAAGCATTAGACGAATGTTTTTCCATTCTTAATGGTAACAATTCTAATGACTTAGATAAAATCCAAGCATTAAATGGACTTAAAGCAGGACCTGTATGTCTTGCAAAAGCCTCTACTCTATCAATAATTGCTTTTGAACCTAAAATAATTCCTCCTAAAGTTCTCCCTTGACCATCAATGTATTTCGTAGCTGAATGAATGATAATATCAGCACCAAATTCTACTGGTCGCTGAATAATTGGTGTAGAAAAACAATTGTCTACTACTAATAAAACTCCTTTTTTCTTACAAATTGCAGAAAGCTTTTCAATATCAATTATATCCAAACCTGGATTTGAAGGTGTTTCAATATACACCATTTTCGTGTTTTCTTGAATTGCATCTTCATACCCTTGATATTGATCAAAATCAACATAAGTAGAAGTAATATTCCACTTTGGTAAAATCTCCGTTAATAAACGATGAGTTGAACCAAAAACAGAACGACAAGAAACAATGTGATTTCCAGAAACCAATAAAGAAGCAAACGTTGTAAAAACAGCTGCCATTCCTGTAGCAGTAGCCCAGGCAGCTTCCGTTTTTTCTAAAGCAGACATTTTATCAAGCAACTCTTTTACATTCGGATTAGAATAACGAGAATAAATATTCCCTTCTTTTTCCTCTGCAAATAACGCTCTCATATCTTCTGCATCATCAAATGCATAACTACTCGTTAAATACAATGGTACTGAATGTTCTTTGTATTGAGAACGTTCTGCTTGAATTCTAATCGCTTGTGTTTCTTGATTCATCTTTTCTTTTTATACAAATTTCACTTCAAAAACAACTTTCACTTCTTCTTTCAAAGATGCTGATACTGAACAATATTTATCCAATGTCAATCCAATTGCTTTTTCTAATTTCTCTTGAGGAATACCATTATTCACTTCAAAAATTAATTTTATTTCATCAAAAATCGCTGGAACTGTATCGACTCTTTTTGTTTCAATTTTAATTCCAAAATGAGTAGGTTCGATTCTTTGCTTTTTCAAAATTAACAAAATATCAATGGAAGCGCAACCAGCTAAAGAACCTGCCAATAATTCCATCGGACGAAATCCTTTACCTTTCCCTCCTATCGAAGGATTTGCATCAATACCACAAATCACTCCTTCATCATTTTTTAATTCAAAAACGAAAGGTTCTTCAACTCTATTTAATTCTAATCCCATAGTTATTTAGGTAATTTTTTATCAACTAATCCATATAGTAAAACTCCAGTCATAGCTCCTAAAAACAAACTAATCCCGATTTTATAATGCATTCCAACTAAAATATATAGTGGTGCAGAACAAGCTCCTGTTAAACCCCAACCAATACCGAATAAAAGTCCTCCGATTATATTTGCCTTCCACTCTAATTTCTTTGGTGTTAAAACAAATTCCTTTCCTGTAATCGTTTTAATTTTAAACTTTTTAATCAGAATCAAACTCAAACTAGCAGTCCCGATAGCAGAAAATAAAACCCCATACATATGAAACGAATCAAAATGAAACATTTCTTGAATTCGAAACCACGAATATGCTTGTGTTGCAATCAATACAGATCCAAAGCAAAAACCCAATAATAAATTAATTACAAATTTCATATTCTAAAAGATAAAAGGGATTAAAACATAACTCGCAATCATTCCACCAATAAAAAAACAAACCGTTGAAACCAAAGAACTTATTGAAAACTGAGAAACACCCATTATACAATGTCCTGCAGTACAACCATTTGCATATCTAGCTCCAAAACCAACTAATATTCCTCCAAAGAAAAAATAAATAATATTACTTTCTGAATAAATAGTATGTGCTATTTCTGAATATTTGGTAGTTGAATCGACAACAGCATCCACCTGAATTACACCTGAATAAAGTGAATAAATTCCCGCTAATACTAATCCTACTGCAAATTGAAACTGCCATTTATCACTACCACTTTGCCCTTTAAAATAATCTATATTTTTAAAAAGCTTTGATCCAATATATCTATAACTGGATGAAACTCCAAATTGTTTTTCTCTTAATAAAATTAAAAGCGGTACTATCAAACCAATTAATGGCCCTGCAATATACCATGGTAAAACTTCTTCCATTAAACTATTATTTAAAATTCATTTAAAACAAATGTACTTTTTTTCACCACTTTATCAAATTCATTTTCTCCAACAAATGCATCCGGAAGAACAGCAAAAAATAAATCAGAAGCATTGTTAAAATCTTTTCCTTTGATATCGCTAAAACGAACCCAACCTGTTTGATAAGAATAATTCGAACTTTGGAAAATTCCATCAATTTTATAAAAAGGAATTGAATTAATCGCATCAAATGATTCTGAAGCTAAATAAATTCGAAGAAAGAAATCATCCGTATATACAGGAATAGCATCTTTTACCGTTTTTCTATATTCATACTGATATTCAAATTGAATTGCTGAAATATCAGAAAGAACCGCACTTGCAGTAGGAAAACTACCTGCTCCTTTTCCATAGAACAATTGCTTATCAGAAAAAGAAGCTTCCACTATAACCGCATTAAATTCATTATCAACTTGGTATGCAGGGTGATTTCCTTTTATAAAGTGAGGTGCTACAAATCCAACTATTTTATTACCTACTTTTTCAGCACGAGCAAACAATTTAATTCTATATCCTTTTTCAGAAGCATACATTACGTCTTGTTTTTTCACTTGACGTATTCCATAATTAAATAAATTATCAGGATTAACCGAAGTCCCAAAAGCGTGCTTAATTAATAATGTCAATTTATATTTCGAATCAAACCCATCTACATCTAACGTAGGATCTAATTCAGCAAAACCTAACTCTTGTGCTTTAGCTAATGCCTCATCGTAAGACACTCCATAATTTGCTTGAGTTAAAATGTAGTTGGTAGTACCATTTACAATTCCTTGAACTGATGATAAAGAATCATTATTGTAATACTCTTCTAAATTTCGAATGATTGGAATAGAACCTCCCACAGAAGCTTCATATAAAAAAGACACCTTGTTTTCTTTCGCTAAATCAATCAACTCATCTAAATGTTCAGCAATCAATTTTTTATTTGCTGAAACAACATGTTTCCCTTTCGATAATGCTTCACGAACAATTTTTAAAGCCTCATTACTATCGTTAATTAACTCAACTACTAAATTGATTTCAGCATCATTTAAAATTTCACTTGCTTCGTAACCAATAATTTCAGTTGCTTTTTCTCTTTTCTTGTTTTTATCTTTTACAACTATACGTTTAATTTTCGCATCCAGTAAATTTGACTGGTTCAATACTTCATATAAACCTGTACCTACACATCCAAATCCAAATAATCCTATTGTTAACTGTTTTCTCATTTTATTAATATTTTTCTATTGTAATTTTTAATATTTATTCAATTTAGAAGACGTAAAATTTTACGTTTCTAAGATTGGTGAATAAATTCACCTATAATTTTTAATAATTGTTCATTTTCAACTAAAAAACCATCGTGCCCAAAATCAGATGAAATGGTTTCCATTTTTGCTCCTTTGATATTTTCTTTTAAAAATTTTTGTTCCACTAAAGGAAACAAATAATCTGAATCAATACCTATTACTAAAGTTTTAGCTTGTATTTCAGCTAATGCTTTTTGAATCGATTCTCTTCCTCTTCCTACATTGTGTGAATCCATCGCTTTACTGAGTGTCACGTAGGAATATGCATTGAAACGATTCGCTAATTTCTGACCTTGATACGATTGGTAAGAACTTGCTCTAAAATTGTCGGTAGTCTCATCACTTTCATCTGTTTGTGTTTTTACATAACCTTCGTATGAACGATAACTAATCATAGCAATACTTCTTGCTACAGACAAACCATATTTTGCATCATCTATTGAGCCATTACCATACGTTGGGTCTCCATAAATCGCTAATCTTTGAGATTCATTAAACGCAATTCCAAAAGCAGAATGACGTGCATTTGTAGCTACTAAAATTAAATTATCAAATAATGTTGGTTCCAAAATAGCCCATTCTACCGCTTGTTGTCCACCAAGTGAAGCTCCAATTAATGTATAAATAGAATTAATTCCTAAGTGATTTTTCAATAAAGAATGTGCTCCTGCCATATCTCTCGGAGTAACCAATGGAAAATGATTTAAATATAAATCCCCATTCTGATCCTCACATGCGGAACTAGTTGATCCATAACTAGACCCAATAACGTTTGCGCAAACAATAAAATATTCATTTGGATTGAACAACGCGTTTTCACCAAATACTCCTGCCCACCAATCAAAAACATCACTGTTTCCTGTAAGAGCGTGACAAGCCCAAACTACTTTACTTACATTTGGTATATAATTACCATATGTATGATAAGCAACTTGAAGATTATGAATTGTTTGATTTCCTTCTGTTTGGAAACTAGAATTGTATTCAAAAACTTTCGGATTTGAATCAAATAAAACAGAACTTGTATTCGTATTTGATGACATATTTTTATTTAATTTATATTCTCCCATTAAGTTGGGATCAGGAATTGGCACCGGTTTTCCAATCTACCAAAGGCAGACTTTAAGTTGGTTGCCAGAGGATCATCGAGCCAGTCTCTAACCTCTTCTTTATAAAACTTTAAAAATCACCGTTGTGAAATATTGACGCAAAGATTCAGAATTTATTTTAATATTTCAAACTTTTTTTAAAGTTTTATAAAAAGTATTTAAAGATTAGCTAATTCTTTCAATAATTTAAATGAAATCTCTAAAAGCTCATTCATCTTATCTTCAATATTATCTAACGAATGAGTTTCTGAAATTTCATTTTCCATTTCATAAATCAATTCTTTCCCCCTAGCTACTCCAAAAATGGTGATTGATGATTTTAATTTATGAATTTCCTTCTTAAAGCTTTCGGGATTGTTATCTTCATAAAAATCAGAAATACGCTCAAGTAATTTTGGCATTTCAATAGAAACCAACTCTATCAAGTCATTCACAAAATCTTTATCTCCTTTCGTAACTGAATCTAAATATGCAAAATTAATTATTGAATTATAAGATTGATTATCAACAATTTCTTCGTGAGTTCTAACTTCCTCAATTTCATTTCCATTTATTCCAACCAACCATTTATACATCTCAAAAAGGAGGACTTCTTCATCAATTGGTTTAGAAACGAGTGCATTCATCCCAAAATTCAAACATTTTTCTTTTTCAGATCTATTGGCGTGAGCACTTAACGCTATAATTGGGATAGAGGACCCTTTTTCTTCTCTAATTAATTTTGCAGCTTCATAACCATCCATTACTGGCATTTGTAAATCCATTAAAACAAGATCATACTTTTCATTCAACAATTGATGAACCACTTCTTTTCCATTATTCACTATATCTAACTGACAATTCCACTTTTGAAAAACCTTACTTACTAGAAGTTGATTAATCAAAATATCTTCAGCCATTATAATTTTTTTACCTATTAAAAAATCAGCAGTAATTGAAAAGAGAATCTCGGTTGTATGTTCTTTTACAACTTCATTTTGAACCTTCTCAAACAATAAAGTAAAAGAAAATTTACTTCCTTTTTTCAATTCACTTTCAACAGAAATTGCTCCCCCTTGCAGTTCAATTAGTTTTTTGGTAATAGTTAATCCCAAACCTGACCCCCCAAATTTTCTAGTTGTATCATTAGAAGCTTGATTAAAACTCTCAAAAATCGAATCCAACTTTTCTTTTGCGATACCTATTCCTGTGTCAGTTACAACAAATTCAATTTCTGAAAAATTAGATTCATCCTTAATTAATTTTACATCTAATTCAACATATCCTTCCTCAGTAAATTTAATTGCGTTTCCTATTAAATTTATTAATATTTGATTCAGTCTAGTAGGATCACCAATTAATTGATCCGAAATAGATGAATCTACACTGTAAACCAAATCAATATTTTTCTCCTCAGCCTTTAATATTAATAGATGTAATGCATTTTTAACAGCTTCATTCATACTAAATAAAACTCCTTCAAAAGTCATTTTATTCGCTTCAATTTTGGAGAAATCTAAAATATCGTTCACTATCACCAATAAATTTTTTCCTGAAAAGTTTATTGCTTCTAACATCTCAGTCTGATCTTCGTCTAAATCAGTTTCCTTCAGTAATCTTGTAAAACCCAAAATTGCATTTAAAGGCGTCCGAATTTCATGACTCATATTAGACAAAAAATCTCCTTTAATATTCAGTAATTCTTCAGCTAAATCTTTTGCCTTGATTAATTCATCTTTATTTTTCTTACTTTCAGTAATATCTTGCATAGTACCCAACATATGTGTTGGATTACCTTCTTCATCGTATTGAAATTCCCCTAAAACTTTAACCCATCTTTCTTCTCCATCATTTTGACGAATTATTTTAAAACTTTCATCAAATCTATTTTTATTGTGCAACGTTTTTTCTTTTACTACTTCTTTAAACACATTAAAAACATGTAAACTATGTTCAGGAGCAATTAATTTAATCCAATTTCTAACATCCTTCATGTAGGAACTATCAATACCAAAAATTTGATCAAATACAATTGAACTATTCCATTCTCCAGTAGCTAGATTAATGACATAATTTCCTATTTGAGCTACATTTTGAGCCTCAAGAAGAATTCTAGTTTTCTCAATTAATGCACTTTCAATAATTCTTCGTTCTTCATGTTCAAATGCCAAAGAAACGATACTTGAAATTGAAGTTACAAACACCTGTTCATCTTGTGTCCAAATTCTTTTTGAACCAACATGAGACAAACAAATTACTCCAAATAACTCATCATCCTTAGTTAAAGGAATCATCAAAATAGATTGGATTCCATTAGGTATTAAAAAATCATCTAAAATTTCCGCCGTAAACGCTTCCGTATTTACATCATTAACGATAATTGCTTTTAAATGATTGATTTTTTTAATTCGATTGTAGTATGCAGGATATTCATTAGAACTTATAACTGCAGCCTGTTGATATTCATTTAAACTTAATCTATAGATACAATTACTAATTAAACTTTTTGATGATTCATCGAACAACCAAATACTTGTTCTTTCTGTTCGAGTAACTCGTGCTACATCTTTAATAATTTGCTTTAATTTATCGTCAAAAGAATAATCAATCCCTAAACAACTTAACTTAAAAAGAATTTCTTGTTTAATCAATAACTCACTAGCCCTATTCAGCTCATCTTCAACAACTTTCTTACTCGCTGTAATATCCGATTTTAATCCATCAATACGAATAGGCGTGCCATTATCATCCTTTACTAAAATCTCTTTTACCTGAATCCATTTGACTGTATTATCTTTTGTTATTATCCTATACTGTGAGTCACAAAATTCATTTTCATCAAAAAATTGCTTAGCTTTTTCATAAATTGGAAAGTCTTCCGGATAAATTATTTGTCTAATAATTAAAGGGTTAGAAAGTAACTCCTCTCTTTTGTAACCAGTTAAAAATTCATAAGCAGGATTAATAAAAAATAATTCTTTCATATCTACAGAGGTAGACCAAACAGCATCATTCAAGGAAAATAAAATACTATTTAAAAATATTTTAGAGACATCAGCTGATAGCTTTTTGTTAGAATTTTCCATTTTATAAATTGCAGTAAATTAAACTTATATACTTCACTCAACAGTTCTAAATTAATCAACTAATTTAGAAATCACTTATTTTATTAAAAAAATATTAATTAACAATTGTTTCTAAAAATAAATCTTATTTTTAACTCGAAATTATAATTATATCACAAAATGAATAAAGGAATTGTAAAGTTTTTTAACGAAACAAAAGGGTTTGGTTTTATCAAAGAAGAAGGAACTGATAAAGAATTTTTTGTACATGTATCTGGTTTAATAAATAAAATCAAAGACAACGACGAAGTAACATTTGACCTTGAAGATGGAAAAAAAGGAATCAATGCTGTTAATGTTAAACTAGCATAAGTATTTTCTATAAACATTGATTTATTTTAAAGTCTCGAATTATCGGGACTTTTTTTTGTTTATTTAACTAAATAAAACTGCTTCTTTAGTAAATGATAGCTGAAATTTCCAAATGAAATCTTATTTTTGAGCTCAATTATTAAAATTTAGAATGAAAGCACTTTATTTAAAAGAAATACGAAGCTTCCTAAGTTCAATCATTGGATATATTTTCATACTCATATATTTGATTGCATCAGGATTATTTCATTGGATTATTTCATATAACACAAATCTTTTAGAAGGGACTGA
>CANCEQ010000097.1 GCA_947375085.1 Flavobacteriales bacterium
AAAAAAATCATGATGATTGGTGATGGATTGAACGATGCAGGAGCACTGGGAAAAGCAAACGTTGGTGTTGCCGTTTCTGAAGATATATTCAGATTTACCCCTTCTTCTGATGCCATTATTGAAGCTTCAAAATTACATTTACTTCCTTCATTTATAACAATATCAAAATTTTCAAAAACAGTTTTAAAAAGCTGTTTAGGATTTTCTGTTTCTTATAATATTATAGGTTTGACAATAGCAATTTCCGGACAAATGACTCCGTTAGTGGCTGCTATTTTAATGCCTATCAGCTCTATAACAGTTGTTTTCTTAAGTACTTTTTTAGTTCTTTGGAAAGGAAAAAAAGTTTGATAATTAATAATTAAATTTTTGATTTAAGACAATTCCTTCTTTTTCTTCTAGGAATTTTGTGCCTTGAATTCCTCCAGTATGAATAAACACAATCGTTTGATTGTCTAAATTCCCTTTTTCCATTTCTGAAAACAAAGCATACATAACTTTACCAGTATAAACCTGATCTAAAGGAATATGATATTTTAGATTAAAAGCTTGAATAAATTCTATTAATTCAACATTATAATTTGCATACCCCCCAAAATGATATTCTGAATGTAAAACTGTTTTGGCCAAAAGTTCTTCTGTTAACTCTTCATCAAAAATCGAATAATTAAACAAATCTCTCATCTCTTGATGAGCATCGAATCCTTTTAAAACAGGTACTAAATGTAACTTCGCATTGTCTGCTAAAGAAAGTAAAATTCCACAACTAGTTGTCGTTGTACCTTGTGCAACAAAGATTGAATCATATTTAACATCTATCTCATTTACAATTTCTTGGCAACCAACCATACCATAAAAATTAGCTCCACCTTCTGGAACAATATAATGATTTTCAAATTCTTGACTTAAATCATTATGGTATAATTTATCATTTCTCAATCGATATTCTTCTCGAGAAACAAATTTCAAATGCATACCTAATTCATGACATTTCTTTAACGTATCGTTGGATTTTTCATTTAATTCTTCACCTCTTACGACACCCACCGCTTTTATTCCTGCTTTATTACATGCAGCTGCAGTTGCTACCAAATGATTTGAAAAGGCTCCTCCAAAAGTTAAAATACCTTCTTTTTTCAGAACTTTGACTTGTTCTATATTAAACTTTAATTTTCTCCATTTATTCCCTGAAACTTCAGCATCAATAAGATCATCTCTTTTTACAAAAAGACGAATATTACGTTTTGTAAACACCTCATCATCAATAAATTGTAAAACTGATTTTTCTGTAGAATAAAGCACCATTTAATGTTTGATTGTGAATTTTGGATGTTTAATTGTAAAAATACGTAAATTTGACAATAATTATTTTTAAAATAAAAATTCAAGCGGATACCATGGATGACATGTCTGGATTTTCAAAAAAGAAAAAATTGGAAGAGGATGAATTTTACTTAAGTCCTGAAGGATATATCATATTTACCGAAAAATATCTTTTAAAAAGAGGATTCTGTTGTAAAAATGGTTGTAAACATTGTCCTTATGGCTTTGACAAAAAAACAGGTAAATTAAGTAAGGACAGGTCATGACCTGTCCCTACTAATTAACAATAATACCTTGCTCTGGAAACTTTCCTTTATATTGAGATAAAATTTGTTTAATCTCTTTTATATCTTTTTCTACATCACCAGTTGGGTTAAATAGACGATCGAATCCACCTGTCTTTTTAGCATAATCAATATAAGCTACATAAATAGGTACATTTGCCTTTTGTGCAATGTAATAAAATCCTTTTTTCCAACGATCATTATATTTTCTAGTACCTTCAGGAGTAAAAACCAAATATAAGGTTTCGCTCTCATCAAAAAGCTTTGCTGCAAAATCAGTTAGGTTGTTATTTACCTTACGATCTACTGGTATACCTCCCATTTTTCGTAAAATATATCCCATAGGAAAAAAGAACAACTCTTTCTTAATCAGGAATTTAGCATTTACTCCATAATTAGCAAAAGTTATACGTCCGATAATGAAATCCCAATTAGAAGTGTGAGGTCCCATAACAACGACACATTTATCAATACCATTTGGAACGTACTCATCTATTTTCCAACCTCGTAACTTCAGTAAAAATTTTAAAAACTTTCTCATGATACAAAGGTACATATTTAACAATAAAAGTTACTTTTATAGTATGAAATAGTCATGATGAATTTTTAGAGCAAGCATCCATAAAAATTAGATGACGTATTCCATATGACAATTAAAAGACAAATTACATCCATATGACAATTAAAAACAACATTAAATCCCTTTTAACAGCAGTTGTACTGTTAGTATTTTTATGGGCTGCTTTTTTGATTACACAATTAATTTCAAAGGCTCCCGAGCATAAAAATGAATATTTCATTCCTGAAACGGCTACTTTTGCTGTCAAATTAGATAGTAGAAAATTAGTCAACAAAGCTTTATTCACTTTACTTTTTGAAGGTAGAGATGAAAAAATAGTTGAAAAAATCAGAGAACTTTTAAGTAAACCTAGAGAATCTAAAAAAGATATTGGGGTGAATATGCTTTCTGATGCTGTTGTTTTCGCTACTCCTTTTAAAAATGGGAAATTATTGGTAGTCTCTCTAAATTTATCAAACCCATCAGATTTTGAAGCGAATATTCCAGAACATTTAACTGAAAAACAAGTTGTTGAGGTAATTGATAATGTTGGCTTCATCTTAACTTTCATTTCTAACGATGGTTCAAATTCAATTGACAAACGTGAACTTTCAGCTTATTTTGAAAAAAACATTTCACCTCTAAATGAAAATACAACTTCACGTTTTACTGGTGAAATAAAAGACGGAAGCTTTTTACAATCGTATACAAAAGGTGATTTGTTTGGAAAAGAAACATATTTCAACTCTTCAAATTCTCAATTTTACTTAGCTGAAAATGGTATTGACTTATCAAGTGATTTAACTTTATCAAACAATCATAAAAACAAAATAAAAGCTGCTCATAAAATATTAATTCCACGCTATGGTAATTTTCATTTTTCAAGCGGAATTGTTCCTCCTTCATTACAAGACAGTTTAACTTCACTTGCAGGTCGTTTAGGATTAAAGCTACCTGCTTTAAAATCTGTTTCTATTAACTATGGTGGTATCAATATTCAATCAAATGATGATGGAATGACAGTTTTACCTGAAATAGATTTATTACTTGAATTCAAATCTGCATTTACAGTTGAAGATCTTTTCAAACAAGATACGATCTTAAAAAAGATTGGAGCGAAATTCGAAAATAAAATCTTTAAAATTGGCGGTAAACGTTATTATTACGAACAAATTGATGCTAAAACAATTTCAATAAGCTCTTCAGAATCAACTGCAGTTATAATAAATAAAAAGCAAGAATTATTTGCCGTAAAAGGGAACCTTTCCTCTTTATTAAAAATTGAAGGTGGAGGAATGATTGTTTCTTTACTTGATATGGTTCCAGCTTACAAAGCTTCAAAAGAATTATTTACAAATATTGATGATATAAACATCACTCTTAAAAAATCGAAAGGGAATAAGGCAAAAATGCAAGGTTCAATTTTATTCAAGAAAGATCATTTTGTAATGAACGAAATGTTGAAATTTGCTTTAGAGATGCAGTTGGTATTAAACTAATTTTCAGGATTAAATAATTTAAAAGGTAGATTTAGGTCTACCTTTTTTATTTTCTGTAATTCTTATTTTAATTCATGCATTAATTCTGAAAAATAATGAGCTGATTTTATTAATCGTGAACCATACCAAGAAAACATTTCTCCATCCACTAATTTCATTATTGAAGTTGGATAAATCTCTTGAAGTTCGATTAAATGTTTTTCCTTAAACGGATAAGGTTCTGAACTTAAAAATACATAATCCGGAGATTTAGAAACTTCTATTTTGATTTCTGGATAACGATTCTCATCTATGAAATTAACGAAACCACATCGAGCAAGTAAATCGTCAATAAATGTCATTTTTCCAGCAGCCAAATAGGGTTCTCTCCAAATTAAATACAAAACAGTTGGACGATTTTCAGTCACATTTATGGTCTTATCTTTTAATTCAGAAAAATTAAGTTGAATAGAGTTTACAATTTCAGTTGATTTATCCTTAACATCTAGAATTTCACCCAATTGATTCATCATTTTTAAAGAGTCATCTAAGGTATAAATGTCACTCATCCAAATTGGAGCAATTGATTTCAAAGCTTCAATATTCGATTTTTCATTTTCTTCTTTATTCCCTATAATTAAATCAGGATTTAAAGACTTAACTTTTTCAAAATCTACATATTTTGTTCCTCCTACTCTACTTTTAGTCCGAAACCATTCTTGAGGATGAATACAAAACTTTGTAATACCTACAACTCTATCACCAAGTCCTAAATCATATAATAATTCAGTTTGCGACGGAACTAACGAAACAATCCGCCTCGGTATACCCGAAAGGCGGATTGTAGTATCCATTTGATCAATAAATTCTCTCACTTACAAAGTTTAAGAAAGTGATGAAATTATATCATAACGTGTAATAATATGATGTGCTCCATTTGGCAATTCAACCAAAACTGCATGTGTATTCTTATTAATTAATTTAGAAACTTCTTCTAAACTTGTTGATGTTTTAACAACTGGAAAAGCAGCTTGCATTACACTCGAAATTGGTGCATCTCTTAAACTTGGATTTTCAACTAACAATTGATAAACATGACTATCATCTAATGAACCAACAAAATGTCCGTCTTTTGTAACCGGAATTTGAGAGATTCCAAATTTACGCATTTTCGCTATCGCATGAGAAACTAACTCTTCAGAATACAATGAAACCAAAGGCTCATCTTTGTGGTTTTGAATCATATCACCTGCCGTTTTAATATTCTCATCCAAGAATCCTCTTTCACGCATCCATTCATCATTGAAAATTTTCCCAATGTATCTACTTCCATGATCATGAAACAAAACAACAACTACATCATCCTCAGTCAATTGATCTTTTAATTGAAGCAAACCAGAAATTGCAGCACCCGCAGAATTACCAACAAAAATACCTTCTTCTCTAGCTATTCTTCTAGTCATTACAGCAGCATCTTTATCAGTTACCTTTTCAAATAAATCGATTGTATCAAAATCAACATTTGCTGGCAGAATATCTTCACCAATACCTTCTGTTATGTATGGATAAATTTCATTTTCGTCAAAAATCCCAGTTTCTTTGTATTTTTTGAAAACTGAACCGTATGTATCTATACCCCAAATTTTTACATTTGGATTTTTCTCTTTCAAATATTTACCAACACCCGAAATTGTTCCACCTGTTCCTACCCCAACAATAAAATGAGTCACTTTTCCATCTGTTTGATCCCAAATTTCAGGAGCTGTTTGTTCATAATGAGCTTGACGGTTGGATAAATTATCATATTGATTTACATACCAAGAATTTGGTATTTCATTTCCCAATCTTTTTGAAACGGAGTAATATGAACGTGGATCAGATGGCTCAACTGCTGTAGGACAAACAACTACTTCAGCACCAACCGCTCTTAAAATATCCATTTTTTCTTTCGATTGCTTATCATTTAAAACACAAATTAATTTGTATCCCTTAATAATAGCAGCTAAAGCTAATCCCATCCCTGTATTTCCAGACGTACCTTCAATTATAGTACCTCCTGGGTTTAACAAACCATTCTTCTCAGCATCTTCTATCATTTTAACAGCCATTCTATCTTTTACAGAATTTCCTGGATTAGTTGTTTCAACTTTAGCCAAAACTGTAGCTTTAATATCTTTCGTTATTGTATTTAATCGAACCAAGGGAGTATTCCCTATCGTTTCTAAAATATTATCGTAAATTTTCTTCATCGTTTTATTAGTATATATCAAAACAAAGATAAGAGTAAAGTTGAAAAATGAAAACTTGAAAAATTAATTACTAAATTATCGCTACAATATTTATTAAATTTTATTAATTTCATCCTCTTAAAATTAATAAAATGAAATATTTTTCTTTAACCATCCTATTGTTTATTGTTTCACTTTTTAACAATAAATTATTTTCTCAAAAAGATTTCAATAACTTTACTTCTACACAATCAGTTGGAAATATTTCACAAGATTTCTCTTCTCTTACTTATGAGAAAATAAAAGCCGATTTGAAAGAAAGCAAAAGAGAACTTTCTAAATCAAAAGAAAAGAAATTTCTTAAAAATATCCATTATGGTATAGATGACATATTACATTCAGGATTAGTTATCTATGGTGATGATATTTCGAATTATGTTAGTTCGGTTGCCGATAAACTTTTAGCAAAAGATATAACATTAAGAAGTAAATTGAGATTTTACACAATTAAATCAAATACTTCGAATGCTTTCTCAACAGATCAAGGAATTATATTTGTTACGACTGGATTAATATCACAACTTACTTCTGAAGCCCAATTAGCATTAATTCTTGCTCATGAAATATCACACTACACTGAAAATCATGTAGTTGAATCTTTTGAAGTCGCTTCAAACAATACACATCGAAATATCGTTGATTTGAGTATTTATTCTAAGGAGCATGAAATTGAAGCTGATAAAAAAGGACTATCACTTTACAAAGCAGCAGGTTATAGTAAAAATGAAGTTTTACCAACCTTTGACGTAATAATGTATTCCTATTTGCCTTTTGATGAAATTGAAGTGCCATTCAATTATTTCAATACTTCAAATATGTTTATTCCAAAATCATTATTTCCCTACAAAAAATATGAAATTAAAGCTATAGAAGATTATGATGATAGTGAAAGTTCACATCCTAACATAAAAAAGAGAAAAGATGAAATTACCACAGAAATTGAATCACTTAAAAATTGGGGTGATAACATATTCTTTTTAGGTAAATCAAAATTTGAATACGTTAGAAATATTTGTCGTTTTGAAAGTGTTAGAACTGATATTTTAAATTCTAATTATGGTGATGCAATTTATGCCATTTTTATACTTGAAAAAGAATTTAAAAACTCATTATACCTCAAAAGAATGAAGGCTCAAGCTTGGTTAGGACTTGCTCAATATAAAGAAAATGGTAACATTAGCCAAACACTTGATAAAACCTCAGAATTAGAGGGTGAAATTGCAACGATTCATTATTTCATTAAAAAACTAAATAAGGACGGCCTTTTCACAATTGCCCTTCGTCAAATTTATGATTTGAAAAAAGAAAACCCAAAAGACAAACAATTAGATGCTATTTATAATTATTTAATTAAAGAATTGGTCTTTTCCAAGAACTTCAAACTTGATAAATATTCAACTAAAAATTTTGAATCTGCATCTAATGAATTCATTCAAAACAAATTAAATCCTGCAAAAAAAGAACAAGAATCAACTGAAACAGAACCTAAAAGCAAAAACAAATACGATAAAATTAAAACGAAAAAGAATGCTGATAATATCGAAAATTTTGACTCTACAAAATTCTACTTTTACGGTATTTCTGATATTATTGTAGACCCAATATTTACAGACGTTTTATCTAAATATTCAGGTGAATTAGATAAAGATGAAAAGAAACAATTAGAATTTGATAGGCTTTCAACTAAACAACAACGTAAAATAAATAAACGTGAAGAAATTGAACAACTCTATTTAGATATAAATGATATCATAGTTGTTGAACCTATGGTATTAAGTTATGATAAAAAAGAAAATTTAGACTTAATCAAATCAGAAAAACTAAAACATGATTTTTCAATTGCAATTGATGACGCAGCAAAAGACGCTCAAATAAAAACCTATACTATTGATAGAGATAATCTTGCTATAAAAGGAACTGAGGCATTTAACGAACGAAATACTTTATTTGGCTTTATAAATCAAATTTCACAAGAAGATAATTTTAATATTTTTCCAGTAGATTTTGAATTATTAGAAGAAATTAAAAATAATCACAGTGCATCAAAAGTTTTATTCACTATGGTTCAGCACCATGAAAATCGCAAATTCACATTATTAGGTTTCTGCTGTGCATTAGGTGTTTACCCCGTTTTACCTATATATATCCCTTATAATTTATTAACTTCACAAGATACTGAATTCAATGCGATTATATTAGATCTAGATGAAGCTAAAATTGAAATAGGTACTAGTTATTTTTCAAAAGACACTCCTAGAAAAAACAATTTAGGCGCTCATATGTTTAATTTATTCGACAAACTGAATAATACTAAAACAAAATAAATCAATATTGAATTCGAATAAATTTAAAACATAAATATGAAAACTTTAATTTTTATACTTTTTACCCTATTCATTTCATCCTTTTTTTCTCAAGATAACAAAGGATACTACGGAACTAAGTTTTATGTTTCCGTTGAATCAATATTAAGCTCACCGATTGTATATAATTTACTGCAAAATGTAGACAATAATAATCCTCAATTCGATAAAATAAATTATGGATATCGATTTACAGCTGCTTATGTAATAAAAAGGAATATTGCTTTTGGTTTGGAATTAGGTACGGATTATTCAAATATTACATCTATTTCTGATTTACCAGTAAATTCAACTAATAGCTCAATAAAAAATTACACAAAATTCAATTACGATAATGTCGGCATCACTACTTTTTCTATAATGCCCAAAATTGAATTTGCTAACTCATCTGGACTTTTACCTCTTGGTTTATCACATCAAATAGGCTTTGGAGTTTCAAACTCAACAATCAAATCAGGTTCATATCATTATGAATCTTCTTTTTCAAAAGACTCTACAATTCAGTACACCGATGATTACGGATACACTTATTCAAGCATTTCAACATTTTACGAATCAGCTAGTGGCGAGAAAAACTTAAGTGAAACAAACCTCTCAACACCAGTTAAAATGTATACATTATTGTATGCGTTGAATGTAAGAACGGCTATCTCTAAAAAAATACTTTTCAGTTATGGTTTTAGATACACTCTAAATGGCAATCTCAATAATGTTGACGCAATTACATCTGATGCTGGAATTATACCCAATTCTTCATTTAGCAATAGCATTGCACGTCAAAGAAGATGCAGTATAATTTCATTTAACTTAGGTTTAACTTACGCTTTTTAATCCAAAGGTAAATTCAATTGTATTTCTTTTGGCTCAAGACGAAATCCACTGATTTGAAACCCAATTAAACGAACAGATTTAGCTAAGGGTAACACATTTTCTATCAATTGATGTGCCATCTTCTCTAGTTGTCCGTAAGTTGTTATTTCAGAAGTTAAAGTAGATGAACGAGTGATTTGTGTAAAATCAGAATACTTTAATTTAATCGAAAGTGACCTTCCTTTTTTATCGAAATTTTCATACCGCTTCCAGAGGGTTTCTACTATTTCTTGCGCGGAATTTCTAAAATTTGTTACATCAAAAATATCTGTCATAAAAGTACTTTCTGCTGCAATACTTTTTCGCTCTCGGTCATTTACCACCATTCTATTATCTATTCCTCTACAAATTGAATATAAAAAAGAGCCTGCTTTCCCAAAATAGGATTGTAATTCAGCTAATGAAAATCGTTTTAAATCCTTACCAAAAAATATAGAAAGTTCGTGCATTTTATCAGCTGTAACTTTTCCAACACCAAAAAATCGTTCAACTGGTAAACTATCCATATAAGCTTGGGCCTCTTCTGGTTTAATAACGAAAAGTCCATTCGGTTTATCTTGATCAGATGCTAACTTTGCCAAAAACTTATTATATGATACTCCTGCCGAAGCTATTAGATTTAGTTCAGTATAAATATCATTTTTAATAGATTGAGCAATAAAAGTCGCCGAGTTCAATCCCATTTTATTTTCAGTTACATCCAAAAATGCTTCATCCAATGCTAATGGTTCAATTATATCTGTGTAGCGATAAAAAATCGTATGAATATGTCTTGAAACTTCTTTGTATCGTTTGAAATTAGGACGTACAAAAATTAAATCTGGACAAATCCGAGCAGCAACTTTTGAACTCATTGCAGATTTTATCCCAAACTTTCTTGCTTCATAACTAGCTGCAGCTATAACACCTCTTTCTGAATTACCACCAACTGCAACAGGTTTTCCTTTCAATTCGGGATTATCCAATTGCTCCACCGATGCATAAAATGCATCCATATCTACATGAATAATTTTTCGAATTTCCATTTTTTTTTTTAGAAATTAGATGTTAGACATTAGACATTAGACTTTAAACACATAAAAGTCTATGAACGAAGTGGTCTAATATCTAAAAACGAAGTGATCTATTGTCTAATTTTACCAAAGATAATCCTTAAATTTGTGATATACGAATGATTTATGGATTTTAAACTTGTTTCTGAATTTGAACCTACTGGTGATCAGCCAGAAGCGATTCAACAATTAGTAGATGGCTTACATGCTGAAATTCAAAATCAAACACTATTAGGTGTTACAGGGTCAGGTAAAACATTTACGATTGCAAATGTGATTAAAAACACCAATCGACCAACACTTATACTTTCTCACAATAAAACACTTGCTGCTCAATTATACAGCGAATTCAAGGAATTCTTTCCTGAAAATTCGGTAGAATATTTTGTTTCATATTACGATTATTATCAACCTGAGGCTTACATGCCTGTTACTGGAACTTACATCGAAAAAGATTTAGCTATCAATGAAGAATTAGAAAAATTACGACTTTCAACGACTTCAGCGCTTCTGTCAGGAAGAAAAGATGTTATTATAATCTCTTCTGTATCATGTATTTACGGTATTGGTAATCCAAATGAATTTGAAAATAGTATCATGCCTTTGAAAGTTGGTATGACTTACTCTAGAAATAAATTCCTTTACAAGCTAGTTGAAAATCTTTATTCAAGAGCAAACCAAGAATTTAAACGTGGGATGTTTCGCGTTAAAGGTGATACAGTAGA
>CANCEQ010000098.1 GCA_947375085.1 Flavobacteriales bacterium
GTTGAAGTCCAGTAATAATCTGAAGTTAAATTTCCTTGTCCAATTTTTCCTAAACGCTCACTCACCCCTCTCATTTCTTCCATAGATGGTAAATACCAATCATCAAAACCTAATGTATCCAACAATAAACATTTACCAGCTGCTGTAGCATTTCCACATTTATTCGCTATTATTTGAGAATTAGCATCACCTCTCCCCACCGAAACATCATTTATTCCAGACTCCAAAATACTATCAGCATAACAACCCCACTGTGTATTCTCTAGATCGAAATCTGCTGCAATCAAGCCATGTTTCTTTGTCAAATCAATATAAAACACCCTACCTCCTTCTGTTTTTTGTCCAATCCAATAATAATAACAAGAATGGTCATCTTTAGTAGCACTTACTTCAAAATTTAATGCATCTGGATCTGTGCAACCAGACTTTTTACAGGAAATTAATAAAGTTAATCCAACTAAAAATAAAAAAGTAATTCTAAAAAGTTTCATGCTTCAATTTTGTTATTTCGTAAAGATAAAAAATTAATAATTATAATTCATTAAGAGACTAAAAAAGTGAATTCTATCAAACTTACATTACATTGATGTTATTTTCAAAATTAATCAATATTTAAAACAAAGTTTAAATCAGACTTTATGAATGATGATATGGTTCACCTTTTAGAATTGTCATTGAACGGTACAATTGTTCAAAAAAGATCATTCGAATCATTTGATGTGAGAAAGTCATTTTCGAAAGAGAGATTTTCGACACTGCCTTTTTATACACCTCATCTGAAAATCCATAAGCCCCACCTACAACAAAAGTAATTCCTTTTCCTCCTTGATTAAATTTCTGTTGTAAAAAATCTGAAAATTCAATCGATGAAAATTGCTTACCATTTTCGTCTAACAAAACAAGTTGCTCTCCAGTATTAACTCGATTTAAAATTTCTTTCCCTTCTAATTCTTTAATTTGATCAGTCGTTAACTTTTTAGCATTTTTTATATCGGGAATTTCAATTCTTTCAATTGTTATGTAATGAGTTAATCTTTTTAAATACTCTTGTTCACCAGCAATTAAAAAATCTTTGCCTGTTTTGCCAATGCAAATAAATTTCACTTTCAAAATCAATCATTTATATCAAGATACAAAATTAACATTTACCATGATATAAAATCACTGATGCTGATTTTAGTGCTTAAAATCGATTCACTTGTTTATTAAACAAAAAACCACAATTGGATATGGCATAATTTTTGTTGAAAATAAAAAAAATATATCATGTCGCATATCTTCTCTTTTTTAACTTCCCTGTTTGTTTTTATAAACACCTCAACTACTGAAATCCCTTATTCGGCTATTGAGAATGCTATATCTTCAAATAATGCATCCGAATTTGTAACATTTGGTAAAGAGAAAATTTTATTAAATATTCTTGGGAACGAAGGCGTATATAGTTCGTCTCAAGCAACTCTAGTTTTAAGAGATTTTTTTACAAAAAAACCAGGTGAGTCTTTTAAATTTATTTTTAAAGGAAAAGAAACCTCTGAAGGAACATTTGCAATCGGAACATATATTAGTAAGAATGAGAGTTTTAGATTCACTATTCAATTCAAAAAAATAAACTTAAATTTTAAAATAGAAAGTGTAACTATTGAAAAATCATAGCATTACCTAAAGTAAGAATCTGAAAAAAATCTTTTGAGACTGATATAAACATTCATAGTTGTCCGATTAAATTAATTAATAATCATATAAATCCTTGGATGATCTGGTTTCTAATATAATTTAAAAGTTAATGAGGGTTGTTTTTTACCACATAAGTCACATAAGAAAAAATACAAGAGAACAAATGAATTAATGAGTTTTGAAGATTAACTTAATGAGGACAAATAAGAGATTTCCTCCATGCGGAAACCTACTAAACATGAATATTTGTATTCATTCTTATGTAAATGCAGAATGGTAATATTGTAATTTTATGTGCCCTCATGTGAAATCTTATGTGCCTAATGTGGTAAAAAAAGATGATCAATTATTTTTATCGAACAACAATGATAAACATACTAAAAAAACCATCTATTTCTTCACCCCCTTAATTCCAATAATAGTCACATCATCTGTTTGTTCAAAATCACCAATCCAGTGAATCAACTCTTCCTCAAAAATTGTCTTTTGACTTTGGAGAGAATTGCTTTGGTGTTGAAGCATCATTTCTCTCATTTTCTTAAAATTGAACTTCTTATTTCTTGGTCCACCAAATTGATCTTGATAACCATCACTAAACAAATAAACAGAATCAGTTGAGTTGAGCAATATAGTAGATTCAGCATATTTAAAATCTCTTGTTTCGGTGTAATCTCCTATATGTTTCGCATCTAATTTACAGATTTCTATATTTCCATCCTTTAAAATTACAAATCTTGATCCTGCACAAGCAAAGGTTAATTCGGATGTTTTATGATTAAAAACACATACTGTAATCTCCATTCCATCATCCACTTTACTATCGCCTTGACCTCTAGGTAGTACATGAATTAACTTTTCATCCAGTGTATCTAGAATTTTACTTGGATTGGTAATTTGATTTTCTAAAACAATACTGTTCAATAAATTAATACCCAATAAAGTCATAAAAGAACCTGGAACACCATGTCCAGTACAATCACCTAACGCTAAAACTGTTAAATCATTAACTCTTTCCATCCAATAAAAATCGCCGCTAACAATATCTTTTGGCTTGAACAAAATAAAAGATTCATTAAATACTTGATCAAATAATGAGCTTGATGGCAATAAATTTAATTGAATACGTTTCGCATAATGTATACTCGAAGTGATATCATTTTGTTGATCTTCAATTATTTTTTCTTGACGTCGCTTGTCAGTAATATCCCTTGCTACAGCTAAGAACCCTTTAATTCTAGAACTTGATCCTGGTTCGTATAAAGTAGTAACATGCTGTCCTAACCAAATAATATCTCCTTTTTTAGTTTTAATTGGGAATTCAAAATAAGTTGAAAGTTGTTTTTGTTTAAAATGATGTAAATAATAATTTGCTACTTCTTCTTTGTGTCTTTCCTCAATTATTTTTGTGAAATTCGCTCCTATTAATTCATTTTTAGGGTACCCAATTTTCAAGATTGCTTGTCTATTTAAGAAAATGAAATTACCACTTGCATCACATTGATAAATGAAATCTTCTGCATTTTGAACCAATAATTCAAAGGTGGTTTCTAATTCCATTTTCTTTGTAACATCTTGTCCTAAAATCACTTTTACATCTCTGGAATAGATTTTACAAGACCACTCAATCCAAATAACCGAATTATCAAGTGAAATCATTGGAGCTAAATATTTTTTTCCATCCTCGAATTTTTCATTAGAAAAAATAGAATCTTGACTAATATCTTTAGGTAAAAATGAACTCAATGTAGTTAAATCACAATTCATTAATTCGTCATGTGTAGACTGTATAAAAGTTGAAATATTTTCACTTACATATATGATTTTATTCCCCGCATTAACTGCAATAGCCAAAACATCTCCTTTATTTATTACTCCCGAAATAAACAATAATTTAGAAATTGAATCGTGTCTCAAGTAGGTTGTAAAAATAGATGTACAAACAATTAATATCAATAGTACAATAAATAGGTATTTATTAAAACTTACTTCGTCCAATAAAACAAAACACAAACAACTTACTAATAAAACACCAATAGAATAAGTAATACTAGAACGAAGACGCTCAAAAATAAAAGGAATTAGAATACTAAGTATGGAAATAATAATAATGAAATAAAAGTGAAGATTTGATAAATAAAGATCTATGAAATTTTCAATTAAAACAATAGACAAAGCTATGATTAATAATATTTTAGCTTCGTTTTTATTATTTAAACGCGCAGAATTCAATGAGTACAAATAAATAATAAACACCAAGAATCCACTCAGTATAAAAAAGGAGAGATAAAGTGGAATAGAATGATCCAATTCATGTCCGACAAAATGAGTTGTAATATTAATTAAATTAGATACTAAAATAATTCTAGGAATTAATTTAGTTGTAATTGTATTGTCTTTATTACTGAAGATTGTTTTAGCATCAAACGATTTAATCTTATTGAAAAAATAGATATTCATACCCAAAAACACCACTATAAGTGATAATACAAAAACATTGGAAGTCCAGAAGGGTTTACTTACCACCATAGTTTTTGTTGCTGTTTCACTGAAATGAATACCATCTAAAGTAGCTTTTACCTGAAACGTATATGTTTTATCAGATAAATCGTGAAAAATAACATTTGTGTCAGGTGATAATCTAGACCACTCGTTCTGCCCACCAATCAAACGATATGTGTAATATACATTCTCAATTCTTGGATTATTTACTTTGTAGTTAAATGCAAATGTTACCGGTTCATTTGATTTTATAGAACCCAAACTAGTCAAATTCAAAGTAGGTTTTGATTCAATAGGAAGATTATTTAACAAACTTGAATTGATTAAAAATAATCCTTCAGCTGTTCCTAAATAAATGGATTTATTGTTTTGAAATTGAGATCTTAACCTTGTTTCATAACCTGTAAATCCAGACTTACCATTGTATGATTTTGATTTTAAAACCTTTCCACTTTTATTTAGTGTCAAAATAGTCAACCCTTTATTAGTTCCAATAATCAAGTTCCCATGACGATCAGAATTTAATGTTCTAAAATTAAATGAAACAAAATTATCCTTTTTCTGAATAACTCGTTTGTTATTGTTTTTAGTAATTCCAATTAATCCTTTCTCTAAAGCAAACCATCGAGTTTGAAATTTATCGATGACAGATAATCCACAGAATGCTCCTAATTCATTAGGGATATCATTCATTCGAAAAAAAGTTCTTGTTTTAATATCGAATTGATGTAATCCATTATCTCCTCCAAACACGATGTACTTATTGTCAAAACTTTTTTGTGCTGTATAAAAATTAAACGGAAAACCGGAATAAAGATTTTCACTTATAATACATGAATTTGAAAAGGGATTATATCGGATTAAACCTTCACCTTCTACTCCTAACCAAATCGTTTTTTCATCGTCAAAGAAAACAAAGTGTATTTTTTTGTGATTTAATTGAGGAAGAGAAATATCCGTAATGTTTTTTGAAATCGTATTGTACAATTTTAAACCATCAGAAGTTCCAATGTAAATATAATTACCTTTTTCACAAGCGCTATATGAAGTAAAATTATAAGACTTATATACTGATTTAAAGTGAGATCCAATATTTGTTTGTCCTCCCTCATTCGAAAGAATAAAATCACCTTTAACTGATTTAAAACTCATTGTAATCAATGAGTTTTCAAAAATTGGATCTAATTCAATTTTCACAAAAGGTTCAATAGAAATTTTATACAAGCCTTTTAGACTGGAACAAAACCAATTGTTTCCATTCAAATCAGTCAATCCAAAGCTGCATCCAATTGGCTTTTCAAACGAATTCGGTATTACCTTCTTATATTTTCCAAATTGAAATTCGAAAATAGTCCCTAAATTAGTTATGAAAAAAGTCTTATTATTTTTTTTATCAAACGTAAAAGAAGTTACTTTTTCATTTTCTGCAAAACTTACCTTTAAATGCTGTTCAATCCTAGACCATACAGTTCCTGAAGAAGTAAATATAACTTCAATAACCTGAGATAAATCAGAATTAAATAATGTCAATTTCTTATTTAAATAAAATCCAAATTGAACTTTATCTGATTTCAAATGATTAATTCCTAAGTAACTAAATAAAGGAGAGGAAAAATTTAAATCTTTTGAAATGAAAAAATCATCAACTTCTGATATAAAAATAATCCCTGTATTTGTTTCAATAAAATGAATTGAATTTGGGTTCGTAATATCTTCATGAAAATCTTTTTTCAGAACAAGTTTTCGATTACGAAATACTAATAATTGATTTTTAGTAACGACATATAAATTATTGTCGAAAGAATATACATTTAAATAATTTACTTGTTTTCTGTAATTTTTATAGACTAATTCATACCCTTTTGATGATAACTTAAAAACACCCTTATATAAAGAAGTGAAATAAATCTCATCTGAATTACTTTTACATAAACTTGAAATCGAATGATTATTGTCTCCTTTTAAAAACTCTAATTCTTTAAAATTTAATCCGTCGTAACGAACAATCCCCGAATTAGTAGTACCAAACCATAATTGGCCATCAGCAGTTTGAACTCCTGATGTTAAGCAAGAAAAATTAAGTCCGTCTTTGTGATTAAAATTCTTAAACGTGTATAATTGAGCCACTAAAAGAGGCAAATTACACAATACGAACACAAATACAATTGTAAATTTTCTCAAATCTTCTGCAAATAATTATCTACTAATAACGAAAATTTTTTGCGCTTTTCCAATTTTATTGTTTGAAAAATAGTTTAAGCTATAATTTTTATGATGTTTTGAACTTTTCTTGCGATTTTTTTCGCCTCATCCAAAGAAGGATTTCCAACTGTAATATGCCCCATTTTTCTGAACGATTTTGTAGTCTCTTTCCCGTACAAATGTACTTTTACGCCATCAATTGAAATAACCTCTTCTAACCCTTGATAAAAAGCAGAACCTTCATATCCTTCCTCTCCCAATAAATTAATCATCACTCCATTTTGAATCATTCTAGTCGACCCTAATGGAAGATTTAAAATAGAACGCATATGTTGTTCAAATTGAGAAGTTACGTTACACTCGATTGTATGGTGACCGCTATTGTGAGGTCTAGGTGCGATTTCATTTACTAATAAAGAACCATCTTTTAATAAGAAAAATTCAACAGCAAGAAGTCCAACCATTTCTAATTTTTCAATAACATCAATCGCTATTTTACGAGCTTCTTCTTCCACTTTTTCAGTAACTGCAGCAGGTGAAAACAAAAACTCAACTAAATTAGCAACTGGACTAAATTCACATTCTACAGTTGGATATACAGCAGTCTCCCCTTTTTCGTTTCTCGCTACAATTACAGATAATTCTTTTTCAAAGGGAATCATTTTCTCTAAAATCGAAGGGACTGTAAATGCTTTTTCTAAATCAGCAGTTTGTCTTAAAGGCTGAACCCCTTTACCATCATATCCTCCTTTTCGCATTTTCTGCATTAATGGAAACGAAGACATATATTGATTGATTTCAGTCTCATTCTGTATTAAAAAGAAATCAGCAGTTGGAATATTATTTTCTTTATAAAATTCTTTTTGTAATCCTTTGTCTTGAATAATCCGAAGCACATTTGGTTGAGGAAAAACTTTTTTACCTTGTTTTTCAAGCACTTCTAAAGCTTCAATATTAATATTTTCTATTTCAACTGTAATTACATCTTTATCTGCACCAAAATTTAATACGGCTTCATAATCAGTTAGACTTCCTTTCGTAAAGCTAGTTGCCAACGATTTACAAGGAGCATTTTCATCAGGATCTAGTACATGTACCTGTACATCAAAATTTGTAGATTCTTGTATGAACATTCTTCCTAACTGTCCACCACCTATCATTCCTAAATGAAAGGATTTTCCGTACCATTTATTTTGCATAGCGCAAAGATAACGTCTAATTTATTTTTATATATAGTTTTCACTATTTTCTTGCTCCTATTTTTAATAAAATTGTATTTTTGTGTTATAATTCTATCGTTTAAGTGATTAAAATCAACGACAAATATTTCGATATCTTTATCGAAAAGGGCGCTATAGAAAGCAAAATTAATGCTTTAGCGAATACTATTAATAAAGATTATGAGGGCAAAGAAGTGCTTTTCATTGCAATTCTTAACGGTTCTTTTATGTTTGCTTCTGATTTAATTAAAAAAATCAAGTTAGACTGTGAAATATCTTTTATCAAAGTTAATTCATATGAGGGGACACAATCTTCTGGTTCTATCAATGAATTAATAGGTTTAAACACTTCAATAAAAGATAAACACATCATAATTATTGAAGATATTGTCGATACTGGTCGCACAATGGATAAAATTATTCTTACATTGCAAAACGAAAGACCTTCTTCGATTGAATGTTGTTCACTTTTGTTTAAACCAAATGCATATTTAGGTATTTTCAATCCGAAGTATATTGGTTTTTCAATTGAGAACAAATTTGTAGTCGGATATGGTTTGGATTATGATCAAAAAGGAAGAAATTTAGAAGAAATTTATCAAATAACAGAGAGTCAAAACACTCTTAATGAAAATAATTAAAATCCTGAAATTATGTTAAACATCGTTTTATTTGGACCTCCAGGAGCTGGAAAAGGAACACAATCTGAGCGACTAATTGAAAAATTTGGTTTAGTTCACTTATCTACTGGAGATATTTTTCGTGCTAACATCAAAGGGGAAACAGAATTAGGCTTATTAGCAAAGAGTTTTATTGATGGCGGGAAATTAGTAACTGATGAAGTAACTATTAATATGTTACGCTCTGAAGTGTTAAAAAATGAAACTGCAAAAGGTTTTATTTTTGATGGCTTTCCAAGAACAAACCATCAAGCATCAGCTTTGGATACTTTTTTATCTGAATTAAACACTTCAATAACAGTAATGTTAGCTTTAGAAGTTGAAGAAGAAGAATTAAAGGTTAGATTGGCTAAACGTGCAGAAATCAGTGGTAGAGCAGACGATGCAAATCCTGAAGTAATTGCGCATAGAATTCACGTTTATAATTCTGAAACGGCACCAGTGAAAGAATTTTACCAAAATCAAAATAAATTTGTTTCAATCAATGGAATTGGTTCTATCGATGATATTACGAATCGTTTATTTTCTGCGATAGAAAATTTTTGATTTCTAATTAATTACTAATTACAAAACAATGGAATAATGAATATTTTTTCATTGTTAAAACATATCTAAATATTATAGTGGAGACGTATAATAATACGTCTCTACTATTTTATACACCTCGATCTTTAATAATTTTGTATCTTTACATTTCATTTTAAAATGAAATTTGCGAATCAATATTTGATTTGCTTTAAAATAAAAATAATATGGCTTCAGACAATTTCGTTGATTATGTAAAAATTCATTGTAAATCTGGTAACGGAGGCGGTGGTTCTACACATTTTAGACGTGAAAAATATATTCCTCAAGGTGGACCTGATGGAGGAAATGGTGGTCGTGGAGGTCATATTATTATTAGAGGTAACAGTCAGTTGTGGACACTTCTACATTTAAAGTTTAACAAACATACGAAAGCAGGTCACGGAGGTCACGGTTCTGGAAATCTAAAAACGGGTGGTCAAGGTGAAGATAAATACATTGAAGTTCCAATTGGTACTTTAGCTAGAGATATTGAAACAGGTGAAATTCTTTTTGAAATATCGAAAGATGGAGAAGAAAGAATCTTAGTCCCTGGAGGTAGAGGTGGATTAGGTAATAACCAATTTAAATCATCAACATTTCAAACACCTCGTTATGCTCAACCGGGAGAACCAGGTCAGGAAGGATGGAAAATTTTAGAGTTAAAAGTACTTGCAGATGTTGGTTTGGTTGGTTTTCCGAATGCAGGAAAAAGTACATTACTTTCAGTTTTATCAACTGCAAAACCTGAGATTGGAGATTATGCATTTACAACACTTCGTCCGAATTTAGGTATTGTAAAATACAGAGATTATCGTTCATTTATAATGGCTGATATTCCAGGAATTATAGAAGGAGCTCATCTTGGAAAAGGATTAGGGTTAAGGTTCTTACGTCATATTGAACGAAACTCTGTTTTACTTTTTATGATTGCTGCTGATAGCCCTGATATTCATGCTGAATACAAGATTTTATTAAACGAATTAAAACAGTACAACCCTGAGTTATTGCACAAAGATCGTTTATTAGCAATCTCTAAATCAGATATGTTAGACGATGAATTAAAAGCTGAAATAGCAAAAGATTTACCTGCAATTCCATATATTTTTATTTCAAGTGTTGCCCAACAAAACTTATCCGAATTAAAAGATATGATTTGGACAAATTTGAACAATGGATAACTTCCTAGAGAAGATAGATCAATCAATTGTACTTGCCATAAATGGATGGCATACTCCTTTTTTAGATGAAATAATGTGGATTATTTCATCTAAATTAGTTTGGATCCCTTTTTATCTTTTTTTGATTTATCTAGCTGCTAAAAAAAACAGCCTAAAACAAACTCTGTTTTTTACAATTTTAGCGGTGTTGAGTGTAGTGATATCTGATTTAATATCAACCTATTGCTTTAAAGAAGTTTTTCTTCGCTATCGACCTTCACATAATTTATTACTTACAAATAAACTTCATTACTACGAAAATAAACCTGGAGAATTTTATAGAGGTGGTCAATATGGATTCATTTCTTCACACGCTGCAAACTTTTTTGCAGTTGCAGTATTTGTAGGTTACTCTTTAAAAGAGTCTTATCCTAAACTTTTAACTACATTAATTATAATAGCTTCAATCGTTTGTTTTAGTCGTATATACCTTGGTGTACATTATCTATCTGATGTATTTGTAGGAGGATTAGTCGGAGCTACTATTGCAACATTATTATCAAAATTTATATTCTCTCGATTTCGAGAAAATCCAAAATTAAAATGATTACACTTCTTTATATATTCGTAGGAGGTGGACTAGGGAGTTTAGCTCGTTATGGAGTTTCAAAAACAATTGAAAATTTCACGACTTCGACTTTACCTCTGGCTACTTTTATCTCAAATACTTTTGCTTGTATAATCTTGGCTTTGATTGCGTATTTATTTCAAAATAAGTTAAATCAACCTTCTTG
>CANCEQ010000099.1 GCA_947375085.1 Flavobacteriales bacterium
AAGTACATTAGATGTATTTCAAGTAGCTCAATTAATGGATACTATTAAATATGGTGATTCTGTAAAGAGACCACAAAATAGTTCTATCTTTTACAATATCAGCGCTAATTAAGATTTTGTATAGTTGAAATGTTAAAAAAGGAATTGATTATCAATTCCTTTTTTTTTATACAGTTAAATCATCCACCGGATTACCAGCCAATAATTCTTTAAAATTCATTCTTCTTTTTCCTTCTGGTTGTAATTCAATTACTTTTAGGTAATAATCAGAACAAGGAATTAAGATACCTTCTTTAGTCGCTTTCAATTTAGAAGAAGAATCTACTTTTATATCTGTTTTTTCTGTCTTGAATATTTTAAAGGATTTCTCTTCCTTTTTCTCTTCGTTTTTAAAAGTGGTCCAAGCAGTCGGGTAGGGTGAAAGTCCTCTGCAAAAATTATGTACTTCTTCAACTGGTTTAGTCAAATCGATTTGACACATTGGCTTGAAAATTTTAGGTGCATTTTTTAATTCACCTTCTGTCAATTCGATTTGTGGAATACCTGCTATATCTCCAAGTCTAATTTTTTCAATGGTCTCACAAGATACTTTTGCGCCTAAATTCATCAAACGGTCGTGAAGTTCACCTACAGTTTCATTTTCTCCTATTTCAACGTAAGAACGATCGATTATTTTTCCAGTATCTATTTCTTTTTCAATGAAGAAAGTAGTAACACCTGATTGTTTTTCACCATTTATTACCGCCCAGTTAATTGGAGCTGCACCTCTGTAATTCGGTAATATGGAAGCGTGTAAATTGATAGTTCCTTTAGGAGGCATTGCCCAAACAATTTCAGGTAACATCCTAAATGCAACAACCACAAATAAATCAGCATTCAGATTTTTTAATTCAGAGATAAAACTTTCGTCTTTTAAATTAGTTGGTTGTAGAATATTCAATTCTTTTTCAACTGCATATTTTTTAACATCACTTTCAGAAATTTTTTGTCCTCTACCTGCAGGTTTGTCGGGAGCGGTAATTACTCCAACTACATTGAAATCATTTGCAATTATTTCATTTAAAATCGTAACTGCAAATTCAGGTGTCCCCATAAAAACGATTCTGAAATTTTCTTTTGTCATAGTGATGTATTTGATGTAAAGATAAGGTTTATTATAAAAAATTAGAATTCCCTCAAGTCATTAATTTGCTTTTTACGCAGTAGGTTGATTTTGAATAGTTTTCATTTTGGTTGGTTTCATTACTCTTTTAAATTGAAGGCTGGTACTTCCAAAATTGATGAGTAATCCTGTTTTCATATTATACGCTTCTAAATAATTGATCGCTTGAGCTAAATGTACATCTTCTAATTCTTTTACAGCTTTGATTTCAACCATAATTTTATCTTCGACAAAGAAATCAACTCTTCTGCGACCAAGAAAATTATTCTTGTAATAGATATCCATTACAAATTCTCTTTTAAAGTTGATATTTTGGCTCAGCATTTCAATTTCAAGTGCTTTTTGGTATATGACTTCTTGGAATCCATTTCCAATTATTTTATGGACTTCCATAGCGCATCCAATAATTTTTCCTGTTAAGTGACTGTCGGGGTAAGCTGGGTTAATCATTTTATACTTTTTTAGGTGAAAATTTAATTTTTTCTATTGAAGTTAGTTTAAAAGTTCAAAAGTTCAATGGTTTTTAATTATTTTTTTTAGAATTTAAAGCAATAAATTAAGGTCGGCATGATTTAGAGTGGGAATCATAGTAATCATTCAATCAAATAATCATAGCAATAAATTATGATTAGTATGATTCAATGATTGGCATGATTAAGAGTGGGAATCATAGTAATCTTTCAATCAAATAATCATAGCAATAAATTATGATTAGTATGATTCAATGATTGGCATGATTAAGAGTGGGAATCATAGTAATCATTTAATCAAATAATCACAGCCAATATAGCTAACTAAAATCAAAGTATTTTTTTCTTCCAGTCAAATAAACGTAAGTATCCAATAGATAGTAACGCCATAATTCCAAAATAAATGTACTCTACAGACCAAATCCAAAAGATATCTAGCTTGATTACTTTAATTAAAATATAAGAAGATATTAAATAGATTACAACACTAATTACTTCAATTAAAAATGTCACTTGAGTATTACCGCTACCATTAATCGTTTGAAAATAAACACTTCCAAAGCCAAAAATTAAAGTAGAAATTGAGATGAAACGTAAAATTTCAGCACTTTTTTGAACATATTCTTCCGAAGGGTTGATCATTGAAATGAGTTGAGTCGGAAAAAAAGTAGCTCCCAAAATTATGATTGATAGAAATAACATCGTGAGAAGTTGAATACGTTTCTGAATAATTTTTAAAGAAGCAAAATCACCATTTCCAATGTATTGTGAAATATAGGTTTTGGTTGTAGCAGAAAACCCCCAAATGGGTATGAAGGCTAAGAAATAGATAGAACGAATATTTTGAGAAACAGTCAATTCAAATTTTCCCATTTGTTCAATCCATGTAAAGAAAATAGTCCAAGTAGAAAGAGCTATAAGTCCCTGAAACATAATAGGGCTCCCCACTTTAAATAACTCTTTAAATGAAGTGAAATTAAAGCTGAAATGAGAAAATAAACTATATTCCTTTCTTATTTTTGAGAAGATTAAAAAGACAATCAAAAATAACATTCCTAAACCGTCAGCAATGGTCGAAGCCAAAGCAGCACCTTTGATTCCCATTTCAGGGAATATACCTTTTCCGAAAATTAAAAAATAATCAAAAAAGATATTTGAAAAGGCTGTTATGATGGCGCTTACTAAAACTACCCACGTTTTTCCAGTTGCAAAAAAGAATGCTTGAATAGAGAGTGAAATCATGGCAAAAAAGAGGGCAAAACTTCTGATAGATAGAAAGTCGATTTGAGCAGTAGCTAGATCGTGATGTTTCGAATAGCCTGTTAGTAATGAGGGTATTATTCCTTGAAGTATTAGGAAAAGTGCTATCGCTAAAAGTAAATGAACCAGAATAGAAGAGCCAAAAATACGTCCAATAGAATCGATTCGTTTTTGACCAATTCTTCTAGCTATTAGAATCTGAGCACCATCTCCCATTCCAGCTAGAGCCATAAACATGGTAACGAAGATTAAACCTGCATTTCCTGCTGCATCAAACGAAAGTGTGCTGTAACGACTTAAAAAAGCAGTATCCGTAAGTAAAACAACTGCTTGAATGAAGCTCGATACCATTAGAGGTAGAGCAACATTCAAAATTGTTTTATATCGTAAGTCGAGCATTAAAAGGTTAATCTACTTGTAATACAAGTCCTTTTAAATATTCACCTTCAGGATGAAAAGCATTGATAGGATGATCTGCAGGTTGGTGAAGTTGTTCTAAAATACGAACATTTCTTCCAGCTTCAATCGCAGCTGCAATAACTGTATTAGTAAATAAAAATTTATCAACTACCTGAGAGCATGAGAAAGTGAAAATTATTCCACCTGGTTTTATTTGACGAATCGCATGTGCATTCAAACGTTTGTATCCTTGAATCGCTTTGTGGCGTTTATCTCTGTGTTTTGCGAATGCTGGAGGGTCTAGAACAATGATATCATAATCTTCTTCCAAATCTTTCATGTATTCCATTGCATCCGCAACTATTGATTTATGTTTTGAACCAAAATTATTCAATTCAACATTTGCTTCTGTTAAAACAATTGCTTTTTTAGAACTGTCTAAAGAATGAACTAAATCGGCTCCTTCTTGAAGTGCTAAAAGACTGAAGCCTCCTGAATAACAGAAGGTGTTTAATACTTTTTTTCCTTGAGAATATTTTCCTAATAAAAATCTATTTTCACGTTGATCGATGAAGAAACCTGTTTTTTGACCTGTTATCCAATCGATTTGAAGTTTTACGCCGTATTCTAAAGCGATATGTGGAGTTTCGCAACTTCCGAATAAGTAAGCATCTTTTCCTTCAGCTCTTTGAGGAAGTGTATCAGATGATTTAGAATAAATAGCTGTTAATGAAGTTCCTAATGCGAATTTCAATCCTTCAGCAACTAATTCTACTGAGTTATACATTCCGATACTATGACATTGAATAACAGCCACTCCGTTGTAATAATCGACAATTAATCCAGGTAATGAATCTCCTTCACCGTGAACTAAACGACAAATGTTTGATTTTTCGTTGATTAAGTTTAATTTAATTCTTAAATCAACAGCATTTTTTATCTGTTTATTGAAGAAGTCTTGATTTAACTCAAGGTCATCGAAAGTTAAAATACGAACAGAAATAGTAGCATGTTGAAAGTGACCTCTAGCCAAAAAATAATCTTTGTGATCGCAAACGGTAACTACATCTCCATCTTTTAAATTGGTAACATCACTTGTTATTGCTCCTGAAAATACCCAAGGGTGTCTTCTTTCAATTGAATTTAATTTGTTTTTATTGATTTTTACAATATTCATGATGTTACTTTTTGTATTTGTCGCAAAGATACTAAATTAAGGTTATGGTTGAGATAAAGGTTGAGGTTAAGATTTAGTTTATGTTTGAGTAAGTGGTTAAGATTAATCTTAGTATCAACCTCAAGCTCCACCTAATATTTTTTGTGTATTTTTACTCTAAAATAAAGATATTATGCGTTTGAACGTCCATTTTTACATGATGAATGAACATTTTTCTCAAGAGCATGCAGATGCGCAACACAATGGAGAAGAATCAGAAAATAATTTACGTTACGAATGGGAGGATGAATTAAGTGTGAAGTCGATTGTAAATGATGTGGAAGTTTTACGTAAATCGATTTACACAATTCAAGGGTATTTATCAGATACTGAAACATTTGCTTACGATATTCCTGAAATGATTGTCTTTAATATAGCATTAGAAGATGGAACAGTTACTCAAATGGCATGTTCTGAAAGTATTGTCGAAAATTTCGAATTACTAGACGAATCGGAAGGCAAACGTTTAAATGTCTATTTGAAGGAAGAAGAGCCTCATACCAATCCTATTCCTGGTATTTATGTTGCTTTACAAGAATTCCCGAAAGAATTATCTGAATAATGTTAGAACTTAAATCGGTTTCATTTTCTTACGATTCACCTATTTTTAAAGATATTTCATTTGAAATTGGAGAAGGAGAGATAATTGGAATTGTTGGAAATAGTGGTGCAGGTAAAACTACCTTATTAAAAGTAATCGCTGGACTTATAGAACCAACTTCAGGACAGGTAATTTTTGAAAACGAAAAAGTAAAAGGTCCTTCTCAGAATTTAGTTCCGGGTCACGATGAAATAAAATTGGTTAACCAAGATTTTGGATTGGATATTTACCATACTGTAAGAGAAAATATTAGAGAAAAAGCACTTTACCTACCGAAGAAAGAACGAGAAGAATTGGTTTGTGAATTGCTGGATTTAATTGAATTAACAAATCTTTCAGAACAAAAAGCACTCTTACTATCAGGAGGTGAACAACAACGTTTAGCTTTAGCAAGAGCATTAGCAGGTGAACCTAAACTAATATTATTAGATGAACCATTTGTTCATTTAGACGGTCGACTTCGATTAAAAATTTCAAATTATTTACTTCAAATGAAAGAGATTAGAGGAACTAGTTTTCTTTTGGTTTCTCACGATGGTGGTGAAATGTTAAGTTTAGCCAATCGAATTATTCATTTTTCAAATGGAGAAATTGCTAGGATAGAAACTCCAGAAGCTTTTTATTTTAATCCTAAAAGCAGGGAAGAAGGAGAGTTGTTTGGAGTAATAAATGAATTAAAAATAAAGAATGAAGTTTGTTTTTTTAGACCAACTGAATTTGAATTAGTAAAATCTAAATCAGATGATTCTATTTGTGTTCAATTTATTGGTTCACAATTTGCAGGGCCCTACTTTGTTAATTATTTTCAAACAAAAAATGAGGAACAAATTATCTTATATCACATTGATACATTAGAAAATGAAAGAGAAATTATCATTAAAAAAAGGAATCAGACATCTTACATGGCCTGAAGTTTGGCAGTTAATAAAGACCACTTTTTCAGAGTTTTTTCAAGAAAAGAGTTTCTTGCATGGAGCAGCACTTTCTTATTATATGATTTTCGCTATTGTTCCTTTGTTATACTTAGCTTTTGCAACTTTTGGTAAACTTGTTGGAAACGTTAGAATGGTTGAGATTATCGGGAAACTGTTGAAAGAACAAGTAGGAATTCAAGATGTGAGTGGTATTCTATCCTTTTTACATGGAGTTGATATGGAGAAAGGTAGCTTTATTTTAAACGTTATAGGAATTGTTGCATTACTACTTTCAAGTACAGCATTATTAGCTTCGTTAAGAGGAAGTATTAATGAGTTTTTTGATATTGAACCCGTTTTTCACAGTCATAAAAAATTAATCATTAGTCATTTAGTTTCTCGCTTAGTATCAGTTACATTGCTGACTGTTATGGGGATTGTAGTGATAGTGATTTATTTTGCTCAAACTATCTTAATGTCGGTTGGTAGGCATTTGTTTGAAGGGAGTGAAGCTGTCCATTGGTTTATATTGAGTTTTATAGAACATGGATTGTCAATTATTTCGAGTGTAATTATTTTCTTGTTTATTTTCAAATACTTACACGACGGAGTTGTGAAATGGAAACTTGCGTTTTCAGGCGCATTGGTAACCGGATTGATGTTGTATTTTGGTCAATTATTAATTAAATATTATTTAGGTAATTACTTTTTTGCTAAAGATGGAGGAATTGCTGGAACGATGCTAGTACTTTTAGCTTGGATGTATTATTCGTCCCAAATTATATTTTTAGGAGCAAAATTTACATCGGTTTATGCTAAAATGGTAGGCCAGACGATTGTATTAAGAGATTAGAGAGATGGATCAACAGCAAATAACAGAATTATTACAAATAGTTAGATCAGCTAATCAAGTTGAATTTCAAGAAAGTATAACTTCTGGCTCAACTTTTAGTGATTTAAAAAAAGAAATTGAATTTTTGACTTCACGATTAGAAGATCAAAAAATAAGAAAATTTCAGATAATTGATTATATAACAGAATGTTGTACAGGTAATTTTGATTATCACTTTCCTATTTCTGAATACAAAGATGAATTAGATGTAATAAGTTTAGGATTAAATACTTTTATTGAAGAGCTCGTTCAAAATACTATTTCTCGTGATTATTTTTTTAAAGTATTTAATAGATTACCACAGAAAATTTTTGTTTTCAATGAATTTGGAAACATCGAATTGGTTAATTTCTTGGGGAAAGAGATCGTTGGTAATTCTTCAAATAAAATCAATATCAATTTATATGAAATTTTACCAAAAGAGATTGTGAATGTGGTGAATGAATTTATTTTACAAAATATTGAAAATAAAATTGTTGATGTTTCAATCAATGAATCAAATCAACAGTTGTCTCATTTCATTTGTTCCATTTCTAAAATTGATAAAGTTAAGAATGGTAATATATTGTTAGTGATTGATGATGTTTCAGTTATGAAAAATGCAGAATCAAATATGCTAAAAGCAACACTTTTAGGTCAAGATAATGAGCGTAAAAGATTAGCATATGATTTACATGATTCTTTGGGGCAAGAATTGAATGCAATCAAAATGTATCTAAGTGCTGCAAATCGAATGGAAAGAACTTCAGATACGTTTATTAATACGATGGACAATATCCATTTAATGTTGAATGATTCCATTAATTCTATCCAAGATATTTCTTTTAATTTAATGCCTTCAGCTCTTGGGAATCAAGGAATTTGTGTTTCAATTAATCAATTAGTTAATCGATTGAATACAATTTCTGAAATTGAGATTACGTTTTCTTATTCAGAAGAGAATATTTATCTGAAAGACAAAAATGATGAGTTATTTGTATATAGAATTGTTCAAGAGTTTTTAAATAATTCAATAAAATATTCTAATTCTAAAACTATTCAAATTGATTTAACAAGAGATTTGAGTCAAAAGCGTATTCAAGTGTATTTAAAAGATAATGGAAACGGATTTGATTTTAAAAAAGTGATTCGAAGAAATGGATTGAATAATATTGAAAGAAGATTGATATCGTTAAAATCTGAATATTTCTTCAATAGCGAAATTGGAAAAGGAACAGAATTAAAATTTACAGTAAATGATTAAAACATATAAAGTATTAATTGCCGACGATCATCAACTGGTGAGAAATGGCGTGAGATTGATGTTGGAAAATCAAAAAGAATTTAAACCAATTATTTCGGAGGTTTCGAATGGTGAAGACGCTTTAAAAGTTGTCGAAAAAGGTGAGGTTGATGTAGTTTTACTCGATATTTCTATGCCAGGAATGGACGGGTTAATGACTTTAAAAAAAATTAAATCAATATCAAAAGATCTCCCAGTTTTGATGCTGACCATGCACAATGAGGAAAATGTGATAAAGCAAGCTTTGAAAATAGGAGCTTCAGGTTATATTTTAAAAAATTCTGGGATTGATGAATTGGTAAAAGCAGTATTGACGATTGTAGAAGGAGAGGATTATTATTCAAATGAAGTTTCTCAGATTCTTTTGAAAGGGACTGTTAAGCGACCAAAGAAATCGTTAGAAGAACGCAATGAAATTCTTTCATCTAGAGAAAAACAGATATTAGGAATGATTGTTCGTGAATTAACGAGTAAAGAAATTGGGGATGAATTGTGTTTAAGCTCACGAACTGTGGAAGGTCACAGAAATAATATTATGGAAAAATTAAACATAAAATCAACTATTGGGCTTGTGAAATACGCTATGCAGAACAATATTGAGTGAAAATTTGATCTGTTTTAAGTAGGTATTTCTACCTGATTTTATAGGTATTTATACCTGTTTTTCGAAGAGTGTTTTTGGTTATCACATTGATTTGTAGGTGATTATATTTTTCTCTTTTTTTAGGTGTGTTTTTTTATATCTTAAAAGTTGTGATATTTGTAACAGCTAATTCTAAGTAACGAAAGTTATTTTTTAAGATATAAACCCCCACCAGAGTCAAAAAAAAACTCAAAATCTTTAATTTTCCATTTGATTATTAAAGATTTTGAGTTTTTTATTTTAAATCAGATTTAAATTCTTTGATAATCTCCTTGCCAGTTTTTAATAGCTGACTTAATATCTTTGGGAGCTAGTTTTTCACTTATAGTTCTTTTAATTAGTGACTCTAATTCGTCATCTCCTGCAAAACGAATGGCTACAATTTGTTGTATTGATAAATCTTTTTCAAACGTTTCAAATCGAATGCCAGTTAATAGATGGTATCTATATCTCATTTCCATTCTGATAATTCTATCTTGATTTCTAGTTGAAAATCGTCTGCAATAATAGGCGATTATTAAAAATGAAAAGGTGAAAAACAATCTAAAAATAGTTTCTTCATTTACTTCTCTAATCAAAGAAACAATAGAATAGAAAAATAATAGGAATGCTATCAAAAGTCCACCAATTAGATGCCAACTAAATTTGAAACTATTGTGATTTTTAAAATTTTGAGTTTCCATATTTATTTATTTCCAAATCCAAGAAGTTTCATCATTCCAAGCAATAGATTGGTTTTGAGAAAGTTCTTTTAAAGTTGAAGTTAATTCTTCTTTGTTGTCAATTTTTAATTTTGGAATAATTATCGATTGTCCGCTTTTCACTTTCAAAAAATAATAGTTTTCCAATTCATTGATTTCATCTAATTCTGTTACATCAACTTGTGAATTTCCTTGACTATCAGAAATTAGTAAAATATCAGATTTAAAAGTAATCGTTGTTGGTTCTGATAATCGGTCTTTGTAATAGTTACGGACGTGTTTTAAATAGGTTTTTCTATAACTCCAACGAGTATACAATGGCATAAAAAAGAATGCTAATATAGCAAGAGCTGAAAAATAAACCGTTTGACCAGTTGAATGATTTCCATAGGCCATAACAGCAAACAAAATCAAACTGATTGTCATTAGAAAACGAATTCTATTTCTGGTTTTGATGGCAGAAGAAGATTTAGAAATCGTAAAAAGTAGATGCGTATGATAGTCAGCTTCTTCTAATTTATAATTTAAAGTCATTTTTTGAGATTTAAAATGCTACGTTCCAACGTGGTAGTCTATTGTTTTCGTCTAAGAATTTTTGTAAAATCAATCCTTCAACATATGTTGGGATGTGTTTTGTTTTTGCATTAAACGTTTCATACCAATGAATTTCCAATTGTTCAATGTTTTCTTTTTTCATTTGAATTGGCCACGCTTTTCTTCTTGATAATTTCCCGAATTGTTGTCCGTTAACCAACTTCTCGTAAATCCCACCAACTTTTAATTTGATTTCACCGTTGTTTTGAATTGTTCCTGTTGAACCAACAAAAAGTAACTCTTTTTCATCTCCATTTACTTCATACACTAGATAAACTCCATTTCCATCTTGTGGTGCATTGCAAACTTCAGAAAGTTCATTTTCAGTTTCGAATGTAAAGTGATTGCAGTTTTTGTATTTTGTTAGTTCTTTGAACATATTTTTTATATTGATTATTTATAATTGAAATTTGAT
>CANCEQ010000100.1 GCA_947375085.1 Flavobacteriales bacterium
CAGTTAAATACGAAGTGTATTCATTTGAACTTTCTGTAAGAACAAGTTTTATCGATTTAACACACGGATTTGTTAGTGGTACAAGCATTTTTATGTATATCGAAGAATTGAAAAATACAAAAGGTACTTTGGAGATTTTTCCTTACAAAACTTTCAAAACGATTTCTACAGCGTTGCCTTACAAAGGAGAAGGACTTTCAAAAGAAGTCTCTTCAGAATATGAATTTACAAATTACGATCAGTTAGTAGATTGTCCGATTGAGATTGGAAATCAGGAAGTATTTGAATTCAAAGCTGCTGGAGTTAATCATACAGTTGCAATTTACGGAATTGGAAATCACGATATAAGTAAGTTAAAAGTGGACATGGCGAAAATAGTAGAGAAAACTTCTGCTGTTGTTGGCGAAAATCCGAATAAAAATTACACGTTCATTATTCACAATGTTATTGATGGTCAAGGTGGATTAGAGCATATGAATTCAACAACGTTGAGTGTAAATCGTTGGACATACGAAGGAAGCGAATACATCAATTTCCTTTCATTAGTTGCTCACGAATATTTTCACTTGTGGAATGTAAAAAGAATTCGTCCGATTGAATTAGGACCTTTTAATTACGATGAAGAAAATTACACTTCTTTGTTATGGGTAATGGAAGGATTTACATCTTATTATGATGAGTTATTATTGTTGAGAGCTGGATATTATTCAGAAGAAATGTATTTACCAAAATTATTGAGTTCTTTAAATTATGTAGAAGGATCAGTTGGTACTCGTATTCAACCAGTTGCACATTCAAGTTTTGATGCGTGGATTAAATCGTATCGTCCGAATGAAAATAGTTCAAATACAACAATGACGTATTATTCAAGAGGTGGATTATTAGCAGCTTGTTTAGACGCAATGATTATCTCTAAATTCGAAGGGAAAAAAGGATTGGATCATTTTCTGCAACAATTGTATACTAAATTCTACAAGAAATTAAACAGAGGATTTACTGAATTAGAATTTCAAGAAGAATTAGAAGCATTTTTAGGAGAAGATTTAGATCAATTCTTTAAAGATTACGTATTCGGAACAAAAATACCAGATTACAATGCGATTTTCTCGAAAATAGGAGTGAAGGTAGAGTATACTGGAGTTGCTAAACCATCTTTCGGAGCAATGACTTCAACAAGTGGAGGAAAAGTAATTGTAAAAAATGTGAGAGCAGGTTCGGCAGCTGAAGAAGCAGGATTAAGTGTGAACGATGAAGTGATTGGTTGCAATGGTTTTAGAGTAGATCAAGCGGACTTTGACGGAATGGTAAATTCAGCTAATACAGGAGATGAAGTAAGTGTTTTAGTAGCTAGAGATGAATTATTGTTTGAATTGAAAGTGAAAATAACAGCTTACGAACGTCCACAATATAAATTAACGCCAATTGACTCTCCAAAAACAAACGCGTTAAAAGAATATTGGTTGAGAAAATAATGAGGAATTCATTTTTAGTTGCAGATAGTGGCGGTACACAAACAGATTGGTGTTTTGTGTCTGAAACGGGTGTTAGAGAATATTTCACGACAAAATCATTTCATCCTTCTAATTGGAATGAAGATTTTTTTAATGAAATGGATGAATTCTGGAACAGTAAATCTGAACTAAAAAAAATACCCGTTTATTTCTATGGTGCTGGTTGCTTAAATGATTCGAATAAAATACACTTAAAATCCTATTTTGATAAATGGGGCTTTCAGAAGGTTGAGGTTAAATCGGATATTGAAGCGGCGTGTCATTCTACAATTGGAGATTCAAAAGGAGTAGTAGCTATTTTAGGTACAGGTTCTGTTGTTTGCCATTGGAATGGTTCAACTGATTTTTCAATTAGTGGAGGATTAGGTTATTTACTTGGAGACGAAGGAAGTGGATATTATTTCGGTAAATTATTGATTTCGAAATTATTAAATTCTGAATTGTCAAATGAATTAACTTCTGAATTAACAGCATTACTAGGAGATAGAGCAGAATTACTTTCAAAAGTCTACGGAACGAATGGTAAAGCATTTATAGGTTCGATTGGCGCTTTAACGAAAGATTTATCTGTTCGATTTAAAGAGATTGAGGAAATGCACGAATTGAATCTTCAACTTTTTGTAGATAAATATATCATAGATAACTCTATTCCTTCTATTTCTATTGTTGGAAGTTATGGATTTTATAATCAAGATTTATTGCTGAAAATGCTATCAAATAATAACATAATGTTAAATAATTGTGTTCAATTTCCAATTCAAACATTGACAGATTACATTGAAAAAAGCACTGTTTAATCAATGAAAAGTGTATTTTAGAGGGATAATTGAAATTTAGTTTACAAAGAAGGTCTATTTATCTATGAAAATAAGTTATTGGTAGAATAAATAATTTTATATTAAATTAATTTTAGAAATTGCACGTACAAATCTTTATAAATGGAAACACTATTAATAAATGATACTCCTCAAACTCCATACATCAACTTTGATGGAGGGACAGGTATAATGCAAATCAAAGGTAGATCTATTCCAGATCAGCCAGATGAGTTTTGGGCTCCTATCTTAAATTGGTTTGATTCGTATTTATTAAATCCATCACAAAAAACGGTTATTAAAATAGATTTAGAATATTTTAATATCAGTTCTTCTAAAAGGATTTTATTTTTGTTGTACAAACTAAATGAATTAGTTGAAGCAGGAAACGAAGTAAAGGTGAAATGGATGTACAGAGATACAGATGAAGATATGTATGAAGTAGGCCAAGATTATGCGTATATGGTGAAAGTACCATTCGAATTTAAAATGTACGAAGAAGGAGATTTAGTAGAATTTTAAATCCAATCTTTTAAGAAATACAAAGCCCAGTTAATACTGGGCTTTTTTTTTGGTGTTATAAATTGAAAATTAAATCTTTTATTGCCAATTTAAATATCTACTAAAATTTTTCAAAAGCTCCCAATCCAAAAAGCGCAAAATCATATTTAGATGGGTCTATTGGGTCAAACTCTCTTAATTGAGTCATCATTTCTTCCAGAGCTTTACCGTCATTTTGTTTACGTGTGATAATGCCAAGTTTTCGAGCGATATTGGCTGTGTGAACATCTAGAGGAACGGATAATTCACTTGGTGAAATACTTTTCCAAATTCCGAAGTCAACACCTTTATTATCTTGTCTACAAAGCCATCTTAGGTTCATATTCAAGCGTTTAGCCGCTGAATTCTTAGTTGGGTCTGAAATGTGTTTTTCACTTCTTGTTTTGTGCTCAGTTGCTAAGAAGTTCGCTCTGAAATTGCTAATACGACCTTGAGAACCGAATAGAGTAGGGTGACTACTAAAAGCCGATTCTAGTCCGCCGTTTTTATAGATATTGTTTAAACTTCTAAAAAAGAAATCTAAATCATTGACATTGAAAGTTCTGTGAACGAATTTTAAATCTTTTGCTTGAGAATCAGTATAATTTTGAATGAAAGAAAAAGGATCGTTTTCCATTATAGAAAGTAGTTTTTCACCACTTTTGATTATGCTTGTTCGATTACCCCAGGCAATTGTAGAAACTAAAAAAGATACAATTTCAATATCTTCTTTTTTTGAAAAACGATGGGGTAATTGAATAGGATCACTTTCAATAAATTTCGGTGAATTGTATTCCTCCGCTTTAAAATCAAGAAATTCTTTTAATTCGTTTTGGTTCATATTAAATAGATAATAATAAACCGTCTTTCATTAAGTATTGTTTATCAGCCATTTTAGCTAAAGCATCATTGTGTGTAATAATGACAAATGTCTGATTAAATTCGGAACGCAAATCAAAAAATAATTGATGCAATTCTTGAGAATTATGAGAATCTAAGTTTCCAGAAGGTTCATCAGCAAAAATCACTTTAGGTCGATTGATTAACGATCTTGCAACAGCCACTCTTTGTTGTTCTCCTCCAGATAATTCACTTGGTTTATGATCTCCTCTAGACGTTAAACCTAATAATTCTAGAAGTTTTGAAGCTTCTTTTTTAGCTTCATTCATAGAAACACCTTTGATTAAAGCGGGTAAACAGACGTTTTCAATCGCAGTAAATTCAGGCAATAATTGATGAAATTGAAATATAAACCCAATATTGGTATTTCTAAATTCAGATAATTTATTAGAAGATAACGAAAAAGGATCAATGTTATTGATTAATACTTTTCCGTTATCAGGCTTTTCAAGGGTTCCTAAAATTTGAAGTAATGTTGTTTTACCAGCACCTGAAGCTCCTACAATAGAAACAATTTCACCGTGTTCAACGTGGAAATCAATCCCTTTCAATATGGATAAATCACCATACGATTTTGTCAGAGCTGTTGCCTTTAACATTATTTTTTCAATTTAATTGAATGTCCCATTTTATCTCTTTTCGTAATCATGTACTCTTCGTTGTGTTGATTACTTTCAACTTCAAGAGATACATTCTCAACGATTTCCAAACCATAACCTACCAATCCAGTACGTTTTGTAGGATTATTCGTCATTAATTTCATTTTAGAAATTCCTAAATCTCGAATGATTTGTGCTCCGATACCGTAGTCTCTTTCATCCATTTTGAATCCTAACATTAAGTTAGCTTCAACTGTATCGTAACCATCTTCTTGAAGTTTGTAAGCTTTTAATTTATTAATCAATCCAATACCACGACCTTCTTGATTCATATAAACGATAACCCCTTTTCCTTCTTTTTCGATAGTTTGCATCGCTGCGTGTAATTGAGGTCCGCAGTCACATCTGCAAGAACCAAAAATATCACCAGTGATACAAGAAGAGTGAACTCTAACTAATACAGGTTCATCTTTTTTCCATTCCCCTTTTACCAAGGCTAAATGTTCTTTTCCAGAATTTTTTTCTTTGTAAGCGTGTAATTGAAAATCTCCCCAAGCAGTTGGCATTTTAACATCTACTAAACGGTCGATTAACGATTCAGTTTTAATTCTGTATTCAATTAAATCTTCAATTGAAACAATCTTTAAATCGAATTTTTGAGCTATTTCAAATAATTGAGGAAGACGAGCCATTGTTCCATCTTCATTCAAGATTTCAACGATTACACCTGCTGGTTCAAATCCTGCTAAACGAGATAAATCAACAGCGGCTTCAGTATGTCCAGCTCTTCTCAAAACACCTTCTTTTTTCGCTCTAAGAGGAAAGATATGTCCTGGTTTCCCTAATTCAGAAGGGTGAATTGTAGGATCTATTAATGCTTGAATTGTTTTTGAACGATCGCTAGCAGAAATTCCTGTAGTACAACCGTGACCATTTAAATCAACAGATACAGTAAAGGGTGTTTCGTAAGCAGCTGAATTAGATTTAACCATTAATTCTAATCCTAATTCATCACATTTATCTTCTAAAAGTGGAGCGCAAATTAATCCACGTCCATGAGTAGCCATAAAATTGACAATCTCAGGCGTTACATTTCTTGCAGCAGTTAAAAAGTCACCTTCGTTTTCACGATCTTCATCGTCAACAACAATAATAACCTTTCCATTTTTTATTTCTTCGATTGCTTCTTCAATCGTATTTAATTTAAATTCCATTTTCAGAGTTATATAAAATCTATGTTGTAAATAGTATGAATATTCTTTATAGTTGTTTTTCTAAGTACCAAGCTTTTTTATCTTTCTTGGATTTATCATCTGTTAGATAATAACGTTTTGTTCTAGTAAAACGAGCCATCGGGTAACCTATAATTGAGCCTACCAAACCTGTTTTTATGAAATTAAAATAAGCTTTGTTGTTAATGCTGAAATACGCATTGTGATCAGCCGTTTTTTTGTTGTAAGCGATTGATATAACTGGAGCGGCAATTAAGGCTATTGAAGCAGAAACAATTAATGTACCTCTTCCAATAGTATGAATTAGATTTCTTTTTGGCGAACTGTAATCAATAGCTACTAATTTAGATAAGTCGATCATTCTAGGTTTTTCGTTTTCAGAATAGTAAAAACTAGAATAATCGTTTGAACTGTTGATAACAGAACCATCTTTAAAATTTTGTTCGATAGTTTCATTGCTCACATCGAATTCAATGTATCCTTCTTTTAATTCACGGATATTTCCATTACAGAAATAAACTTTGTTAAGAAGGTTTGAATCTGCAAATTTCTCTACATAAGTAATAGTGTAAGCACTTACTTCTTTTAATTTGATTTTTTTTGTTGGTTTAGCAGAATTGACTAGAAGATATCTGTAATAAACAGAATCTTCAGGAATTTGAGCTGTATTGACTTGGTTTTCTTGAGAGAATGTTGAAAATGAAAGTATTGAAGTAACAAACAATACTATTAAATTTTTAAGAATCATACAGATTTAATATTTTATATCAAAAATAAGAAAATCAACTCGATTGTGAGTTGATTTTCTTATTTTTTAATGAATTAGTTTGCTAATCCTGCACGTTTTAAAAGTGCTTCAGGTTTTGGCTCCTGACCTCTGAAACGTTTGTAAAGTGTCATCGGATGTTCAGTTCCTCCTTTACTTAATACATTTTCAGCGAATGCCTTTCCTATTTCTGGATTAAAAATTCCGTTTTCTTTGAAGTATTCAAAGGCGTCAGCATCTAAAACTTCTGCCCATTTATAACTGTAATATCCTGAAGAATAACCTCCTGGGAAAATATGTGAGAATGAAACACTTGTACAATTTTCTGCTACATCAGGAAATAATTTAGTTTTCACTAATGCTTTTGTTTCATTTTCTTTAACACTAGTGATTGAGGTTGGATCAACACCGTGCCAAGACATATCCAAAAGACCTAAACTTATTTGACGAACGGTAGCCATTCCTTCCATAAAACTTGCAGATTCTTTGATTTTCTCTACGTATTCCATAGGAATTGATTCTCCAGTTTCATAATGTTTTGCAAAAATGTCTAAACATTCTTTTTCATAACACCAATTTTCCAAAACTTGACTTGGTAATTCGACGAAGTCCCAGTAAACACTTGTCCCTGAAATGCTTGGGTAAGTTGTGTTTGCTAACATACCGTGTAGTCCATGTCCAAATTCATGAAATAGGGTAGTAACCTCATTAAACGTTAATAAAGAAGGTTTAGAATCAGTAGGTTTCGTGAAATTACAAACATTAGAAATGTGTGGACGTTCATTTTTACCATTTTTTACTTTTTGATCTTTGAAAGAAGTCATCCAAGCACCATTTCTTTTTCCTTCTCTTGGATGGAAATCAGCATAAAAGATAGAAACAAGCTCGTTATTTTTATCTTTTACTTCGTATGTTTTAACATCTTTATGATACGTATCGATAGTTGTAACTTCATTAAAAGATAAACCATATAATTTTTCAGCAACAGTGAAAGCACCATTGATGACATTTTCAAGTTTGAAATACGGTTTTAGTTTTTCATCGTCCAGATTAAACAGTTTATTTTTCAGTTTTTCAGAGTAAAAAGCAGAATCCCATTTTTCTAAATGATCCAAACCATCTAACTCTTTGGCAAAATCTTCTAATTGTTTAAACTCTTTATCAGCAAATGGTCTTGCTTTTTCTAATAAGTCATTTAAAAATGTGAAAACTTTTTCAGGAGTACCCGCCATGCGTTCTTCTAAAACAAAATGAGCGTGAGTTGCATAACCTAGTAAATTTGCTCTTTGGTGACGAAGTTTAGCAATTTTTAAAACGATCTCTTCGTTATTGAATTCATCTTTTTTAAAACATTGAGCTCCAGCTGCAATCGCAATCGTTTTACGTAATTCTCTGTTTTCAGCATACTTCATAAAAGGAATGTAACTTGGGTAAGCCAGCGTAATCAACCAACCCTCTTTTCCTTTACTTTTTGCTAATAGTGCCGCTGCTTCTTTTTCACCTTCTGGTAAACCTTTTAAATCTTCTTCATTTGTTAAATGAAGTTCGTATTTGTTGGTTTCAGATAAAACGTTTTCACTGAATTTTAATGTTAAAGAAGAAAGTTCTTTATCAATTGTACGCAAAGTTTCTTTTTTATCTTCCTCTAAATTAGCTCCGTTACGCGAAAAGCTTTTGTATTTTTTATCTAATAAAGTCGCTTGTTCAACAGATAAGTTTAATTCAGATTTTTGATCATAAACACTTTTGATACGAAGAAATAAATCATTGTTTAGCGTAATGTCATTTCCAAATTCAGATAAAAGTGGAGAAACTTCTTGTGCGATTTTTTGAATTTCAGCACTTGTTTCTGCAGAATTAATATTGAAAAATAAGCTAGAAACTCTATCTAATTGTTCTCCGGCATATTCTAACGCTTCAATTGTATTTTCGAATGTTGGAGCTTCTGAATTAGAAGTTATTGCATCAATTTCTTCTTTTGTTTTTTTTATCAACTCCTTAAAAGCAGGAAGATAGTCTTCGTTTTTTACTTTTGAAAAAGGTGCTAAATCAAAAGGTTTTAAAAGTATATTTTCTGTTGTACTCATTTTTTTAATATTTATTAAAGTTTGTAAAACCAACTACACATTGGTAGAGGGAATGAAGTTGTATTTGAACCATTGATATTTATGACTCCTGCTAATGATATTTGAAATGCTTTGTTTTCTGAACTCTGAAATCTAAAACCTGGCATTAAAAAGAATGCGGTAGTGCGAGTTTTTTGAGTTACAGGAACGTATTCAGTAGTGTAAGTAGGGTTACCTAAATTATCTGTAGTTGATGTGGTTATTGGGGTATATTCTGATTCTGTTTTTTGAGTTTCAGATAGCATTGAATCAAAAATTAAACTTGCTTTTTTTCCTATTTTTGTAATTCCTGCCAATGAAAATAAAGCGCCCCCTCTATATTTCGTTGCATCTGAAAGATTACCGATTGAACCATAACCTGCAGAAACACTTATATTCTGCATGCGATTTCCAATTGTAATTGTCCCCCATCCTAATGTTCCAAAACCTTGACCTTTAAATATATATCCAGAAGTCCCTGCGATTAACCCGATTGAGTAATTTATTTCTTTATCTTTAGTCGGAAAAGAGTATTTTGCATTTAAAGCCAGTGGACTTCCAATCCAAGTGGACATTACACCTAATGAAAAACGATTTGTTACTGCAAAATGTACTTCAGGTCCATATAAATTGATCATTGCATAATTTACATTTTTCTTTAAAGGAAATGCATTTGAAGTAAACGCATAGCGAGTAGTAAATGGACTTTCTATAATTATATCACCATCGATTACGACAATTTCTTCTTGTTTGAATTCTTTAATTTCTCTAATGTTGTTTTTTGAAATATAGATTTTACCAACTTTATCACTCTCAAATAAAATTTCTCGACCATCGTCTGATATTATTTTTCCAGATTTTTGAGTCCCATCATTTAGAATAATTAAAAATGTTTTTGAAGTATCACTTGATATAGATTCTTGAGCTACAAGATTGAATGAAATAGATGCAAATAGTAAAATGAAAAATAGCTTCATAATTGTATATTTTAAGTTTCAATTTAAAATTAAGTATTATTTATTTACTAAAACCTGATTAAAATCAAATTGTAATCACAATGTTTTGTGAATTCTGATATTAAAAGAATTAATCAACCTGAATATCGTATTTTTCGAGTAATCCAATAATTCCAGGATATGAAAATCGTGCTTTTTTTAATTTGTTTTGTTCTGGATTGATAGAGTAGTGAAGTGCTGTTCTCAAATCTGCTTTTACTAAGTTGGTGTTCTCGAAAATAGCTCCCATTAAATCACATTTGTTAAAGATGGATTCTGCTAATTCTACTTCAGAAAAGTCAACTTCTTTTAATGAACATTCAATGAAATGCGTTTTTTTCATTTTTTTCTGAAAGAAAGTTGAATAATCTAATTGACAGTTTTTAAAATTAACTGAAAATAAAAAGTCATTACACACACTAAAATCAACTCCAACTAATTTTGAATTAACAAAATCACAATTTTTTAACCCAGAGTGAGTTAGGTTTGCCATTGAAAAATTACAATTATCGAATAGGCAATCTAAAAAGTCTGTTTGAGTAATTGTGCAAGAAGAAAAGTCACAATTGGTAAAGGTACAACGATCAAATTCCTTCCCTGAAATTTTCTTCTCAGCAAAGTTTTTCGAATTAAATGTTTTTTCTTGATGTAATGAATCTGACATAAAACAAAGATAAGTATACTTTGTTAAAAATGAAACCCGATCTGATTTCAACAAGCTCAGTCGGCCTTTTAGGTTGTTTTTTTTGTTGGCTGAGCCTGTCAAAGCCAGGCAAAAAAAAAAGCCTTGCAAAATTTGCAAGACTTTAAATTCCTAAATAATGTATCGTGAAAAGCTTACGCTTGTTTAACGTTTACTGCATTTAATCCTTTTTTACCTTCTTGAAGTTCGTAAGTTACTTCATCATTTTCTCTGATCTCATCAACTAAACCTGAAATGTGTACGAAGTACTCTTGGTTTGATTCTGCATCTTTAATAAATCCAAATCCTTTTGAGTCATTGAAAAATTTAACAATTCCTTTATTCATAATAATAATTTTATTTAG
>CANCEQ010000101.1 GCA_947375085.1 Flavobacteriales bacterium
GTTATCACAACAAACAAAGGTGTAATGAAAGCTACGTTTTTTGAAACGGATGCACCAAACACTGTAGCTAACTTTGTAAAATTAGCAAAATCAGGATATTATGATGGTTTAAAATGGCACCGTGTAATTCCTAATTTCGTAATTCAAGGTGGATGTCCAAATTCACGTGATGGAGAAAAAGGAATGGCAGGTACAGGTGGACCAGGGTATAAAATTGATTGTGAGACGAAAGGTGGAAATCAATACCACGATAGAGGAGTATTATCAATGGCTCACGCAGGTAAAAACACTGGGGGATCTCAATTTTTCGTAGTTCACTCTCGTTCAAATACAGCTCACTTAGATGGAGTTCACACTTGTTTTGGTAAATTAACTGAAGGAGAAGATGTATTAGATTCAATCAGAGAAAATGATACAATTGATTCAATCGTAATTAACGATTAATAGATATTCAATTTTCAAAAAAAAATGCTCAACTATTTAGTTGAGCATTTTTTGTTTTCAATCATTTCAAGCTCTTTTAACTTGTTTGTATTTTCTGTCGTCACAATTCCATTTTTATATAAGGCATTATAAAACTTTACACCATCCTCGTCCAAGATTGTGTATTCTCCTGTTAATTCATCATTGATGAATCTACCTGAAATAAATTGTTTACCTGATTTATAATTACCACTAAAATCTCCTTGTTTTAAGTTGTTAAAATAGTTGATTTTAAATGCCATTGTCCCATTTTTATAAAGCCAAATAGAAGTTCCTTGTTTAATACCTTTTGAAAAATATTCCTTAGAAGCTAAATTTCCATTTTTATAATAGCAATAAACAGTATCTTTTTTCAAGTTGTTTTCATATTGTGACTTTTCGAAAACATTTCCATTTTTAAAGTAAACGAATGACTCACCTTGAATTTCACCATTCACATACATTTTTTTACTCTTAAGTTTTCCATTTGGATAGTAAGAAGTCTCATATCCATTTTGAAAACTATTTAAATAATTTTTTGTTGATTCTAACTTCCCTTTTTCAGAATAATATTTCCATTCACCTTCCATTAGGCCATTACTATTCTTTCCTAGGCACTCTACTTTTCCATTTTTATGAAAGGATTTAAATTCACCTGATTTTTTACCATTTTCAAAGTTGGTAATATTACTCAATTGTCCTTCTTCAAAATACCAATAGGATTTACCTTCAGGCTCATCATTTTTATATGTTGTTTTGTTTTGAATATTTCCATTTTCAAAGTAAGAAATACATTCACCATTTGGTTCATTGTAAAGGTAATTTACTACACGTTTGATCTTTCCAGAAGAATAAAAGGTTGTACTTTCTCCTTGTAACAATCCATTTTCAAAATTTTTAATTTCTTTGGTTTTTCCTCCAACATAATAAGCTGTTGTTTTACCGTTTAATTGATTGTTTAAGTACATTTCTCTTAATTCTATATTGCCTTCTAAATCAAAATAAACAGATTCACCACTTAGTTGACCATTTACATAATTACTTTGAAAATGAATTGGACCAGTTTCGTAAAACCAGGTAGAAACCCCATTTAATTCACCATTTTTATACAGCGCTTTGTAATTGATTTTACCATCCTCGTTGTATAGAAAGTAGTCACCTTCAATTTTACCATTCAAATAATATGCTTTTTCACCTATTTGACCATTTTCATATTTCCAACTTAATAGGCCATTGCACAAAACAGTATAGGTTGAATCTGTATAAAAAGTATTATCAGAAAGGTTTTCAACTTGTGCAATTGTATTTCCAATCAAACTGATTAAAAATACTAGGAGTAGCGTACTATTTTTCATCTTCAACAAATTAGTTTTATTCTACGAGACTATTAAATACACGTCTTTTTTTATCTAAAAGACGAAATTACTGTAAATCCGTATTTATACAAAAATAGAAAAATATCAATAGCTTGTTAAGAAATCATGAAATAAGATTAGTTTTGAACTGAATCTAAAAATTGATAAATTGAATCAAGAAACCAGAGATGAATTAGTTGCATTAGCGAACATGCGCATGCCTTTTGGGAAATACCAAGGGAAATACTTGATTGAAATTCCTGAGCATTATTTGGTTTGGTACAAAAACAAGGGCTTTCCTGCAGGTAAATTAGGTATTCAATTAGAACAAATTTTAGAAATAAAAATGAATGGATTAGAACCTTTAATCTATAAGTTGAAAAAGTAGAAAAAAGAAAGTTACTTTTTGAAATGAAAATGAAGAGTGAATAAATTGTTAACTCTTTTTTCAAAAAAAAATAAAAAATCTACCGCTTACTCAAAGGAATATAGTAACTTTGCGCCCCGTAGTTACACTTCATAAATTATACATGTCAAATTCAACAAAGTACATTTTTGTAACAGGCGGGGTTACGTCGTCTTTAGGTAAAGGAATAATCGCAGCATCGTTAGCTAAGTTATTGCAAGCGAGAGGTTATTCAACAACAATCCAAAAGTTAGATCCTTATATTAATATAGATCCAGGAACATTAAATCCGTATGAACATGGTGAATGTTTTGTGACAGATGATGGTGCTGAAACTGATTTAGATTTAGGTCATTACGAACGTTTTTTAAATGTTCCGACTTCTCAAGCAAACAACGTAACTACAGGTAGAATCTACCAATCTGTAATTGAAAAAGAGCGTAAAGGTGAATTTTTAGGAAAAACAGTTCAAGTTATTCCTCACATTACAGACGAAATCAAAGAAAGAATCCAAATTTTAGGAAATAAAGGTACTTACGATATTGTAATTACTGAAATCGGTGGAACAGTAGGGGATATTGAATCTTTACCTTACGTTGAAGCTGTTCGTCAAATGCTTTGGGAATTTGAAAATGATTGTATCGTTGTTCATTTGACCTTAGTTCCTTATTTGGCTGCTGCTGGAGAATTAAAAACGAAACCAACTCAACATTCTGTTAAGCAGTTATTAGAGCTTGGAGTTCAGCCTGATATCTTATGTTGTAGATCAGAGCATGAATTAGACTTGACTTTGCGTAAGAAAATTGCGAAATTCTGTAATGTTAGTGTTAATGCTGTAATTGAAGCAAGAGATGCAAGTTCAATCTATGAAGTTCCTTTGTTAATGCAGGCAGAAGAATTGGATAAAGTGGTTCTTGAAAAATTAGGGTTATCAACAAAAACAACGCCTAATTTAGATTCTTGGAAAGCATTTTTAAATAGAGTAGAAAATCCTACAAAATCAGTAACTATTGGATTAGTAGGGAAATATGTTGAATTGAAAGATTCTTATAAATCTATTTCTGAAGCATTTGGTCATGCAGGAGCAGCGAATGATTGCAAAGTAAATATCAAATGGATTCATTCTGAGAAATTAACGAAAGCGAATTTAGAAGCTGAATTGAAAGAATTAGATGGAATTTTAGTTGCTCCAGGATTTGGTTCAAGAGGGATTTCAGGTAAAATTGAAGCAGTTCGTTATGCAAGAGAAAACAATGTTCCTTTCTTCGGGATTTGTTTAGGAATGCAATGTGCTGTTATTGAATTTGCTCGACATAAATTAGGATTCGAAGATGCACACACAACTGAAATTGCTGAAGATTCTAAGTTTCCAGTAATCAGTATGATGGAAGAGCAAAAATCAATTGCAAATCTAGGAGGAACAATGCGTTTAGGAGCTTATAAATGTCAATTAAAACCAGATTCTAACTCATATTCAGCTTATAATTCTGATTTAATTTTTGAACGTCACCGTCACAGATTTGAGTTTAATAACCAATATTTAGCTGATTTCGAAAAAGCAGGGATGATTGCAACAGGTAAAAATCCAGAGACTGGATTAGTTGAAGTAGTTGAGATTCCTACTCATCCTTGGTTTGTTGGTACTCAATTTCACCCAGAATATAAAAGTACAGTAGAAAATCCTCATCCTCTTTTTGTAGCATTTGTTAATGCAGCAATTACCTATAATAATAACTAAAATATGGATAAAAAAAGTATAATCGGTTTAGTACTGATTGGTTTAATTCTTTCTGTTTTCACGATTGTAAACCAACCAACTGCTGAAGAAAAAGCGAAATTAGCGAAGGAAGCGGCTAAAAAAGAAGCGAAAGCGGATGTTAAAGCGAAAGTAGCAGATGTAAAAGAAGTAAAAGCTTCAAAAAATGCTACTGTTCAGGAGAAACATGTGAATCCTTTGGTAATTGAAAAAGGTGAGTTAGTTCGATTAGAAAATGAGAAATTAATCGTTGATTTTTCTACTCAAGGAGGAAAAGTAGCAGCGGTTTATTTGAAAGAATTCCAATCGTATAAAGATTTTGCAGCGAAGAAAAGCAAAAAAGTTCCTTTGAAATTATTTCAAGATGGAGATGCTTCAAATGAATTAGTTTTCCCTATTAATGGTAAAGATTTCAGAACAGGTAAGTTAGCTTTTGAGGTTAAAAAACAAACAAAAAATTCAATTGTTTTAGCTGTTTCTCCTAATGAAGGTCAATCTATTGAGTATGTTTACAAGTTAAATAAAAATGCATACGATTTAGATTATACGGTTAATTTAAAAGGTTTTGATGGAAAAGTGACTCCTCAAAACATTGAATTAAAATGGAAAACGGCATTTAGAAAAACGGAGAGATTATTTAAATCTCAACGTATGGTTTCTACAGTTTGTTTTAATTACGATGAAAAAGGGTTAGATTATTTAAGTGAAACAGCAGATGATTTTCAGGAGGCTGAAGAAAACATCGAATGGGTAGCATTTAAACAAAGTTATTTTTCTTCTATTCTTCGTCCAGAAGAAGGATTTGGGAAAACGGGTTCTAAATTCAATGTGAAAACATACAAAGAAAACGACGAAAGAATTTATTCTCACTTAAAAGATTATACTGCAACAGTTAATTTGAATGTTAAAAATGCAGGTAATGCTTCAGTGAAAATGAATTGGTACTTTGGACCAAATGATTTTAAAGTGTTGAAATCATACGGAAAAGGATACGATGACATCATTAATTTCGGATGGGGATTATTCCGTTGGATTAATATGTATGCTGTAGAGCCAATCTTTAGTTTGTTTACAAATGCTGGAGTAGGTATTGGAGTTGCCATTTTATTATTGACATTGGTATTGAAATTAATCTTAATGCCTATTCAATGGAAAATGTATGTTTCTTCTGCGAAGATGCGTATTTTAAAACCTGAAATCGACGAGTTAAATGCAAAATTCCCTGAAAAGGAAGATGCAATGAAAAAACAAGTTGAAATGATGGCATTGTATCGAGAGTCGGGGGCAAGTCCTCTTGCTGGTTGTATTCCTATGTTGATTCAGATGCCGATTTTGTTAGCGGTATTCCGTTTCTTCCCTGCAGCTTTCGAAATGAGACAACAACCTTTCTTATGGGCTGAAGATTTATCTTCTTTTGACTCTATTTGGAATTTTGGTGTAAGTATTTGGCCGTATGGTGACCACATGAGTTTGTTTACATTGTTGATGGCAGCTACTACATTGGTTTACACGTATTTGAATAGTGGAAATGTTCAACAACCACAACAACCAGGTATGCCGAACATGAAAGTGATTATGTATATCTTCCCAGTAATGATGATTTTTATCTTCAATGATTACTCAGCAGGATTAAGTTATTACTACTTCATTTCTACTTTGATTTCTATCTTATTGATGGTGGCTATAAAACAGTTTTTCGTTGATGAAGAGAAATTAAAAGCTAAAATGGCGGCTAAGAAATTAGAGAAATCAACAACAGTTAAGAAAAAATCCAAATTTCAAGAACGTTTAGAGCAAATGCAAAAATTACAGCAAGAGCAAAAAAACGCTAGAAGAAAATAAGTTAAGAAATACTTTTTTGGAAAGCTACTTCATTTTGAAGTAGCTTTTTTTGTTACTTTTATATCAATGATAAAATTAATTGCACTTCCTACTTTGCCACCAGGGCAACCAAGTGAGCTAGAAATGCAAATAGGGAGCTATTTGTTGGGTGCAATCATTATTGGTATTTGTATTTTGGTTTATTTTTTAGTGAAAGATAGAAACCAAAATAGGGAATGGAGAAAAGGTGTTTTCCCTTCAAAATTAGCATTCGATAAAGACAGTTTTTTAAGAGCATATATTTGTTTATCAGCGAATATGATGCGTAGAGATAATCGCCTGATTTCAGCTAAAACAGCTTATGTAAATACATTTTTCAAAAGAGAATTTAAGTCAGCTGGATTTGATTATCATGCAGCCTTAAAATTTTCTCTTCGCTATCCAATTCAAATTGATACCGTTTGTTTTTGGATTAACTTTCACGTTACCGATAAACGATTAAAAATTCAAATAATTCATTTGTTGGTTGGAATTGCCATGACGGATGGTGGACTTGTAAAAAATGAATTATGGTTGCTGAGGGAATTAATACGTCAATTAAACTTAGAACAATCTGATTTAGATGCAATTTTATCCATCTATTTTGAAGAAGATCAGAAATCGACCTTATCAAATTCAAAATTGACCTCTAGAGAGAATGCATTAAATATTTTAGAACTTAATCAAAATGTAAGTTTAAAAGAAATCAAGAAGGCCTATCGAAAACTTGCCATGATTCATCATCCCGATAAGTTTGTAAACGAAGGAGAAGAAGAACTTAAATTAGCAGAAGCAAGATTTTTAAAAATTCAAGAAGCCTACGAGTTTTTGATTAAAAATTGATAATTATCAATTGACAATTTTCATTTTTTATTTATCAATTGAATTCAACCATTTCATTACATCTACACCATCAGCATAATCATCTAATTTAGGAGCTTGTGCTTCTCCAAATGGAATAAACTGATGTCCAACAATTGCTTGTATATTTTCTTTGTTGGAGTTTAAATAAGTTTCTACTTCTTCTTGTGATGTATAGTACTGATAATGAACCATTGATAAAGGAGAGAATAATTCATCCGATTCTCGTAATAGCATGAAATTATTATCTAATAATTCCATTAGATTCATCAAATAAACGGCTTTGTTATAGTCGTAATTATTTGCGTATTTATGGTGATTCACAATTGGATGGTACTCTACAATTGCCTCAAAAAAACGGTTTAAATCAAATCCTTTAGGGATAAGTAAATGAGATACATTTCTGCAACCTAATCCAAAATAGCTAAAAATATCTTTTCCTAAAGCTGTTAATTCTTCTTTGGTTTCATTTCCTGTTAAAACAGCAATTGATGTTCTGTTTTTTCTAAATAGGTGAGGGTAGTGGCCAAAATATTGTTCAAAATATTTAGTAGAGTTATCACTCCCTGTTGCAATTATAGCATCAATTTCACCAAGTTTACCAAAAGAAAATTGGATACGTTCTTTTAAAGTCGGGGCATATTGAATTAATTGTTCAGCAAGCGCAGGTAACAAAGTGTTATCATCAGAACTTAATTTTGTGACTACATTATTACCAGAAAGCAAGACACATAGAAAATCATGAAAACCTACCAAAGGTATGTTTCCCGCCATAATTACACCGATTCTTTTTGGAGAAGAACCATAACGATAGTTAGATATCCAATTAAGTAAATTTTCTTCTGTTAATTGAATTCCAAGCGCTTTTAATGATTGAAGAACATTTTCTTTTGTAAACCAACCATTTAAAACAAATTGTTTTCCAATTATAGCTTGTAGTTTTTGGTATTCAATTTCAGTAGCTCCGATAGTAAATCCAGCCCAAGGTTCTTCATTTCCTAGTGCTGTCATCAATTTACCTAATTGAGCAAATCCGCTAATTTCATTTTCTCTTTTCACGTTGTAAAATTAAGGACTAGAATCAATTTTTAAGCATAAAATGCAGGATTAAATTCATTTTAAAAGAATAATCTGCAATATTTATAGAATATTTTTCTTAAAAATAAAGTTCAAAACCATTTTAGCTTCTTATCTTTACACTTCGAAAATAATAATTTTAATAAAATCAAGATAAAATGGCAATAATGATAACAGACGAATGCATCAATTGCGGTGCATGCGAGCCAGAATGTCCAAATAACGCAATTTATGAAGGTGGTGCTGAATGGCGCTATTCTGATGGAACTTCTCTTTTAGGGATGATTACTACTTTAGATGGGGATGATATTGCTGCTGATAATGCTTTCGAACCGAAAGATATGGATGTTTATTACATTGTAACTGATAAATGTACTGAGTGTGTTGGTTTTCATGATGAGCCTCAATGTGCTGCAGTTTGTCCGGTTGATTGTTGTGTTGATGATCCTGAATACAGAGAATCTGAAGCAGAATTATTAGCTAAAAAAGATTTTATGCATTTATAAGATGTAATTGAAATATGAAAGTCCACTTAATGTGGACTTTTTTTTTGTGCAGGAATTTCTACAAAAAGATATTAAAAACAACGTTTTAAAAGCTTTCAAAAAAAATATTTACGAATAAGATTGTTATTCTCGAAAAACTAACTACTTTTGTGGCGGGGTAAGTATTGTACGACCAGCTCCTTCCAATTCCTCCAGGACGGGAACGTAGCAAAGGTAGGAAGTTGAGCGGTGCGATATAAGTAGCTTGCCCCTCTTTTTTTGAATTAATTTTTTTAAATAGCCCAAGGTTTTTAATCTTGGGCTATTATATTTTAAAAACTACCTATATTTATACCTTGAAAATAAATTAGAAATACGTAAAGACTTTAAAAAGAGGTTTTTAAATCAATGTATTTCAAACTACAGAACATAATAAGTAAAATATGAAAAAAACAACACTCTCAATTTTGAGTTTCTTATTTCTAGGGACTTCCATTTTTGCACAAGAGAATTTGACTTATCAAAAACCACCTCAAGAGATCATGGAGTTGGTAGATTATGAAAGAGCCCCATCTGTTTTAATGGATAGCAAAAGTGAAAATATTCTATTCACTTATCGAAATACGTATAAAAATTTAGAAGATCTTACTCAAGATGAAATGAAATTAGGAGGATTAAGAATTAATCCTACAACAAATATTTCAAGTACGTTAACTTATGTGAACAACTTAAAAGTTAGAAAATTTAAAGGAAAAGAGTTAGTGCAAGTGAAAGGATTACCAACAAATCCTAAAATTGCTTATATCACATGGTCTCCTGATGAAAAAACTGTTGCTTTTACTAATACAACGGCTTCTGGAGTTGAATTGTGGGTTCTTGATATTTCTTCAGCATGGTCACATAAAGTAACTGATTCAAAATTAAATGCGAATTTAGGGAGTCCGTATACATGGTTTGCAAATAGCCAATCAATTTTAGTAAAAATGTTGCCGACTGTTCGACCAGAATTGATTAATACATCGAAAGCTTTACCTACAGGACCAACGATTTCTAATAGTAACGGATCAAAAGCTCAAAATAGAACATATCAAGATCTATTGAAAAATAAAATGGATGAGCAAAATTTTGAAACATTGATCACTTCTGAATTATATGAAGTTAAATTTGATGGTTCAAAATCATTATGGAAAGAAAAAGACATGTGGTCAAGTTTATCTGTTTCTCCTGATAGAACGTATATTCTAGCATCTAAAATGCAACGACCTTTTTCATATATTGTTCAATATGATCGTTTTTCATTCAATACAGCAGTGTATAAAATAGATGGCGAATTAGTAAAAGAAGTAAATAATGTTCCTTTGTCAGAAGTTTTACCAAAAGGTACAATGGCTGTTAGAGAAGGAAAAAGAAATTTAGCTTGGAGAGTAGATAAGCCATCAACGTTATATTTTGTTCAAGCTTTAGATGGGGGAGATCCAGAGAAAAAAGTAGATTTTAGAGATGAATTATATTTATGGGAAGCTCCTTATAGTGCAGCTCCAACTCCTTTAGTAAAAACAATTCAACGATTTGAAGATGTTATTTGGGGAGATAATAATATTGCTATTCTAGTTGATAACTGGTGGAATACACGAATTACCAAAACATATGTATTTAATCCATCAAATGCATCAATTGCACCAAAAATAATTTTTGATAGGAATTCACAAGATGCTTATAGCGATCCAGGAAATTTTGAATTAGTTAAAAATCAATATGGTAAATATGTTTTAAGTCTAACTAAAAATGAAGCTTTATTATTAGGGAACGGATTCACTGAAAAAGGTCAATTTCCTTTCGTTGACAAAATGAATCTTGTTACGTTGAAAAAACAACGTTTGTATGTTTCTAAATTCACGAATAAAAAAGAAACATTGGTTTCATTTTCAAATATTGAAAAAGGGGAGCTTTTAGTTAGTATTGAATCTAAAACGGATTACCCTAATTACTATGTTAGATCAATCAAAGGGATTTCAAAACCGGTTCAAATTACAGATTTTAAAAATCCTTTTAAAAGTATAGAAAGTGTCCATAAAGAGGTGATTAAATATAAAAGACCAGATGGAGTAGAGTTAACAGGAACGCTTTATTTACCAGTTGGTTACGATACAATTAGAAAAGAGAAAAAACCAATGATTATGTGGGCTTATCCTCAAGAATTTAAGGATAAAAA
>CANCEQ010000102.1 GCA_947375085.1 Flavobacteriales bacterium
AAACAACAAGTTGAAAAAGAATCGATGTTGAACACTCCTCCTGTATTTTCAGTTTATGTTTCTATGCTAAACTTAAGAAACTTATTAGCAAATGGTGGTGTGAAAGCGGTTGAAGAAAAAAACAATTTAAAAGCTTCTTTACTTTACAACGAAATTGACAATAACCCATTATTTATTAGTCCTGTTGTTAAAGAAGATCGTTCAAACATGAATGTTGCTTTCTTATTAAACGACGAATCAAAATCAGAAGCATTTGACAAGATGTGGAAAGAGGCTGGCATCGTGGGATTACCAGGTCACAGATCTACAGGAGGTTACAGAGCCTCAATGTACAATGCTTTACCAGTTTCAAGTGTTGAGGTATTGGTTGAAGTAATGAAAGAATTTGGAAGAAAAAACGGTTAAATAAATTTTGAATGTTTGATTTTGAATGTTGAATTAATTTTCATCAAACATCAAACATTTAAAATCAAACATTAATTAAATGAAAATACTAGCAAACGACGGAATTTCAGATTTAGGAAAAAAGCTTTTAGAAGAAGCTGGATATACTGTAATTACTGAAAAAGTAGAGCAAAATGATTTAATTTCTGCAGTTAATTCTCAAAACATTGAGATGATTCTTGTTCGAAGCGCGACCACTGTTCGTAAAGAAGTAGTGGATGCTTGTCCGAATTTGAAATTAATTGGACGTGGTGGTGTTGGTATGGACAATATCGATGTTGAATACGCGCGTGAAAAAGGAATCACTGTTATAAATACACCTGCCTCTTCTTCTCAATCTGTTGCTGAATTGGTAATGGGGCAATTATTTTCAATTTCTCGTTCGCTTCAAGATTCTTTTAAAAACATGGAAACGGGGGATTTTTCTCAATTGAAAAAGAAATTCGCTAAGGGTGTTGAATTAAGAGGGAAAACGTTGGCTATTATTGGTTTCGGTAGAATCGGACAAAGTTTAGCATCCTATGCTTTAGGTGCTGGAATGGACGTAGTAGCTTCAGACAGAAGCTCAAACACAGCTAAAATTCAAGTTCCAATTGGAGCTACTAATTTTACAACTGTTGAAATAACTCCAACAACATCTTTGGAAGAAGTTATTTCAAAAGCGGATTATATTTCTATCCATGTTCCAAAACAAGCTGATGGAAGTGCCGTTATTTCTGAAAAAGAATTTGATTTAATGAAAAAAGGTGTTCGAATAGTTAATTCTGCTCGTGGTGGTGTAATTAATGAAGAAGCTTTATTAAATGCTTTAAATTCAGGTAAGGTAGCTGCTGCTGCATTGGATGTATTTGAAAATGAACCTTCTCCAAGAAAAGATTTGTTAAATCACCCATATATTGCAACTACTCCTCATATCGGTGCTGCGACTTTAGAAGCACAAGATAGAATTGGTGAAGAATTAGCCGATTTGATTATATCACAATTTGGTAAATTTTAAATATTTTCAATATGTAGTGACAGGTAGCGACCTGTCGCTACATATTGAAAATATTTATTATCTAAATTAAAACAATGACTAAAATAAAAGCTTTCAAGGCGTTAAGACCGGTTCGTGACAAAGTACATTTAGTCGCTACTCGTCCTTATTATTCGTACAAAAAAAATGTATTAAAAGCGAAATTGGAAGATAATCCATTTACTTTTTTACGCATTATTAATCCAGAATTTGGTAGTACAATTAAAACAAAACCGAATTCAATTGAACGATTTAATCTTGTTAGTGAAAGCTACAAAAAGTTTATAAATGAGGGAATCTTAATTAAAGAAAAAAGAGAAACACTTTATATTTATAGACAAACAAAAGACAATCAAGAATTTACAGGTATAATTGCTGGAGCAAGTGTTCAAGAATACGAAGATGACCTCATCAAAAAACACGAAGCTACTCTTACTTCAAGAGAAGCCATGTTTACAAGCTATCTTGATATCGTTGGATACAATGCAGAACCTGTACTCCTATCCTACCCTCATCAAAATGAGATTGATACATTAATTAATATCATTACAGCTAAACGTCCTGAATACGAATTTTCTACAACCGATCGTATCAAACATGAACTTTGGGTTTTAAATGATGTTGAAACAAAAGAAGTCATTCATGCTTTCGAAAAAATAGATGCTTGCTATATTGCAGATGGACATCATCGCTCCGCTTCTTCTGCTTCCTTAACTAAATTAAGAAGAGAAAAAGGAAATGATCAAGTCGACAATAAAGATTTCTTTTTAGCTTATTTTATTGATGAACGTAAATTAAAAATATTAGAATTCAATCGTATTGTAAAGACCTTAAATGGACTTACAAAAATTGAATTCCTTGACAAATTAACAGCCCATTTTGAAATAGAAAAATTACATTCTTCTCAAAAACCGGCTTCAGAACATGAGATAACCATTTGTATTGAAGGAGATTGGTACTTACTTACTTGTAAACCTGAAATCATAAATAATGAGCATCCTGTAAAATGTTTAGATCCTGAAATTTTGACTAATTATGTCTTAACTCCCATTTTAGGAATTAAAGATTTGAAAACTGATGAGAATATTGAATTTGTCAGCGGTGCAGAATCAATTCAATCGATTGAAGAAAAAATTACCAAAGGAAAATTTAAAGTTGCGTTTATTCTCTATCCTATCGCTATGGACCAAGTGAAACGTGTTGCTGATAATCAAATGATTATGCCTCCAAAATCAACTTGGGTTGAACCTAAAATGAGAAGTGGATTAACTATTTACAATATCAACGAATGATTAAAGAAAATCTTACTAAAATTCAGGCTACAATCCCTGCTGATGTAACTTTGGTTGCTGTATCTAAAACAAAACCTGTCTCTGATTTACAAGAAGTATACGATGCTGGTCAACGTGTTTTTGGAGAGAATAAAGTCCAAGAAATGACTGAAAAGTACGAAGTTCTTCCTAAAGATATTCAATGGCACTTAATCGGACATTTACAAACGAACAAAGTTAAATACATTGCTCCTTTCGTTTCTTTAATTCACTCGGTTGACAGTATGAAATTATTGAATGAAATCAATAAAGAAGCGAAAAAAAACAACCGTGTAATTGATTGTTTACTTCAATTTCATATTGCTGAAGAAGAGACAAAGTTTGGTTTATCTATTGAAGAAGCAAAAGAACTGTTAGAATCAAAAGAATTTGTTGAAATGCAAAATGTTTCAATTGTTGGAATTATGGGGATGGCTTCATTCACGGAAAACATTGAAACTGTTCGTCACGAATTCAGAGTTTTAGAAAGTTATTTCCAAATTTTAAAAAGTCATTTCTTTAAATTTAATCACCATTTCAAAGAAATATCAATGGGAATGAGTGGTGACTACCTTTTAGCAATCGAAGAAGGAAGTACGATGGTTCGAGTTGGCAGTTCTATTTTTGGAACTAGATAATTATTGAAATTAAACACACTTTACATATTTATAAATTATGACAATCAAAAATAAAGCACTTATAACACTTATAACATCATCACTTTTAATTAGTTGCGAAACAAAAATTCAACCTTTAAATGGTATTGAAAGAAAAGTTCCAAATGAAAAACAAGTAGACCGTTTTGCTGATATTCAAGTTTTACGATTTGATATTGAAGGCTTTGATAAATTAAGTTTGAATCAAAAGAAATTGGTTTATTTCTTATCTGAAGCTGGACTTTGTGGAAGAGATATCATCTATGATCAAAACAATGAATTCAATTTAGAAATTCGTCATGCTCTAGAGTCGATTGTTTCTAATTACAAAGGTGAAAAAGAAAGTGATAATTGGTATTTATTTGATACATATGCTAAAAGAGTTTGGTTTTCTAATGGAATTCACCATCACTATGGCATGGATAAAATTATGCCTGAATTTTCTAGAGAATACTTTAGCGAGTTGTTAAAATCAACAAAAACAGAATTAAGTAAAGAAGCGATTGCTGTAATTTTTGATACAGATAAAGCAATGAAACGTAAAGTGAAAGATGCGAATCTGGATATGATTGTTGCTTCTGCTAATAACTTCTACGGAAATGGCGTTACTCAAAAAATGGCGGATGATTTTTATTCTAAATTAAACAATCCAAACGATCCTACACCAATGGAAATTGGTTTGAATTCAACTCTGATTTTAAAAGACGGAAAACTTTTTGAAGATGTTTGGAAATCGGGAGGTCGTTATGGAAAAGCAATTGATAAAATCATTTTTTGGTTGAACAAAGCCGTTACAGTTGCAGAAAATCCAGATCAAGCGAAAGCTTTATCGAAATTGATTGAATTTTATAAAACAGGAAGTTTAAAAATTTGGGATGAATACAACATTCTTTGGGCTTCTTCTACAAAAGGAGACATCGATTGGATAAACGGATACATTGAAACATATGGAGATGCAATGGGACGTAAAGGAGATTACGAAAGTATGGTTCAAATTACGGATTTTGAGGCTTCAAAACACATGAAAGTAGTTGCAGATAATGCACAATGGTTTGAAGATAATTCAACAATACTTCCTGCACATAAAAAGAAAGATGTAAAAGGTGTTAGTTACAAAGTAATTCAAGTAGCAAGTGAATCTGGGGATGCTTCTCCTGCTACTCCAATTGGTGTTAATTTACCAAACAATAACTGGATTAGAGAGCAACATGGTTCTAAATCAGTTAGTTTAGGAAATGTAATCGCAGCATATGAAAAAGCTGGTGGACCAGGATTAGTGAAAGAATTTGCACACGATCAGGAAGAAATTACTAGAGCTGAAAAATACGCTGCATTGGCTGGTAAATTACACACTGCATTGCATGAAGTAATTGGTCACGCTTCTGGTCAGATTAACAAAGGAGTTGGTCAACCATCTGAAACACTCAAAAATTATGCAAGTACACTTGAAGAAGCAAGAGCGGATTTAGTTGGTTTATATTACATCATGGATCCAAAATTACTTGAAATTGGATTAATTAAAACGCAAGATGTTGGGAAAGCAGAATACGATGCATACTTAAGAAATGGACTACTTGCTCAATTACAACGTTTAGAAATTGGTAAGCAAGTAGAAGAAGAACACATGCAAAACCGTCAATTGGTTTCTTCATGGGTGTTTGAAAAAGGACAAAAAGACAATATAATTGCGAAAGTAGTAAAGAACGGTAAAACGTATTACGACATCAAAGATTACAAAAAGTTAAGAGTTCTTTTCGGTCAATTATTACGTGAAATTCAACGTATTACTTCAGAAGGCGATTATGCTGCAGGTAAAAAATTGGTTGAAGACTATGGAGTAAAAGTAAATTTAGCAATTCACAAAGAAGTTTTAGAGCGAGTAAAACCATTGGATTTAGCACCCTATAACGGTTTCGTAAACCCTATTTTTGTTACTAAAACGAATGCAAAAGGCGAAATTATTGATATTAAAATAGAAAATACGCAGAAATTTGAAGAACAAATGCTATATTACGGTAAGAAATATGGTTTTTTAGATATTAGACAATAGATTTTTAGACTAGAGACATTAGACTTAAGATAATATTTGTCTAACTTCTAATATCTAAAAATCTATCATCTCAAAATTAAATAAAATGAAAACTAAAAAAGAAATCGTCGACAATTGGTTACCTCGCTATACAGGTGAATCATTAGAAAATTTTGGTGAGTATATTTTACTATGTAATTTCATTAACTACGTTGAGAAATTTGCGACAGCCAACAATGTACCAATTATCGGACATGGTAAACCGATGCAATGTGCTACTGCAAATGGAATCACAATTATAAATTTCGGTATGGGTAGCGCGTCTGCCGCTACTTGTGTCGACTTACTCTCTGCAATTAAGCCAAAAGCAATTCTTTTTTTAGGGAAATGTGGTGGATTGAAATCAAAAAGTGTTGTTGGCGATTTAATACTTCCTATTGCAGCAATTAGAGGCGAAGGAACAAGTAATGATTATTTTCCACCGGAAGTTCCTGCATTGCCTTCGTTTGCGCTTCAAAAAGCTATTTCAACTACCATAAGAGATTTCCATTGCGATTATTGGACAGGTACTTGTTATACAACCAACAGAAGAGTTTGGGAGCACGATGATAAATTCAAAGAATATTTGAATAATATCAGAGCAATGGCAATAGATATGGAAACAGCAACCATTTTCACTGTTGGATTTGCGAATAAAATTCCTACAGGAGCGCTTTTATTAGTTTCTGATTCTCCAATGACACCACAAGGAGTAAAAACTGCTGAAAGCGACAACAAAGCCACTACAGAATTTGTAGATAAGCACCTTCAAATTGGTATTGAATCTTTAAAACAATTAATTAATAATGGGGATACTGTTAGGCATTTGAGATACTAGAAAGTTAATGTTGGATGTTTAATTGTTAATAAATATCTTAAGAAGATGAAATAATTGATATTAAAAATTAGTTACAAGTAAAACCAAATCAAAAATTTAACATTCAACATCCAAAATTTAAAAAACTATTTCATCAAATCCTCAACCAATTCCATTGCGTATTCTGTTTTGATCGAATTACAACTCTCGCTCATAATACGTTGATATTCATTGGCACTTTTAGGTAGATTCACTTTTTCTTTTGCCCATGTTTCTCTATCTGGCCATTGAGCATAAGCTATATAATGTGTTTCTGAAGTTTTATGTAAACGAGAACCTAATGATCCTTCTCTTGTGTACAACATTACTGTCATTTTTTTCCAAGCATTGATGAATGTTTCAATACTGTCTGGCTTAACATCAAAAGAATAAATAACTGAAAACATATTTTATATTTAAGAGAAAATTGTGATATAAAGATACTAGATTTCTACAAATGATAACGATCTCAATTTTCAGAATTTAATCTATTCGATATTTTGATATTATCTATCAATAGTTTAAATTTACCAAATAAACTTAAAATTAGACTTTTAACATGAAACTTATAAAAATTAGTGTATTTGCAGTTAGTATACTGGTAAGTTCTTTTTCTTTTTCTCAAGAAAACAATAATCATAAATCTAAGACTGAAATTGATAAGCTTGCTAAGGAATTAAATTTAAATGAAGAACAGAAAAGAATATTTATAGAATTAAATATTGGTTTCGAACATTTAAATCAAGATATAGAATCTAACTCTAATTTAGTTCAAGAAGAAAAAAAAGAACAAATTGAAAATAACAATGCTAAATTGAAAGTGAAAATTTTAGAGATTTTATCTGAGGAACAAAAAGATAAATACAACAAAATAGAATATTCAAAAAATCATTAAACAAAAAAGAGTTCAAATTTGAACTCTTTTTTGTTTAATCTCTCACCTTATACACTTTTAAATTTCTATATTTTTGTTCGTACTTCTTCAGTGTAATATGATTTTTATAGCTTGTAGTAATTTAATATTGGTTAAACTTCTGTTACAATCGGATGATTATAACTTGATCTTCATATGAGTGTCTTTTTTGTATTTACAGAAATAGCTTTTTGATTTTCATCCTGGTAAAAAATAATAGATCTATACTGAGTCCCTAATCATATCTTCGTTTATTTAATTGACTTGGATAATGAACAAAAGATTCACAATAATTCTTCAAATGAAACATCTTCATTCTCAAAAGTAATTCTTACAACTTCAGCGTGACCCGATTTACTTCTAAAACTTCGTTATAAGTTGGATTTTAAGCATTTCTTTCAGCATATTCTAAAAAACTTAAATTACTACATTTAATTCTTAAAAACAAGCTACTAAAGAACAACATCCTGCTCCAAAAGTTGCTTATTTAATCAATGATTTAGAATAAAAATTTAGTTTTTTCTAATTACTCAAAAATACAACTAATTTTGTCCTATGGTAAATAGTTACGGTAGAAATTTTTGGTTGTTATGCTTCTCCATGTTTTTCTTTATGGCGAGTTTCAATCTGATCATACCTGAACTAAATCAATTCATAACATTATTAGGTGGTAAATCTGAAAAAGGATTAATAATCACATTGTTTACTATTTCAGCAGCAGTTTCTAGACCTTTTTCTGGTAAATTATCGGATGTAATAGGTAGAAAAAGTGTAATGACTATAGGTATGTTAGTCACTTTATTAGTGAGTTTACTCTATCCATTTTCAATGACTGTTGTTTTTTTTCTAAGTCTTCGTTTTTTACATGGATTTAGCGCTGGTTTCTTTCCTACTGGTGCAACCGCCTTATTAACAGATATTTTACCCAAAGAAAAAAGAGGAAGAGCAATGGGGATTTGGGGGACTTTTATCTCCTTAGGCATTGGAAGTGGACAAGGTTTAGGCTCTATAATCTGTCAAGAATTTGGAATTAATGTTCTATTTTTTGTCGCTTCAGGCATTGCTTTACTTTCTGGATTACTGATTATTAACATTAATGAAACATTAGAAAATAAACACAAATTCAAATTAAATCATCTTCGAATAACGATTAAAGATGTTTTTGAACCAAGCGTTATCCCAGCTGCAATTGTCATGTTTTTTTCCGCGACCTGCTCAGGAATTATTTTTGTTTTAACTCCCGATATTTCTAAATTTCTAAATATAGAAAACAAAGGTTGGTTCTTTATTTTCTATGTAATGACAACGATGATCGTTCGATTATTCTTTAGTTCCATTTCGGATAAAATAGGAAGAAGAAAAACTTTAACGATTGGTATGGGATTCTTAATAGTCAGCATGTTACTTATTGGTTTCTCTTACTCGAAACTTACGTACACGTTAGCTTCTATTATTTTCGGTATTGCAACAGGAATGACCAGTCCTACTCTATTTGCTTGGACGGCAGATTTATCTCACAAAGACAGAAGAGGCGTTGGTTCTGGAACGATGTTTATTGCTTTAGAATTAGGAATTATGACTGGTTCACTTTCAACTTTATTGACGTATAAAAATTCTTTGGAAACAATTCCTTTGGCTTTTTCAGTTGGTTCAGGTTTAGCATTAATTGCTTTCATTTATTTAATCTGGCATCAGAAAAAACGAAAATCAAACACTTAACAAATTGATAATTGTCAATTGCCAATTAAAAGCTATTCTTCTTTCATCGAATCGTCTAGCATAAGATCTTCTGGTTCGGCAACACCATAGTCTAATCGTTTCGCTTTTAAAAATCTAGGAATATAATATTTACTAGTATTAAAATTATCAATTACAACTCCTCTAGAAGTTGATGCGTGTATGAATTTAATACCTTCTTCGTTATGATCAATCACCAAAGCAACGTGACCAACACTTCTAGCATTTGAATTTCTACCAGTAAAAAACATCAGATCTCCTGCTCTCACTTCTGATAACATTACATTTTCTCCAAATTCTGCTAATCCATAACTTGATCTAGTCAAAGACATTCCGAAATTTCCCATTACGTAATAAATAAATCCAGAACAATCAAAACCGGACGGAGAAGTCCCTCCATAATGATAAGGTGTTCCTAAAAAATTCTTTGCGTAAGTAATAATATTATCTACATGTTTTTCATTTCCTTGAGTCACACGCGTATCCATTGAAAGAAAATCAATAAATTCCTCTAACTCAGTAGAATCGAGATATTCCTGAGTCTGAGCCTTGTTTGAAAATGAAATCAAACAACAAAAACTTATTAAAAAAACTATTTTCAATTTATTCGCTTGCATCGTGATTGCAAAATTATAACTATTTTCGGGATATTAACAATAATGTATTTTGATAGCAATTTCTGAAAAACAATTAACAAAGCTTTACTACACGATAGGTGAAGTGGCTGAGATGTTCAACGTAAATACTTCGTTGATAAGGTTTTGGGAGAAAGAATTCACAATCATTCAACCCAAAAAGAATAAAAAAGGGAATCGTCTTTTCACTCCAAAGGACATTCTAAATTTTAACAAGATTTATCATTTAGTTAAAGAACAAGGGTTTACATTGGATGGAGCAAAAAACGCTTTAAAAAATGGAGTCGTTACAATACCTACTCCTGAAGTAAAAGAAATAATTATTGAAAAATCCGATTCCATTGATAAAGATGAGATTATCAAGAGTTTAGAAAATGTTAAAATCAAACTTCGCAAATTAAGAGGTCTTTAATCTATACATCTATTAAAAATTCGCCTAATGGATGAGCAACATCTAAACGATTGGTTCAATAAACGAAAAGAAAGAAGAAAACAACTGAGTGCTTCAAGTTTGTTTGAGGGAATTCAACGACAAAACATAGCTTCTTTAAGTACTGCTATTACCCTTCTTGAAAGTACTCGAACGGATGATAAAATTATTGCGAAAGAGCTAATATCTTTATGTCTACCTCAATCAGGGAATTCTATTAGAATAGGTATTACAGGTGTTCCTGGTGTTGGTAAAAGCACCTTTATTGAAGCTTTTGGAAAGGTTTTATTAAACGAAGGAAAAAAAGTTGCTGTTTTAGCAATAGATCCAAGTAGTGAATTTAGCGGAGGAAGTATTTTAGGCGACAAAACTAGGATGGAAGAACT
>CANCEQ010000103.1 GCA_947375085.1 Flavobacteriales bacterium
AGCTGTTAGTTCACCACGTTCAATTGATTGAACAATCTGCAGTTTGAAGGACATTGAATAGTCTTTCTGTGTACGTTTTTGATAAACGTTTTTTTCTTCTTCTTTCATAACGTTATTTTTTGTGTAACGCTATTTCAGGACTAGACAAAATAAACATAAAAAAAACCGATTGAAATTTCAATCGGTTTTTTTGTGTTTAATATCACCAATTTATTTTAACCAATCGATCATATATATCTTCATACAATGGCAAAACATTTTTCAAACTGAAAACTTTTGCTCTTTTTAGAGAGTTCTGTCTAAATTCTTGAAACAAGTCTTCATTTTGTAACAAATGAATTGCATTTTTAGCCATATCTTCAACGTCACCTACGTTAGAAAGATAACCTGTTTCACCCTGAACATTCACTTCCGGAATCCCTCCTGTATTAGATGAAATTACTGGAACACCTACTGCCATCGCTTCCAATGCTGCTAAACCAAAACTTTCTGTTTCAGATGGCAAGATAAACAAATCTGAAATTTCTAATACATGAGACGTATCACTTACTTTTCCTACAAAAATAACTCTACCACACAAATTCAACTCTCTTACTAATCGCTCAAGATTATTTCTTTCCGGTCCATCTCCTGCAAAAATTAACTTGGATGGAATTTTTTCATTCACAAGGGCAAACATACGGAGTACATCTTCTACCCTTTTTACTTTCCTAAAATTAGAGATATGACATAAAATACGCTCTTCATCTTTCGCATATCTTCTCCTTTTATCAAAATCCATTTCTCCCAATTCTTCTTTGGAATCAATAAAATTTGGAATTACATGGATTTCACGATCTGTATTAAAATGAGAATAAGTGTCATCTTTTAAACTTTGAGAAACAGCTGTTACCGTATCTGATTGATTGATACAAAATGTAATGACAGGCTCAAATGAAGGATCTTTTCCTACTAAGGTAATATCTGTACCGTGTAATGTTGTTACAAATGGAATCTCAATTCCTTGTGATCTCAATATCTGTTGTGCCATATAAGCTGCAGATGCGTGAGGAATTGCATAATGCACGTGCAATAGATTCAATTTCTCGTATTTGACAACATCCACCATTTTACTCGCTAAAATAGTCTCGTATGGTTGATGATCAAACAATGGATAATCACTTAAAGCTACTTCATGATAATAGATATTCTCACGAAAACTACCTAATCGAACAGGTTGAGAATACGTAATAAAATGAATCTCATGCCCCTTTTTAGCTAAAGCTTTACCTAATTCCGTCGCTACAACACCACTTCCTCCAAAGGTTGGATACAATACTATTCCTATCTTCATAATTAAAGTTTTTTAGCTGATAAAACAGCATCGTAAATCGCTTTTTGAATATTCGTTCTGATGTTCATATCTCTAATTTTCCAATTATCTTGATCTTGATACACTCGATTAGATAAGAATACATAATTTATTTGATACTCAGGATCTGCCCAAGCTAAAGTACCAGTAAAGCCTGAATGACCAAAACTAGATTGAGAAGCTACTTCATGGCATGTTCCACCTCCTGAATTTTTAGGTCGGTCAAAACCAATTCCTCTTCTGTTTGTTGGACAAAACTGACACTTCGTATACAAATCAACAACTGATTTATTGATGTAAGTAGTCTCTCCATATACTCCTTTATTCAATAACAATTGCATCAAAGAAGCTAAATCTGTCGCATTCGAAAATAAACCTGCATGTCCACCTACTCCACCTAACATCGCTGCACCTGGATCATGAACATACCCATGCACTTGTTGTTTTCTAAATGCCATGTCTTTTTCTGTCGGAACGATTTGAGATAAGGGGAAATAATTCAACGGTCTGTAGCGCATGTATTGTAGTCCCATCGGCTCGTATAAATTTTTCAATAGATATTCATCTAAAGTTTGATTCGATTGTTTTTCAACTATTTTTTTGATGAAATAATATCCTAAATCAGAATATTCATATTTTTTCGGTCCTAATTCTGAATTTAATATTCGCTTGTAAATCGAATCGGTGTATGAATTCTTAATCCAAATTCCTTTTGCTACTTGATTTTCAAATCCTTCTTTTTTCTCTTTTGAATAGATTTCAGGATTTAATTCGCCGTCTTTCAATGTTCTCTTATAGAATGGAATCCAAGCTGTTAAACCTGCTTGATGTGTCATCATATCCTTTAACAAAATATCTCCAAAAGGACTTTCTCCAGTTAATTCTGGTAAATAATCTTTTAATTTTTTATCAATCGAAAATTTACCTTCTGACTGCAATTTCATAATCGCCATTGTTGATCCTGCGATTTTAGTAACCGACGCAATATCATACACATCTGTATCTTTCACTTTTATAGAATCTTCGTAACGTTGAGTTCCATAACTTTTTTGATAAATGATTTTTCCTTCAACAGCAACCACAATTTGACATCCTGGAAAAGCACCTTTTGCAATACCATCTTTTGCTAAACGATCCACTTCAACAAATTTCTTTGGATCTATTCCTAATTCTTCAGGTTGAGAAAACTTTAATCTGCCTGTACTCTCCACTTTTAAACCTGAATTAATCGGAAATTGCTTTGAAATTGCAAACGGAAGTTTTCCATTAGCCTCTATCGCTCCATAAATAAATTGCGACATTCTTTCCATTGCAACTTCTTTATTTTCAAAACCTAAAACTACAGCGTCAACCTTTTTTAAATTACAGCTTTTCTTTAAGACTTTAGGATTCCCAAATATCACAAGTGCATTTTGGGATGTTGAGGGTAATTTCTTCAACCAACTTCTCCAATTTTTGGGCATGCCATACTCTTTTCCAGAAGATGAAGCATGAAATGCTGTAATTACAACATCGTATTTACCTAGTTTATTAACTAATTGATCTTCAGCTTCCTTTACACTTGAGAATTGATAATGATCTATTTTTCCAAATCGCTCCAAGCCCAAACGAAATGCAGCTGTATTGTTTCCGATACTTATTCTAACTATTTTTTTATCAAGGTTAGAAAGTGGTAAAAGATGATTACGATTTTTAAGTACCGTAATTTTCTTCTCACAAGCTGAACGTTTGATCCATGAAAACTCACTCAATTGAAAATTCCCTACTTCATTCAATCTTGCTGTAGCATAAGTATTAGTAGATGTTTTTAAAAAATTAAATGTCAATACGTTAGACGTATAACTAAACACCAACATGATCAAACAAAATACTCCTAAAATGGTAAAAATATATCTTACTTTTTTTCCTAATCTCATTGAATGACGAATTAAAATTTCAATTTATGTTATAACTTACAAAAATAACTTTTGATTCTAATATAAAACAGAATTTAAGAGTAGCATTTGAAGAAGTTATAGACATTAAAAAGTTATAAACTCTACTCTTAATTAACTAATTTACCGAAAGAATTATAACTAATTAACATCTATTATGGGATTAAAAACAAGAAAAATCGTATTTTTACTAACTTAAAATTCTAAAAACACCCATCGTTTAAAATGAGTGATGTAATTAAATTATTACCAGATCATATTGCCAACCAAATTGCAGCTGGAGAAGTTATTCAACGTCCAGCTTCAGTTGTGAAAGAAATGGTTGAAAACGCAATTGATGCAGGAGCTACAAAAATTGATGTCTTTATAAAAGATGCTGGAAAAACATTGATTCAAATTGTTGATAATGGAAAAGGTATGTCAACTTTTGATGCTCAAATGTGTTTCGAACGTCATGCTACAAGTAAAGTATCAAAAGCTGAAGATTTATTTACACTTACTACGAAAGGATTTAGAGGGGAAGCTCTTGCATCGGTTGCTGCTATCGCTCACGTTACTTTAAAAACGAAACAAGCTGAAGATCAAGTTGGTAATTTAATTCAAATTGAAGGAAGTAAAGTTACAAAACAAGAACCCGTTGTTTGTCCAGTTGGCTCTTCATTTGAGGTAAAAAACTTATTTTACAATGTTCCTGCTCGAAGAAATTTTTTAAAATCTGAAAGCATTGAATTTAGACATATTTTAGACGATTTTGAACGAATTGCATTAGCACATCCTGAAGTTCACTTTACGATAAAACATAATGAAACAGATATTTACAATTTACCTTCCGCAACTTTAAAGAAGAGAATTGTTGATATATTGGGTAAAAGTTCAAATGAAAAATTGGTTCCAATCGATGAATCAACTGATATAGTTGAAATTATTGGATTTGTTGGAAAACCTGAATTTGCTAAGAAAAAAAGAGGGGAACAATTTTTATTTGTGAACGACCGTTTTTTTAAAGATTCATATTTCAATCATGCTATTACACAAGCATTTGATGGACTTTTACAACCCAAAACATTTCCTTCTTACTTCTTGTATTTTAGTATAAATCCTCAAAAAATTGATGTTAATGTTCATCCAACAAAAACAGAAATTAAATTTGAAGAAGATAAATTAATCTATGCTATTTTATTAAGTAGTGTTAAAAGAGCATTAGGTAAATACAATATCGCTCCGACATTAGATTTTAATAGAGAATCTAGCTTTGATTTACCTCATTCTATGAGTAATAAAATAGCAGTTGAACCTAAAATTATTGTCAACGAAAATTACAATCCGTTCAATAATGTTACTTCTGCCCCATCGAAATCCTCTTCTAGTCAAGCAAGTTTTACTTCAGCTATAAAAGCACAAGGCTTTGGAAAAAAAGAAATTAACCAAGAAGATTGGATGAATTTTTATGCTATAAAAGAGGATGAAAATACTTTTGTTGAAGCTAACAATCCAGTTGAACTCGATTTAGAAATTGAAGAGAATTCAAAGAAAGAGTTTATCATCAGAGGGAATTACTTGTTAACTTCAAGTAAATCAGGTTTTATGGTTATTCATCACAGAAGAGCAGTTGAACGAATAATTTACGACAACTTAATGAATTCGTTCATTTCCAATCCTATAAATTCTCAAAAACTACTATTTCCTTATGAAAAGGAAGTTTCTGCTGGAGAGAAAAATGAATGGTCAAACAACGCTACAATGATTGCTCGATTAGGATTTGAAACCGAATTTCAAGAAAATACGATGCTCATCAATGCAGTTCCAGCTGTTTTACAAGAAGAAAACATCAACGATTGTTTAGATGGGATTTTAGAAAACATTTCTTATCGTGACATTGAAAAAGGTGATATTTCCCACCTTATAATCAACGCAATTGCAAAGTCGTCTGCTCAAAAAAAGAATGTTACTTTTAATAATGAATCAGCGAATCAATTAGTTGAAGATTTATTTCAATGTCCTGAACACGTGTATACTCCAAGTGGAAAATCAATTATACAAACATTAACTTTAGAAGAACTAGCAAACAAATTTTAATATGTTTTCATTTTTAAATAATATTCCACAAGTAACCAAAAACATTTTAATACTAAATGTTTTGTTTTTTGTTTTTAAATTCTTCTTTGCCTCGCAAGGAATTGATTTGGATAGAACGTTAGGAGCCTACTATTTAAATTCTCCTAATTTTGAACCCTATCAAGTGGTTTCTCATTTTTTTATGCACGGAGATTTTATGCATATCTTCATGAATATGTGGCTATTTGTAATGTTGGGGACATTTTTAGAACAACTTTGGGGACCTAAACGATTTTTTATATTCTATATAGCTTCGGCTCTTGGCGCGTTCGCGCTGTACAATATAATTGGTGTATATCAAATTAATGAAATGAAACATTCGTTATCTACTTTTTTAGATGTGGATACTTTAAATCAAATCATTAAGTCGAGTTACAATGAAGTTCAATTGGAAAACAATATTAACGAATATTTGATGACTCTACCGAACAATGGATTGGTAGATATTAATTCACTTAGCCATTATATTAGTTATACCAATACACCTTTAGTAGGAGCCTCAGGAGCAGTTTTTGGAATTATGGCCGCATTTGCTATTTTATTTCCAAATACGGAATTTATGATTTATTTTGCCATTCCAGTAAAAGCTAAGTTTTTAGTTGGAGGGTATTTTCTATGGGAATTATATAAAAGCTTCAACGGTACACCTGGAGATAACGTAGCGCATTTAGCGCACGTTGGAGGGGCTATTGTAGGAGCAATTATCATATTATATTGGAGAAAAACGGATAAAAAACATTTTTGGTAATGAGTACAACAAACAATTTACTAGACGATTTAAAATACCAATTGAAAAATGGAGATATGACCATTCGTTTGATTTTTATCAATACGATTGTTTTTTTATTTATTGGAATTTTAAATGTAATTGGAAATTTAACATTGGGTGAAACACAAACAGCTATTGTGTTTTTCAATGAGAAACTATTTTCATTAAATACGGATGTCTCAAAACTTGTCTATACTCCTTGGACATTAATAACGAGTATGTTTGCCCATTTTAGCTTTTTTCATTTATTAATGAATATGCTAATGCTTTATTTTTCAGGTAAAATGTTTACGCAACTTTTTAGTGGGAAACGTTTACTAAATACGTACATACTAGGTGGACTATTTGGAGCTGTATTGGAAATTATAGCTCGAACATTATTTCCAGTATTTCAAAACATCAGTGTTGGTGTTGTTGGGGCATCAGGTTCAATTATGGCTATTTTTATTGCATTAGCGCTACATAGACCAAATCTACAAGTAATGTTATTTGGTGTTGTCCCAGTAAAACTGATTATTCTTGCGGCTATTTTTTTCGGAATAGATCTTTTTTCGCTTGCAGCAAATGATGGCACGGCACACTTTGTTCACATTGGTGGAGCTCTTTTGGGTGCACTTTCGATAAGAAATATAAACAGTCCTTCAAATATTATTACTATTTTTCAGAAGTTTACAGATTCTATTTTCGGTTTTTTTCAAAATATTTTCAAAAAGAAAGAACCAAAATTCACGATTCATCAAGGTGGAAGTGGTCGTGGAAATATGAAAACAGACGAAGAATACAATTATGAAATGAAACAACGACAAGTTCAGGTGGATGCCATTTTAGATAAAATTGCAAAATCTGGTTACGAATCGTTATCAAAAGCTGAAAAACAATTTTTATTCGATCAAAGTAAGAATGCTAGGTAAATTGGTAAGAAGTATATTAAGATTTTCCTCTTGGTTTAAAATCGCTACTATTGTTTGCTTAATATGCTTACTATTAGCTTACTTATGCCCTTATATTCACCCAGGAACATTTTGGCTTCTACCCTTTTTCGGATTAGCTTATCCTATTATTTTCCTATTTGCCATCTTCTTTTTAATCATTTGGACTCTCGCAAGATCAAAATGGGCACTCATTGTCTTATTGGTTTTATTAATTGGAGGAAAACTACACTTCAGAATGGTGGCTACTGGAGAGAATCCTGAAATCACTCCGAAAATCGAAGAAACATTACATGTAATGAGTTACAATGTTCGACTATTTGATTTATACGACTGGGCGACATCCGAAAAATACGAAAATCGCGATTCTATATTTAGTTATTTAAAAACTGAACAACCTGATGTAGTTTGTTTTCAAGAATTTTATCATCAGGACAATTCTACGAATTTTGTTACTAGAGATGCAATCATTCGATTTTTAGATATTAAAGATTATCATGAAAGGTATAGTCACAAATTCGTAGGTCGTCAAAATTTTGGAGTTGCAATGTTGTCAAAATACCCTATGATTTCTAAAGGTGATGTAGCTTTTGAAGATGAAGAACACGATGATGACAATTACTGTATTTATGCAGACATTGTAAAAGGGAAAGACACTTTTAGAGTTTACAATGTTCACTTACAATCCATTAAGTTTAAAAAAGACGATTACGCTATTTTCAATCAAAATGCTATTCAATCTGATATTGAAAAATCACAGGTAAGAATGATGATTGATAAATTAAGGATCGCTTTTCCTAAACGAGCACATCAAGCTCAACGAGTAATGGAACATGTGGAAACATCACCGTATCCTGTGATTGTTTGTGGTGACTTTAACGATACTCCTTTATCATACACTTACAATCAATTCAATAAATCGTTAACGGATGCTTTTAGAAACTGTTCTTCTGGTATTGGTCCAACGTATATTGGTCGTGTTCCTGCTGGAAGAATTGATTACATCTTCCATTCTAAATCATTGAATTCAATGGATTTTAAAATTCAAGAAGGAGAATACAGCGATCACAGAGCTGTTTCTTGTCGAATTTTTAAAGCTATTGCGGATACTTTATAAAGAAAAAAATGGCTTTTTAATTAGTTTCAAAACGTTTTGCGGCTAAAGTGTCAGTTGGCTACCAGTACTTTTCAGCCTTTAGAGGTGTCTTGATTTTGAAACAACCTATCAATCTCGTCAGTTTACATTAGTCTATTGAACTCTATTTTTACCTACTCGTGATTTTCAATTTTTGTCAAAATTTATTAACCTCAGGTCCGCCAATTATTAATGTAAGTTTTGAACTAGTCATAATAGAGTTAATAAATAATAATATATCAACATTGGAGATAAAAGAACTAATAAAAATATATATGCTTTAATTGTATTATAATTTTGAACTTTTTCTAAATAAATATAACCTGGTTTTAAAATTCTAAAAAAAGGATAAATTATTATAAATATAACTGATATACAAACTATTAACTGATTAGTAGTGTTTAAATTATTGAAAAAATCTTTAAAATAAAAGTATAAAATGATAATTGGAAATACAAAATATAAAGCAATTATAAAAAGTATTAAAAAGATAAATCCTCTATAATAAAAGCTTTTATCATTTCTAATATTACATCTTTTAATTATTGAATATATGAAATTAAACATCTTTATTTTTTAATTTTAAATCGAAACTGAAAATTTGAACTTAATCGATATACCCATACACGAAGGTGAATTTTCTATATAAAATGCTCATTTATACAAGTAACCTATTCTTATTCACACTTCAAAACCTCATTTTAACAATTTCCAATCCAACCTCCATAAATTAAAAGAGGATGTCTCGACATTTCGGACATCCTCTTCAAATCTTATTATTTTTACTTATACCATTTTAAATAATTCACTTTCATTTACCGGAATTAAAAATGAAGTATTTAGCAAGTCAATTGTATTAACCAATGTATTGTAAATTTTCCAATCTTCGTATTGACCCAAATCTGAAAAAGAAATCATTTTTGTTTCGTTCTCTTTTTGAACTACTAATTTCAAACGATTAAAAAAATCGATATTGAATTGTTGTCCAATTGTTTTGATGAATTTTACTGAGCTATCAATTGAACAACCAGAAGCCATTGCTGTTTTTTCATCAACTGCTAAAACAACAAAGTAGTCTCCAATAATTGTTGCATCGGCAACTAATTTTGAACCATGAGCTGCCCAAGAATCTACAAATACTTTAAATACTTCCGTTAATTGATCTTTTTCATTTTCAGAAAACGGACGATTTGATTGGTAAACCCAAACTCTTGAATCGGATGCTAATTGAGGAAAATACATATCTTATAAATCAGATGCCGAAGCGATTAATTCTGCAACATCAAGAACCTTAACATCTTCTTCTCTTCCTGCTAATTTAACACCATCTGTAATCATGGTATTACAGAAAGGACAACCAGTAGCAATTATTTCAGCTGAAGTTTCTAAAGCTTCTTCTGTTCTTTCAACGTTAATTTCTTTGTTTCCTTTCTCCGCTTCTTTAAACATTTGAGCTCCACCTGCACCACAACACAATCCGTTTGTTTTGCAACGTTTCATTTCAACTAATTCAGCGTCTAATTTTTCGATTAAACTTCGAGGTGCTTCGTATACATCATTTGCACGTCCTAAATAACAAGGGTCGTGGAAAGTGATTTTCTTCCCTTTGTATTGAGCGCCACCTTCTAATTTTAATTTACCTGTATTAATCAAATCTTGAATTAATTCAGTATGGTGAATCACATCGTATTTACCTCCTAATTCAGGATACTCATTTTTTAGTGTATTAAAACAGTGAGGACAACCCGTAACTATTTTTTTGACTTCATATCCATCTAGTACTTGAATATTCATCATTGCCTGCATTTGAAATGTAAATTCATTTCCTGCTCTTTTAGCAGGATCTCCTGTACAACTTTCTTCTGCTCCTAAAACAGCAAATTTAACATTGCAATTATGTAAAATTTTCACAATTGCTTTTGTAATTTTTTTAGCTCTATCATCAAAACT
>CANCEQ010000104.1 GCA_947375085.1 Flavobacteriales bacterium
GGAACGGTTATTGACATGCATTCTGTTTATAAAACTATTCTTTGTTGGTTTGTTGGTGAAGAGTATGTTTTAACTTTGAAAATTATTATTAATTCAATTCACACAAAATGACAAAACTTTCTCTTATAAGTTTAATTGCTTTATTTTTATTTCAGGCTTGTGCGCAAGAAACGAAAACTGAAAAAAAGAAAATTATCATTCCTAAAAGTGAGGTTAAATTTGCTTTAAATGACTACTTAAAAGATAATGCTCAATTGGACAAACAAGTTGATGCAATATTTGAAGCATTAGATGATACTGCTATTGTTGCTCAGTTAATTATGCCTGCAGTTGGGAGATACGGTCAAACAGAAGAGTTAATAAAACAACACATTAAAGAAAGAGTAATTGGAGGTGTGTTGATGTTGAACGGAACGAAAGATGGTTTCACGAAGTTGATTCGTCAGTTCGAAAAAATGAACGATAGTATCGGAAACATTCCTTTTTTATATTCTGCTGATGCTGAGCCTACATTAATGAACATGAAAATCAAAGGGGCCACAATCGTTAAAAAAGCAAATGAAATTAAAACAATCGAAGAGGTAACTGCTTGTGCTAAAACAATTTCGACTGATTTAAATGCAATCGGAATTAATTACAATTTCTCTCCAGTTGTAGATATGTCATCAAATTCAACTGTTGGATATAGAGGTTTTGGAGCAAATCCAGCGAACATCGTTCCTTGGTCTAATGCTTTTATTCAAGAGACTCAAAATCATAACATTATTGCTACAGCAAAACATTTCCCAGGACACGGTTTAGTTTCTGGAGATACACATAAATCACTACAAATGATTGATGGTGAATTAAAAGAGATTCATAATTATCCAGGTCTGATTAAAGATGGTGTTTTATCGATTATGGTTGCTCATATTGCTGTTGCAAACAATCCAAAATTCGATACAAAAGGATTACCTTCTACTCTATCTGAAACAATCGTTAAACAATTATTGAGAGATAGTTTAGGTTTCAAAGGATTAATTGTGACTGATGCAATGAATATGGGAGGTGTTGTTAGTGTTCCTGAATCTGCTTTCAAAGCGGTGAATGCGGGTTGTGATATTTTATTAATGCCTGTTGATGCTAAGAAATCTCACGCTGAAATTTTAGCTAAGTATAAATCGAATCCTGAGTTTAAAGCGAAAGTAGATGCTTCAGCGAAACGTATTATTCGTATGAAAGTGTGTGCGGGATTACTATAAATAGGTCAAAGGGCTTAGGTCAAAGGTAATAGGTAATAAGGCATAGGTATTAGGTCAAAGGGCTTAGGTTTTAGGTCAAAGGTAATAGGTATTAGGGCTTAGGTCTGAACAAATAGAATGCTTTGAATGGGGGTGATACTTCTTCAAAGCATTTTTTGTTTTTAGTAGATTCTTTTAAAATGTAGGATCTTACTTTTTCTTGATAAGAGAAAATACTATTTTCGAAGGATAAGCAAAAATCAAGGTCATTCCAAGGAGTTTTTCACTTCATTTAGTTTATACAAAGTGAACAAATATCTTTCGTGAAGTGAAATCGCAGGTAAATACTTTCCTTCACGCTCCTTTTTGCCGAAAAAGCAAAACGCGATTACGGAAAAATTTACAGCTAACTCGGTGGAAAGACCAGCTTACAGCATAGCTTTAGATTAAACCTCCACTTTTAAAGACCCAATGAATTATTCAGTCTTTAAACTGACGCTTATATCATCAAAAAAATTATCTTTACGATAGAAAATATTAGAATTAAAATACATGAAAATTAATGACATTTTATTGGCTGAGTTAAAGCATGAAGCGGCTAGTACTCGTAAATTATTAGAGAGAGTGCCGTTTGAAAAGGGCGATTTTAAACCACATGAAAAATCGATGTCTCTTCAACGTTTAAGTGTGCATGTTGCAGAGATTTCAGGTTGGTGGAAAGAATGTTTAGTTCACGATGAATTGGATTTTTCGAAAGGTGATTTTACTCCAAAGGTTTATAATTCAACTGATGATATTTTAGCTTTACATGACAAATTAGTTGCTCAAGCTGAACAAATTCTTACTGATACTCCTGAATCTGAATTCCAAAAACCTTGGACAATGAGAAATGGTGAACAAATTTATTTCACTATGCCAAAAGCTTCTGTTGTTAGAACTTGGTGCATGAATCATTTATATCATCATAGAGGTCAACTTTCGGTTTATTTACGATTATTAGATGTTGCTTTACCAGACACTTATGGTCCTTCTGCTGATTCTGCAGGGATGTAATATTTTAAAGCGGTTTCATTAGTTGAAATCGCTTTTTTTTTAGAAGTTAAATTTATTTTAATTAAAGGTAAGGAATGGACACGAAGGATATTGATGAATTATTGAAAAGTCAAAATGAGTCTTTAAAAAAATTACATAAGATCGTTAAAGACTCTATGAAGTCAGAACAATTGATCATTACTAATTTACTTCATCCGCCTGACGAACCTTTAACGAAAGGACAAAAAATTTCAGATTCGGTTGCTCGTTTTGGAGGAAGCTGGAAATTCATTATCATTTTTGGGATTGTTTTATCTCTTTGGATCATATTCAACTCCATAGCAATGGGTGTGTTTAAATTCGATCCCTACCCTTTTATTTTAATGAATTTGATTTTATCATGTATCGCTGCACTTCAAGCTCCAATCATCATGATGAGTCAAAATCGTCAAGAAGAGAAAGATCGACTTCGAAGTGAAAATGACTATTTAGTAAATTTAAAAGCGGAATTAGAAATCAGAAGTTTACATCAAAAAATGGATCTTTTATTAGAAGATCAGATAAAAGCATTAACTGAATCTCAAGCGCAACAGTTTACTTTATTGAATCATTTACATGAAAAAATTGATGCATTGAGTGGAAAAAAAGATTAGAAAATAATTGAAAATTGTCAATTGTTAATTGATAATTATAAAAGGTTTTTTCTTATCTTAGAGTAAGAAATTACTATTTATGATAAAAAACATAACCATCGAATCGGTAAATCATAAGGGACAATTACGGGTTTGTTTAAAATTTGAGAAAGACGATGAGATTCTTCTTTTGTTGAAAAGCGCGTTTACAGATTTAAAATGGAGCTCTTCGCTTCAATGTTGGCATATACCCTATTCTCGTCAGGTTAAAGCTGATTTATTTCAAGTTTGTCGAGGGAATTATTGGGTAGAATGCTCTAATTTCAAACCATTTAAATTAGAGACACCAAAAAGTGTTTACGTTCAAGCAAAATACATTCTTCCTGAATTAACTCCAGACATTGAAGACAAAATCAAATCTTTCAAAAGTTATTTACTCGCCAAGCGATACAGTGACAATACCATCGAAGTTTATATGGAGACCTTGAAACGATTTTTAAGATTTCATTCGACGAAGAGTTTAATAGAGATAAAAAATGACGACATTATCGACTTTAACAACAATTACATTCTAAAAAACGGTTTATCAGAATCTTTTCAAAATCAAGTAATTAATTCCGTTAAATTGTTTTTCAGAAAAATCCAGAATGTCAATATAAATGTCGATTTAATTGAGCGACCTCGAAGAGAAAAAAAGTTGCCAAACGTACTAAGTAAAGAAGAGGTAAAACGAACCATTAATTCGTTGGTTAACATAAAGCACAAAACCATGTTATCTCTCATCTACTCTTGTGGATTAAGATGTGGAGAAGTATTACGATTAAAGCCAAATCACGTCGATTCGAAAAGAAATATTTTAATTGTCCAACAATCAAAAGGAAAGAAAGATCGAATAGTACCATTGAGTGACAAGACAATTGAAATGCTGAGAGATTATTACAAAGCCTATCGCCCATTAGACTATTTATTCGAAGGTCAAGAGCCAGGAACACAATACGATCAGAGAAGCTTACAACAAGTCTTAAAAAAAGCTGTTTTCAAAGCGGGAATAACCAAGCCAGTAACACTACATTGGTTAAGACATTCCTATGCAACACACCTTCTTGAAGCTGGGACAGATCTAAGATACATTCAAGAAATTTTAGGACATAGCAGTAGTAGAACAACCGAAATATACACTCATGTTAGTACAAAAAGTATTCAACAAATAAAGAGTCCATTCGATGATTTATAAATAACAACTAAAAGTTCTTGTAGATAAGCAAAATAAAAATTAGTTTTGATTACGTAAAATAAATGAATCGCCTATAACCTATGTGACTCATAACGGCGAAGCCGTAATTTACCCACTCAAAAAAAACAACATTTTAGCGCATAACACACATAAAACAACATATACTCGCTACTTTTGAAGTAGTATATAGTAGTTACCTGAAACTGCCTGAAATTCTCACTTCGTGCCTGGGGGACAACTAAAAATTTTTAAATTATCACTTCGACTTTAACTTTTAGAGGACGACAAAAATTAGAAAAATGAAATTAAAATCAATTATCCTTTTATCATTAATATTATTTATAAGTGGTAATTATTGGGCGACACCAATTTATAAATCAAAAATTATTTTCGACACAATTATTTACACCAAAAATTGTGAAATTAATATACATTCTGAAAAAAGTGAAACAGAAGAATCTAAATTCATTTCAATAATATATAAGCCTACAATTGAGACTTTAAATGAAGCAGATTTAAAAAAAATAAAAAGTGACAAAGTCTATTTCGAACTTAATTATGACGAAAAATGCCTCTTAAAATCAATTGTTATTAAGAAAAAAGGACAACTTGAAAATTTTAATAAGGATTCCGAATCTTTTCGAATTGAATTATTTAATGAAATTAACAATACTAAAATTTCGAAATATTTTGAAAACAAAAATAACGGTAAATGTGAAAATTCAATTTTATCTTTAAATTTAAGAATTGAATAACGGTACGACCTAGACTAAAGAATTGTAGGTTACACCCGAAAGGCAGCATCAGGTAACAGCTCCTAGCTGACAACGGGCTGAAAAGTACTGTGTTTGTTAGCCCGCTGACAGCTAGCAGCAAAACGTTATGCTCAACTTCTCGAAAAAGTTCTCGCTTCGGGTCTGGGGGAAATCGTAAAGTTTTTAAATCTCGCTTCGATTTAAGTTCACAACGGACGACGACAACCAAAAACCGACGTGAGATTAAAAAAATAAACTTCGAAAATTGAGCTTTAGGAAAAAAAATTAAAAGGTTAATACACCCTACTCGACCTTGAAAGCGCATATATTATTTAAAAATAAAAATTAAATGAATTTGACAAAAAAAAATAATTTAACAATTTTAATTCTATTGTTATCCTTTAATGTTATAAGTCAAAATACAGAAAATAATAAAATCGACACATTAAATAAATCAAATATTCAAGACACAATTCCTATAAAAATTTATGTAGGGTTTGTTGTTACAAAAAAAGGCAAAATTGAGGATGTTAAAGTCGTTAAAACAGAGGGAGGACCTTGCTCAAACGAAGATTTAGAGAATTATAAAAAAGAAGCACTTCGAGTTATTACATCAATGCCTGATTATAAAGAATCAAACGAAGAAAAAAGATTTTTAGTACCAATAAAATTTGGTGAATAATTAGGCAATTGATAAATTAACTGTTTGACAATGAGTTGAACTCGAGAAATAGGGAAACCCAATGAATAACTGTGTAGGTCGTATGCTCAAAGCAGAGCATAACAGCTCCTTCGCGACAACCCTTTAACGTACGCATCCAAGAGCGGGCTGACGCAAAGCAGCAAAACGTTAGTACCAACTGCTCGAAGTTGTCGCTCCGAATAAAGTGAATCTTAAAACTGACATTTTTTGCTTCGAAACTAAGAAACTTGACATTGACATGAAAAACCCAATAAGAAGAAATAGAAACATTGGAACTTCTAAACAAGGTCATGGACAAAATAATAAATTGACCATCCCTGAACCTTGTGGAATTTTGAAAAGTTTTTACGAAAGACTTGTTGATTATGAGAAAATCAAAAAAATAATTAATGGACATGAATTTTTATTTATAATTGAGAAAACAAGAGACAACTCATTACATTCATGTTCTGTTAAGGACATCGAAACAATAATAGAACAAATTCCGAAAAAGGACTATGGAGATTTAAAACTTATTATTTTTAGACAACCAAAAAGAAAAGAAGAAACATTGTCACCTACATGGGGTCGACTTATTTATTCCTATGAATTTGAAAACAATTATTTTCCAGCTATTATTTTGGATTCTTTTGATTTAACACGGAAATTTAAATGGACGACTAAACTTTCAATTGACAGTCAAAAAGAATTAGAAAGATTATTAGAAGATGGACATGAAATTGTAAACGATGGCAGAAATTTTGTTGCAGAATATAAACTTGAGAACGTCCGAAACACACAATTATATAGAACTTTACTTCATGAATTTGGGCATTATGTCCAATATTTAGAGTTTGTTGTAAGACCTGGAAACGAAGATGAAGATTATGAACTTTGGGAAAAACGAAATGACAAATATTTTGAAATACCAAAAGAAGAGAAAGAAAAATTTACTCATAAATATTCTGACAATTTAAAAGTAGAGTTGACGAAAAAGAAAATTATACCTTTTTTAAAAAAATAAACTCCAAATAAAAAAAATCGGTTTGACAAAAAGTTGAATTCGAGAGACAAACATAACCTGAAAATCAGAGTAGGTCGTGTGCTAACAGCTGATACTAACAACGGATAGGCAAGCGGCTTGACAAGTACTGTTTCCAGAGCGCCCCTCGCCTATCCGTAAAACGTTATGTGCAAGAGCCTGAAAATCCCACTTCGTGCCTGGGGGACATCGGGAAGATTTAAAATTATAACTTCGGTTTAAGTTCACGGGAGACCAAAACGAGAATTCGAAATAAACGTTTTAAAACAAAAAAAGTAATTAAATAAACATAAAATAAAAACAAATGATTATCTACGGAATCAAAGCAACTGAAATTGCATCAGAAAAAATCAATGAAAAATGCTCTCATTGTGAAACAGAAAACTCAATTAATATGGTAGTATTCCAAAAGTACTTACATATTTTTTGGATACCTTTTGTACCAAGTAAAAAGATTGGAGTTACGCAATGTACTCATTGTAAACAAGTTCTAAAAAACAAGGAGTTTACAAACAACTTGAAAAATAGTTTTGAAAAGTTAAAATCCAATAGTAAAACACCAAAATGGACATTTATTGGACTTGTATTGCTTTCATTTCTTATTATTTCAGCTATCTCTGGTAGTATAAGAGATAAAAAGAAAAAAATTGAAATTATTGAGTCACCAATGAATGGAGATGTTTATGAAATCTCAAAAGATAATCAGTTTACACTTTATAAAGTTAATAATGTAAATGGAGATACAGTTTTCGTTTTAAAAAATCAATACGAGTCAAATTATAACGGATTAAAAGAGTTAAAAAGAAAAGGAGATGAATCTTATTTAAAAGTTCAATTTCCAATTCTAAAAAGCGAATTAATGGAGAAATTTAAAAAAGGAGAAATTATTAATGTTAATAGATAACTAAAACTTATTATAAAATTGAAATTCGCTGGTAGACAAAAAGTTGAATCCAAGAGACAAACATTTCCGTTGGACTTTGGTAGGTTATGCCCGAAAGTCTCCAGCACATAACAGCTCCTTCGCGACAACGGGCTGAAAGTACTGTGTTTGTTAGCCCGCTGACGCAAAGCAGCAAAACGTTAGTAGAAACCGCTTGAGTTCACGCTTCGGGTCTGGGGTAAATCGGGAAATTTTTAAATTTTAACTTCGAATAAAATTAACGAGACGACAACAACTCATAATTAATAATAAATGAAAATACTATCAATACTTCTAATCTTATCTGTAATTTTTGCTTGTAGTGAACGAACGAAAAATAAATTTAAGAGTGAAAAAACAATTCTTTTAGAAAATCCACAACAAGACTTCGTTGTAATTGAAAATGATACAATTAAGTTAAAGAACTTTTCAATTAAAGAAATTAATCAAAGTGAATACTCTAAAATAACACCTGTAAATAATTTATTTAAAATTGATTCTAGATATTCTAAAATAAATACTTTAAATCATATTACTACAATCAATTTAGATAATGGTAAAACACTAAATTTTAAAGATACTCTTCCGTATTCAGAAGAAACAAAAGACGATACAAACGATGTAACCGAATCAATAATGTATGAATTGCTTGGTTTCAATAAGTCATTTAATTGCTTTTCATTCAAAAGATATTTGTACGAAGATGTCGATTTTTTTATCGTAAATAAATCAAACGGTAAAACAATAAAAACTTGGAATGAACCAATTTTAAACTTCAAAGGAAATTTAATGTTTTGTGAACAAAATCCAATGTTTATGGGTTGGGTAGATGTTTCTGCTGGTTTTCAAATATTTGAGAAAACAAAAAATAATATTTTAAAAATAGAAGAAATTGAAATGAAAAATCTAATGACATTTGAAGGAAAATGGTCTGACAATGACGAACTGTTTTTGAAATTAATATCTATTGAGAATTATATGGAAAAACAACGAAAAACAAAATCAGGTTTTAAATTTGTCAAAATTTCCAGAAAAACAAACTGACAAAATCTGACCTCGACAGACAAACATACACGGTTGAATTTGGTAGGTTATACCCGAAAGCGGCATCTACTAACAGCTCCTAGGTGACAACGGGCTGAAACGTACTGGGTTTGTTAGCCCGCTGACACCTAGCAGCAAAACGTTATGTGCAAGAGCCTGAAAACCCCACTTCGTGCCTGGGGGAAATTGGAAAGTTTTAAAATTTCACTTCGAATTCAATTCACGGCGGACAACAACTAAAAATGTATTTAAATATGAACTCTAAATATCAAAAGGAAAAAATAAAAGGGAAATTTGAGATAGTAAGGTCTTAAAAAAACTAAAGCCAGTTTCATCACCAGCATAAATCTGGGAGAGGAGGCACTGGCATCACGTTACAAAGCTAAAACAAAAATTAAATCTTTACAACTTTTTTTTATCTTTGGTATTGAAATTATGACAGAGCAACAATACAAATATTTTTTATCTACACCAAGATTCAATACTTACCTAAAAAAAACAGGTGATGATTTTGAAAAAGCTGTACAACTTTACAAAGTAAACATTGAACTTTCAGAAGCTTTCTATCCAATTCTATCCGTCTTGGAGATTAGTTTAAGAAATGCTATACATAACAAACTGACAGAATATTTTAATGACCCATTTTGGTTTAAAAATAAACTGCCTGTTACTTTTTTACCTTTTGTTTCTGACGCAACACAAAAATTATCAAAACAAAGAAAAATAATAACTGCTGACCAAATAATTGCTGAACTTAATTTTGGTTTTTGGAATAGGTTATTTAATAGAAATCATACTTCTCTGTTATGGAAGCCATTACGTGTAATATTTCAAAACACACCTAAAAAATTACGACAAAGAGATACAATTGCAGATGCACTCTATAAAATTAGAACTTTAAGAAATCGAATTTATCATTATGAGCCAATTTTCGGTAATTTAAGTGAAATTGAAACGACCTATGAAGAAATGATTACATTTCTTAAATGGCTAAACGATGATTTACCAACATTAATTGACGACATTAATCGATTTGGGGAAATTTTAGAAAAAGCAAAACAACTTCAATAAAAACACAGAATATTCTCGGTTGACAATAAGTTGAACTCAAGAGACAAGCATTCCCGTTGGACTTTGGTAGGTTACACCCAAAAGTCTCCAGCACATAACAACGCATAGGCAAGCGGCTTGACAAGTACTGTTTCCAGAGCGCCACTCGCCTATCCGTAAAACGTTAGGCGTAATGCTACGACCGACCGTGCAAACATCAACCGACAGACAAAACATTAACTTTGTTCTTTAAACTAAACAATGGCTGACGAAATAAAGAAACTTAAATTTAAACGAAGCACTGACCTACAGGTGGAAGTTGTTCCATTGTATACTTTGACAACCGTAAACAAAGACCATTTAGTAACGCCTCATCGGACAAATTTTTATCACGTTTTTTTATTTGACAACTGCCAGCCAACTCATTATGTTGACTTCACCCCAATCAAAATAGAACCTTACACTTTATTGTTTATTGACAAAGACCGTGTGCA
>CANCEQ010000105.1 GCA_947375085.1 Flavobacteriales bacterium
TTTTGACTTGTCCAATCTGTTCCACTTTGAGTTGAGGCTAAAGTCGTTTTTATATAAGCTCTTTTTTTGAAAAAATATTTATGAGAAACACCACCTGCTCCCATATATTGTTTAATTATATCTTCTTCATTATCATTACTATAAATCCATTTCGTACTATCCGTTTTAGCTATAGAACTTGCATTATCTGTTAATCCAATACCCCAAATTGAAAATACACCTACCTTTTTAGTTGGGAAATTTAATTTAAAAGATAAATCTTGAAATTTTAAACTGTTTGCATTATCAGGTAATAAAGGAGCTAATAATGCAAAGGTTGAATAACGATAATTAAAGAGGTATGATGCTCTTCCTCCTTTTTTAAATGGACCTTCAGATGATGCATCTATACCGATAACACCTGCTTGAAATGTATGTTCTCTTTTTTGATTTGAACCGGTTCTCATTCCGATATCAAAAACCCCAGATAAAGCATTGTTATACTCTGCAGGAAACGCACCCGTAAAAAAATCAGAATTAGATAACATTTGACTGCTTAATGCTGTAAATGAACCTCCTCCAAATGATTTCAAATCGCCAAAGTGATTTGGGTTTGGGATTTCAATCCCTTCCATTTTCCATTGTAAAAACTTTGGAGCATTCCCCCTTACGATAATTCCGTTTTGGTCTGTATTACTTGCTACCCCCGCAAATGATGAAGCTAATCTTGCAGGGTCATCAAAACCACCTGCATATCTTTTCGCTTCTTCAACACTCAACATTCTAGCACTTACTGTAGCCATAGTATTTAGTGGTTGCTCTTTATTTATATTCGGTCTAATGATAATCTCTCCAATTTGAGAAACACTTTCTTTTAATGAAATTGATAAAAAAACTTGTTTTGAAGAAATTAGAGATATTTCTCTAATAATTGTAGGTTCATATCCTGTAAAAGATGCTTTAATATCACACCTCCCTAAAGGGACATCATTAAATGTGAAAACACCCAAACTATCAGTTAGTACAGACCTTAAAGGATTAGTATTTAAGATTTCAATAGTTGCAAATGAAATTGGTTTATTTGACAAAAAATCCATCACAGAACCTTTGATAGTTTGAGTCAATTGTTGTTCGTTTTGAGTAGACAACGTTTTAATTTCTTCAGTATCGTTTGCTTTAATTGGTTCTTGAGCAAAAAGATTAAATGAATAAATTAGAGGTATTAAAATAAGTTTTGAGTTCATATTTTTTAAATATTTTGTGAACTCAAAGGTCTTTCTATCTCTAGAATATCACAATACTGATTAATCAGTATTTTTAATCTAAAATACCCATTTTTGAAGCAAAATTTACCGCCTCAAATGAATTAATTGCCCCCATTTTTAATAAGAATTTTTGCCTATGTGTATTAACAGTATGAACACTAATAAATAATTTACTAGAAATATCTTTACTCAAATATCCTGCTTTTACAAGTAGTAAAATTTCTTTTTCTCTCTTTGTTAATTCAATCTTTGGAATTTCATCTTTATCGAGTGATAATGCTTTTCCAGTTTTAAAATTAAATATTTGACTATTAATACCATCAAATGTATTTTGATTAGGAGATAAATCAACAAAACTTATCATCAACCAAGATTGACCTTTCCCATCCAACTCTAACATTTGTGTTTGTTCAATCAGTCTAACATATTGATTTTGATTGTTTAAAACTCTATATTCATTAATTAGTTTATGGCTTAACTTATCCTCTGCTGAAAAATTATCAAATATTTTCAAATTTGAAACACCACTATAACTCAACTTTAATTTGTCTTCTGGATGAATTTTTGAAGCAAAAAATTCTTGACCTGTTGTTTCATAATCAGACTTTACATAACCTAAAAGATGACCGTAATTTGCGGAATAAAAAACTATTTCTCTTTTGCATAAATCAAATACACTTATTCCTGAATTACCTATATCTGATAACGTTTGTAAAATCACTTTATGATTATCTATAATCGAATAATCTAAACTCTTTTCATCAAATTGATAGGATAATAAATGTTTATAAAAAATTTCTTCAATACAATTTTCTTCGTTCATCTGTTTCTTTTATTGAATAATCACCTTATCGAAAAAAACATCTCTATTGTAGCTTGAAACTACTTTTATAAAATATATTCCTTTTGACCAATTTTCAGTATTAATATTTAATATATCTTCTTTTATATTTAATTGATTATAAATCAATAAACCATTCGAATTTACGATTTCTAAACTAGAAACATCCTTTTCTAATTCAATTATAAGTTTATTATTCAACTCATCTGTATAAATATGTAATTGATTTAATTGTTTTACACTTTCAATTGCAGCGCAATCATTGACTTTAATTTCCAATATTGCCATACTTTCGCATCCATTTATATCTTTTCCAACTACAGTATAATTAGTTGTAATAATTGGATTAACAATTGCTGGATTTGAAGTTATTGCACCTGGACTTATAATATAATTCAAAGCGCCTGTCATATTAATAGAGGTAGATTGACCTAGACAAATGATTTCATTTGGTGATGACATCAAAACAGTGAATTTTGGAATTACTGTAATTAGCTTTGTAATAGTAGCTTCACATTTTCCATTAAATCCTGTTAAAGAATACGATGTCGTATTTATTGGATTAATTGAAATACTTGATAATGTTTCACCCCCAGGGGACCATGAATAAGTTGTTGCACCACTACCTTCTATAACTAATGATTTTCCTTCACATACTATATCTGTTTCAGAGTATAAAGTAATAGTTGGATTACTATTTATTTTTATTTTTTTACTTATGGAACAAGAAGATAACACTCCATTTGAAGCAGCTAATTTTATGGAATAAATCCCAGGATTATCATAAAATATTGATGGGTTTTGAATAGATGAACTAATTAAATTTGAACCAGTTAAATCCCATAACCAATTGGAAGGAGTACCCGTTGAAACATCAATCAAATTAATATTTTGACCTACACAAAAAACAGAATCGCTGTTAAAATTAGAAATTATATTTGGGATGTTATTCGAAGTAATTTTGATGAAATATTTTCCAAGACTGCCATAATCGTCATAATTAGAAGAGCCACCACCATCTATACTAAAATAATATGAGCCTGCCGTTAAGTTTATTCCGACAAAAGCTTTTAATTCTGATAATGAGGTATCAATCGCTATTACATTTTTTAGTGAATCATATAATTTAAAACGAATATCCAAATTTGCTCCTTCAAAGTTAATCGTGTCTAGAGCCCATGGTTTAACACTAAAATTCATATATCGATTATTACAAATATTAAATTTATATAAATCAATATCGCTCGGTTGAGTTATTAAACCTGAATCCAATGTTATTGAAGAATTTACATTTATTTCTTTACCATCCAAATATGTATCACCAATATCATCGGGTAGATAATTTAGATAATATGAATTTGTTATACCTGGAAATCCATTTCCATGGTCATTCTGAATAAAGCTACAACTTGTAGTATTTGTTCCTTTGTGCCATACAGTAAAGTTTTTATAATAGCCTACCCCCATAATAGGAGCCCAAGATGTAATTCCAGAACCTTGTCCAGGATTATATTCTGCGGTTTTAGAACATGGTGAACCTGCAGACCAAGTACTTTGATGTTTTAATGATAGACTATGACCAACTTCATGAGCACAGGCTTCAGCAATATATTTTGGATTGTATGCGCATTGATTTTCAAAAATAAACCCTGGTGTAGCCGGATTTCCTCCCCATGAAAAGCTACCTATATAGGCGATTCCTCCTGCACTTCCAAACCAAGCACTTGTTGAAGTAACAATCATACGGATACGTTTATTACTAATTGCTGCATTAAAAATGGTGGAATCAGTCGTAATATTAACATCGAATGGTCTATAATCCTCTGATAATCTTTTCCAAATCAGAATAATATTTGCTGTAGACATTATTGAGGGAGCAGCATTAATTACAGGTATATTATAACTTGTATTATAGGAAGTTCCGCTCACACTTTGACCGTCAAAATCAAGGTATATTACTTTTTTAGTAGCAGAATTACTGTTTAATATTGGTATTTGAGCTGATAAATATTGAAATACAATTAAAAAAAAGATTGATAAACTATATTTTGTTTTCATAAGAAATTATTTTAAGAAATTATTCTGAAATGATATCGTCTTCTTCGCATTTAACTAATGTTAAACTATTTTTAAAATGGTTGTTCTTATAAAAAATTAATTTATTATCTGATATGACAAATAATTGAATTGAATCTTTTCCGTTAACCTGAATTATTAAAAATACATTTGAATTATTTTTAAGTTTCAATTTTAATTGTTTATTCTCCCCAATTTCATTATTTATTAAAACAACTGATTCGTTTATTAATTCAGTTGTTTCACTTAAAAAAATGTCACCAATTTTACATTTGAACATTTTTTCAAAATCAAATTTTGAAATTGAAATTGAATCCTTCATTCGGACATTTGAATTTTCTTGTGCAATTAATTTTGTCGGAATTATAAAAAGAATTGTTAAAATTAATTGTATGATTATCAGCTTCTTTTTTTTCATTTTTAGTCTATCTTTAAATGATGAATTTGATTGACAAATCTCAAACTTAACTTGTCAAATTACAATACTGATAAATCAGTATATTTTAATAATTCTAATTGTATTAACAGAAGTTAATATGAATATTAAAAATTCTCAAATACCATCTCTTTGTTTAACATGATGCCTGTCGTGGTACCCATTGATACAGCATTTGCAACAGTTCTCATTTTAGTACAATTATCACCACATGCGTAAACTCCTTCAATTGTTGTTTTTTGTAAATGATTAACTTCAATATAGCCTTGTTCAGTAATTTTACAGCCCAATTGTTCGGGAATTAAACAATGTTGCACAAATGGTCGTGGAGCATAAAACACTTCAATATTAGTTTTAGTTCCATCTTTAAAAAGGATGGAACTAATTTGCCCATTTACATGTTCTATCAATTCAATCTCTTTTTCTTCAATTTTAATACTATGACTATTCAATTGATTTGTTTGCTCTTGATTCAATAATGAAATTCCATTTGTAAATAGAGTTAAATCATTTGTCCAATTTGAAATTAATTTAGTTAGTTCGAAACCACTTTCACCATTTCCTAAAATTCCTGTATTTAGATTTTTTACTTCATACCCGTGACAATACGGGCAGTGTAAAACAGAAATACCCCAACAATCTGAAAAGCCTTTTATTTTAGGGAAAACATCCCTAATACCAGTTGCAAAAACTATTTTTTTAGCTGTAAATTCTTCACCTGATTCTAATTTTATAGAAAAACTGTCTGGATTTTTAACTCCTTCGACAGCATTTCCATCGAAAAACTTAACGGATTTATATTTTTCAACTTGATTTCTTGCTAGAGTTGAAATTTCTTTTGGTGTACTTCCATCCTGTGTTAAAAAATTATGAGAATGTGGAGTTTGAATATTACATGGTTTAGCGTTGTCAATAATTAAAACTGACTTCAAAGCTCTCCCTAATGTCATTGCTGCTGAAAGACCTGAATAACTCCCTCCAATTATTATTACATCAAATATTTTATCGTTTTTCATAGTATCATATTTTGAAAAATTCATTAATGGAATTGGTAAAAAAAACATTGATAAGGCAAGACTACTTTTTTTTACAAATTCACGTCTAGAATTTAAATTTTCAATAATTAAACTCATTTAAACTTATTTCTTTTCTGATTTGGATGAAATTAAATTTATCATGAAATCTACAATTGGAATACCTATAAATACTATTACTGGGACAAGTGATAGAGTTAAAATAAAAGTTCTTTGATACAAAGGAAGAACTGAAAGTGTTTTCCCAAATAAAAAAAGGAAAAGTGTAATAGCTGGATATATAGCAATCCAAATTTTTAATGATGCTAATAATTTCATTTTCGTTTTTGTTTTCATACTAATTATATTATTTATAACAAATCTACTATTGATTACAAGGTGATTAATAGGATTAATTTCAAGTTAAATAGGACATATTTAAAGTTTATTGTACAACATTCTGAAGTATAATTTGAATGCTTCAGAATGTTGTATAAAATATGAGCCTTGCAGTTAGGTTTTATTTAAATATTTACTCGGAAAAACATACCGTAATTTTCTCTTTTAAATTTGCTTGCACCATACCAATCAATATTTGAAGCCAATCCAAACGTATAATTAGCAAAACTCAAACCTAATCTTGAATAAACATATCTTCTAGCATGATTGTTCTTTTCAATATTATATGCATTAAAAACTTGTATTCTAGAGTAAATCGACCATTTTTGATTTATTTTAGGTTTAAACTCAATAATAGCAAGGTTTGAAACTTTATTACTTTGTAAATAATAATAACTTGGAAGATAAAATATCAAAAGTGACTTATTTGCGTACATATATTGTAATCCAGCAAACGGTTTTAATCCTTCTGAAGAATTAAATGTAGCACCGGCATTTACACTTAAGCCTTTAAATAGGTCTACATACAATGCCGAGGTTGTTTGATATTCATTTTTCGTAAAATCTTTTTTATAATCTGCCGAAAATGAAGAATTACTAAAAAAACCAATTTTATTATTTTTAGTAATCTTTCGATTTATGAACACTTGATAGTAGAGTCTACTGTTTCCTGTAAAAACTTCCACAGGTATAGGCGCTTTTGGTTTACTGATTTTACTTGAATCTTGTGCTGATGTAATCTGACTTATAAATATCATTATAAATCCAATAAATAATTTTCTCATTTTTGTAAGTTTTAAATTCTTTACAAAAATAGACCTGTTAAATATGGATTAAATAGGACAAAAATGAAGATGGATAGGACTTATTTAAATTTCTGTCTAAATGCTTCTGGAGTATAACCAGTATGTTTTTTAAAGAAACGAATAAAATAAGAAATGTCTTCATAACCTAAATCAAATGCAATTTGATTTATTTGATTTGAAGTAGCAAGAATATTTCTTTTTGATTCTAAAATAATATTTTCATTGATTATTTCAGAACAAGTTTTACCTAAAGTTTGTTTTGTGATTGAATTCAATTGGTAACCTGAAATATTTAACATTTTAGCATATTCAGACACCTGTTTTATTTTATAAATATGAGTACCTATAAGTTCTAAAAGTTCCTCAAGCCGTTCTTGTGCGTATGTGTTTTCGATATTTAAAGTTGTTGAAGTACTTCGTTTATTTCTAATAAACTCTATTAAAAAAATGCCTAAATTAGCTTTTATCACTTCAATGAAACCTTCTTGTTTCTCACCATTTTCATTGTATATCTGCTGTACTAACCTATATAGTTTTTCAAAATTATCATTTTCTAGATGGCAATGATTTTTAATACTTGCTCTAAATAGAGTTTTTTTTCGGTCATTATCAAACGGATAATAGAATGCATTTTCAAATTGCAATAAATAACCTTTACTTTCTTTATCAAGTGATATTTTATGAACTTGACCTGGTCTCATAAAGAATATTGAACCGTCAAAAACGTTATATGATTTGAAATCTATTTCATGACTTCCTTTTCCAGTTTTTACTATTAGTAAATAAAAGAAATCATGTCTATGTATATCCTGAACAAGGTCTTGTCCATCTAGAATAGTTGCTAAATCACGTATACTAAAGTTTCCTGATAAATCAGGTTCTTTTCGAGATTTTTGAATTTGTCGTACAGGAATGTTTTTCATTAATATTTCAAAAATAACATAAAAACATTAAAATCAATTTTTATAGTTTTTATTTAAGAAGTTTCAATGATTAACTTTAATGAAAATTATTTAAGGGGCGTTCATAAATGAACGCCCGTTTTTTTTACACTAAACTATATGTAAATAGATATAAAATTAAAAATAAAAGCTTAAATATATGCAATAACATATAATTTCGTATATTTACTTCGTTTTATATTCAAATACATATAATGAAGAATTTATCAGAGTTTGTGAAAGAGCGCAGAAAAGAGGTGAATCTTACTCAAGAAGAATTCGCTGAACGAACTGGGGTTGCTTTAACTGTAATACGTAAAATTGAACAAGGAAAAACAAACATGAATTTGGATAAGGTAAATCTTGTTCTTAAAATGTTTGGACATGAACTTGTACCAATGGATAGTAAAGAAGTAAACTCTAAATAATTGAATTATGAGAAGCGCATCCATTTTATATAAAGATATTCATGCAGGTATTTTAGTTGAAACCGATGAAGGTGAATACACTTTTCAATATGATACAGCATATATTGAAAAATACCCATCCCAATTTATAACTTTTACGATGCCAGTTGCAAATGAAAAGTATATCAATAGTCGTTTGTTTCCTTTTTTTGAAGGTTTGATTCCTGAAGGATGGTTATTAGAAGTAGCATCTAAAAATTGGAAAATTAAATCAAATGACAGAATGGGATTATTACTAGCTTGTTGTCAGAATTGTATAGGTGCTGTTAGTGTTTTACCAATAATTGAAAATGATGGAGAACATGAATAATATAAAGGTTGCAAATAAATGTTTGTATTGTTATGGTGAATTACATAACGAAATAGATTTTCATTCTGCTTGTAGTTTATCTTTTTTTGGTTTAAAGGAAGCCCCAAAATTGGCTTATACAATCAATCAAATGGACGAACTGGCAAAAAATGTGATTGAAAGAAGTATTGCTGTTCCAGGTGTTCAAGCAAAACTTTCACTTTCATTAATAAAAGAAGCGAATGATAAATCGGATTCACGATTAACTGTTGTTGGTGCTTTAGGTGGTAATTACATTTTTAAACCACCATCAGAAGATTTTCCTGAAATGCCAGAAAACGAACATGTAACAATGAAAATTGCGGAATCTTTCGGAATTAAGACTGTGCCATCAAGTTTAATTCGTTTACAATCAGGTGAATTATCATACATCACTAAAAGAGTTGATAGAACAAATCAAGGAGATAAAATACATATGATTGATATGTTTCAAATTACTGAAGCATTTGATAAGTATAAAAGTTCGATGGAAAAAATCGGAAAAGCACTCAATAGTTTCTCCAATAATCCATTATTAGATAATATCTTTTTCTTTGAAATCACATTATTCAGTTTTCTTACAGGAAACAATGATATGCATTTAAAAAATTTCTCAATGATTGAAACTATTTCAGGTTGGTCCTTGTCCCCAGCTTATGATTTATTAAACGTTGCTATTTTAAATCCAAAAGATACAGAAGAATTAGCATTAACAATTCAAGGGAAAAAGCGAAAACTTACTAAAGAAAATTTCATTCATTTGGGAGAAGATTTAGGTTTAACACCTAAACAAATCAATAGTGTTTTTAAGCGATTTATTAAAAATAAAAAAATCGCTTTTAATTGGATTGAGTCCTCTTTTTTGACTTTTGAAATGAAAGAGAAGTATAAAAGTGTTTTATTTGAACGGTATTCTAAAATTGAATAAAAATAAGATGGTTTTAAACTTCAGAAAAATACTCGGAAATTGAACTTTCATCCAAAATACTAGTTATGATTAATTCAGAATTTTATTTAACATTTTCGGCAGTATGTAATAATTCCTTACACACTGAAACTATTTCCTTTTAATGACATGCCAAACATAAGAAAGAACTCAATAATATTTTTAACCTGGTGTTTTTATTACACCAAGTTGAAAATAAATCAATTTAACTCATCTATCAATTGCTACCCAAAAATCTCCATTGTCAACACATTCTTGACAAAATAGCGTTAAAAATCTTAATGCGTTTGGATAGGTTCCCCAACCATTTGGGGAATTATACGTTTCAGCTTCAGATTTATTTAAAAGCATTTTAGAAATTGCTTTTACTAATTTTGGAGCAACTTCGCTTCCTTTAAATCCCTCAACTTCGTCAATCCAATAGTCACAATCAAGCGCCCAACTAAACATCTTATTCAAATTAAACGTAATATTTAGGTCTGAATTAATGAATAAGCCTAACTCTTCTGCTTTTTCATAATCTTCGAAACCTGTTTTAATACTTTCCACATTCTTATGGAATTCTACATCATAACTCATATATATTTATTTATTAATTACATTTTTCA
>CANCEQ010000106.1 GCA_947375085.1 Flavobacteriales bacterium
TTATTCAAGACGCTCCACTTGCTTTTTCAGAACGATTAACCGCCTTATTACCAGAAAATTTAAATTGTGTATACACAGTCAATTCAGGGACTGAAGCGAATGAAGCTGCTTTAAAGTTAGCTAAACGTGTAACTGGTAGAACTGAATTAATTTCATTTAGAGGTTCTTATCACGGATCTACTCACGGCTCAATGTCTGTTTCTGGGAATGAAGTGAAGAAACAAGCTTTTAGACCTTTACTTCCAGATGTACGCTTTTTACCATTCAATTCAGTTGAAGATTTAAAAAATATTACTGCAAAAACAGCAGGAGTTATCGTTGAAACAGTTCAAGGAGATGCTGGTGTGAGAGTACCAACACTTGAATTTTTACTTGCCTTAAGAAAAAGATGTACTGAAGTCGGTGCTTTATTGATTTTTGATGAAATTCAATGTGGAATGGGAAGAACGGGGAAATTATTTGCCTTTGAACATTTCAAAATTGTTCCAGACGTTTTAACTCTTGGAAAAGCGCTAGGTGGAGGAATGCCAATTGGAGCTGTAGTTTCTTCTTACGAAAACTTATATGAATTCACCTACAATCCGATGTTAGGCCATATAACAACTTTTGGTGGACACCCAGTTATTTGTGCAGCTGCAAATGCTTGTTTAGAGGTTTTCGAGAAAGAGATTGATTTTGAATCAGTTGAAAGAAATGGTAAATTACTTGAAGAAATCGTTAAAAAAGATCCTGAAATAAAAGAAATCAGACGCATCGGTCAAATGTTTGCCTTCGATATGGAATCTTTTGAACGCGTTGAAAAAGTTGTAAAACGTTGTTTAGAATTAGGCCTAATCAGTTTTTGGTTTTTATCTCATCCATATAGTTTCAGACTTTCTCCTCCTTTGACTATTACAGAAGACGAAATTAGAAAAGCGGGAGCTATTATTTTGCAGTCGATTGAGGAGACTAGAGATTAGGTTTAAGTTGGTAGAAACTTTGAAATTCAAGCTTCGGACTAGAGAAATAACTACTAATTTTAAATTTTAGCTTCGGAAAAAATTATCGGAGGACAAAAAATTAGTACAAATTGACAATCAAATTTACGTATTCAAGAAGATTTTACGACATTAAAAAAATGCAAAATAATTTATTCCAAGTTACAAAAGACAAAAAATCAGGTTTCATAAACAACAAAGGACAAATAATTATAGATTTAGTCTTTGAGGGAGTATCTTCATTTTCAGAAGGTCTTGCTAGAGTTTTTGTAGGTGATAAAATGGGATTTATTGACAAAAAGGGGAATTTTATTATTCAACCAAAGTTTGATATGGTGTCCGATTTTTCGGAGAATTTGGCTTTTGCGTCTCTGGGAGATAAATTTGGTTATATCGATAAAACTGGAAACTTCGTTATTGAACCATTTTACTATAGTTGTTCTGACTTTAAAAATGGATATGCACTTGTTATGCAAGACGTTATTTCTAAAGGGAGTTTTATAGACAAGAGTGGAGCTATTAAATTAGATGGTAAAAACTTTTTGGTTTCGAAGTACAACGAAGGATTAATAAACTGTTCTGAAAATGGGACTTGGGGATTTATTGACATAAATGGAGATTTTATTATTTCCCCAACTTATAAATACACAAGAGAGTTTTCTGAAGGAAAAGCAGCTGTAATGCCTTTGAAGATAGATGGAAAAATAAATAGTAAAGACTTATATGCATTTATAAATAAAGAAAATGAAATAATTATACAACCTCAATACAAAGGTGCGGATATTTATTTTTCTGATGGAATGTGTGCTGTTTTTGACAATGGATATGGATACATTAATGAAATTGGAGATCTTACTATTCCTTGTGAATATTATTTAGGACAACATTTTTCAGAAGGACTTGCAGTTGTGAAATTAAATAGTAAAGATAAAAAATATGGTTATTTAGATAAAAACGGAACAATGTTAATTCAACCCAAATTTACTTTAGCAGACAGTTTTCAAAATGGACTTGCATCTGTTACAATAGGAGATAAATATGAAAACTATGAATCTGGTTATATAGATAAAAAAGGTAATTATATTTGGGAGCCGACAAAATAAAAAAAAGCAGAAAACGGTATTAGTAAAAAGGAAAATAAAAAATGATTTTTCAAATCCTTTCATATTCAAATTAACACATTTTCAAATTATCAAATTAAATGAATTTCCTAGGACATCTCTTTTTCTCAAATAATGATCTTGAATTAATGCAAGCCAATTTGTATGGAGATTTTGTGAAAGGAAAAGACTATACTCACCTCCCCTTAAAACTTCAGGAAGGTGTTACTTTGCATCGAAAAATAGATCATTACATCGACCATCATCCTGCAGTTTTAGATTTAGTTCATTTATTACACGATGATTTACCAAAAGTAGCTGCCATTGCTGTTGATATCTACTTCGATCATCTATTAGCAAAAAACTGGAGTAAATTTCATTCTAATGATTTTGAATCATTTGTAAACAACTTTTATCAATCGATAAATACTTCAACCGACTTTTATTCTGAAAAATTTCAATTTATGTTGCGTAAAATGCAAGAAGACAATTGGTTATTAAGTTATAAAGGTTTAGAAGGATTAAATTTATCTTGTCAAGGTGTTTCGCGAAGAATTTCCTTTGACAATCAATTAAAAAATGGTCTATCAGTTTTTTTAAAACATGAAGTTGAAATTGAAAAAACGTTTTTTGTCTACATGAAAGATGCTATTCCATTTTTTAATGAAAGTTAATTAATTTCAAATCATCCCATTTTCAAATCAACAAATCTTCAAATCTTCAAATTAAATATTTTGAAACCTTTCTCCTTTCTTTTCGTAGTAGTTAGGATGAAAGCGTTGATCGACAAGATAAAAATGCAAAAGCTAAATGAATATCGTGAATTCATTTTAGTTAAAAATCGTATTAAAACAATTTACGTTTTGATAGGTATTTTGCTATTAACTGTTGTTTATGATAGCTGCTCTTCACCTAAAAAAAACGATCCAAAAACGATTCTTGAAAATGCTGTAAGATACGATTTACCTGAAATTTTAAAAGATGGTAAATTAACTGTACTTGCAGAAAATAGTTCGACTTCTTTCTTTATTTACAGGGGGAGAAAAATGGGGTTTGAGTATGAAGTCCTTAAAGAATTTGCAAACGAATTAGGTGTTGAATTAGAAATCAAAATCGTTAACAATCTTGATGAATTAACTCAATTACTAAACGATGGCGAAGGAGATATAATCGCTTGTAATTATACAATTACCAAAGAACGATGTAAATTAATCGACTTCTCTTTGCCAACGATGCGTTCAGAGCAAGTTTTAATTCAAAGAAAGCCAAGTGGTTGGGAGAAAATGAAACCGTATCAACTTCGTGAAAAATTATTAATTGACCCATCGCAATTAGCTCATAAGAAAATAAGTGTTTGGAAAAATTCAAGTTATTACCAACGATTAAAACATCTTCAAGAAGAAATTGGCGATACTATCTTTATTCAACAGCAAGATGGGCAAATGGGAGCTGAAGAGTTAATTGAAATGGTATCGGAAGGTATGATTGATTATACTATTACTGAATCTAATTTAGCTCGAATTAATCAACGTTTTTATGAAAACATCGACATAAGTTTAGGTATTTCTGTAAAACAAAAAATTGGATATGGAATTCGTAAATCGAGTCCATTACTTAAAGCTCGACTTGATAAATGGTTGGAAAGCTTTATGCGTAAAACAACATTTAAATACATCAAACACAAATACTATGATTTAGCGCAAGTTTCAAGTGTTTCACAATCTGAACTTTCAAGCTTAAAAAGCGGTCAATTATCTCATTATGATGCTTATTTCAAAAAAGCAGCTAATAAATTTGGTTGGGATTGGAGATTGTTAGCTTCTCTTTCTTTCCAAGAAACGCGTTTCAATCCTGATGCAGTTTCTTTTGGTGGAGCCTACAGTATTATGCAATTTATGCCTGAAATTGGACCTTTATACGGTGTTTATCCTTATTCTCCTCCTGAAGTTCAAATTATGGGTGGAGCTAAAAAATTAAATTCCGATTTTAATTCTTGGTCAGATATTCCTGATAAATTACAACGTCAAAAATTCACCATGGCTACTTACAATTCTGGTAGAAGTCATATTGAAGATGCGCAACGATTAGCTGAAAAACACGGATTAAATCCAAAAGTTTGGGACGATAATGTTGAAGTGATGATGCTTAATTTATCTAAAAAAGAATACTACAGAGACCCAGTTGTTCAAAGTGGTGCAGCGAAAGGAACTGTAACTCATAGATATGTGAGAGAGATAATAAGTCGTTACGAAATGTGGACAACACTTTATCATTAATCTCGTGCAACAGAAAAAGCAATTAATTGTTATTGAAGGTCCTACAGCTAGTGGTAAAACAGCTTTAGGAGTAGCATTGGCTAAAAAATGGAATACAATAATTATTTCAGCAGATTCAAGACAATTCTACAAAGAACTTTCAATTGGAACAGCAAAACCAACTGTAAAAGAACAAGAAGGAATCAAACATTACATGGTCGATTCTCATCAATTAGAAGAAGAAGTCTCATCTGCAAAATATGCCCGTGAAGTAAATTCAATCATAGAAAAAGAATTTAAGAATCATGATCAACTAATTATGGTAGGAGGTTCTGGAATGTTTATCGATGCTGTGTGTATTGGACTTGATGAAATCCCAAAATCAGATGAATTAAAAGCCGAACTAACTAAACAATGGGAACTTTTAGGATTAGACCCGTTATTAATAGAACTCAAAGAAAAAGATCTGGAATTCTACAATGAAGTAGATAAAGGAAATCCAATGCGCATCATTAGAGCTTTAGAAGCAATCCGATTAACAGGACAACCTTTTTCAAAATTAAGAACCAATCAAGAAAAAAAACACAATTTCGAAATCATTCGATTTGTAATAAATCATCCACGTGAAGTTTTATATGATCGTATAAATCGAAGAGTAGATATAATGGTAGAAAATGGTTTATTGGATGAAGTAAAATCTGTCCAACATTTAAAACACCTTTCTACCTTAAAGACAGTTGGTTATACTGAACTTTTTAACTTCCTTGATGGAATAACAAATTTCCAAACAGCTCTCGACTTAATAAAACAAAATACAAGACGTTACGCCAAACGACAATTAACTTGGTTTAGAAGACATCCTGAAGCTATTTGGTTAGGAAGTACTGAAACAGAATTGATGGTTGAGGAAATTGAGATTAGACTTCAAGATTCAAGACGATAAGATTCAAGCCCTAAAACCACATATTTATTAGTCTTTAAGCGAAGTGGATGTTCGACTGAACTCTCGCCGAAGTCAAGTCTTGCAGTCTATGTGTCTATTTTGGAATGATTATTGAAATATCACTTCAAAACATAGAATCATGGAAATAATATTGAATAATATCATGCCCTCTCCCCTTTCTTCTATTCAACATAGCAAAGAAAGTATTTGGGGAAATTTCATTGAATTGAAAGCAGGAAAGCATATTCTTTTAAATGCTTCGAGTGGAAAAGGGAAATCTACTTTTACTACTACCATGATAGGTCTTCGTAATGACTATGAAGGTTCTATCACTTTTGATGGAAAAGATATTAAAACTTTCACTCCTGATGACTGGACTAGTATTCGTCAAAGTAAAATTTCGGTCATCTATCAAGATTTACAATTATTCCCTGATTTAACTGTTGCTGAAAATCTTATTCTTAAAAATAACTTGACAAATTCATTTTCAGAAAATGAAATAAAATCAATGTTAAGCAAATTAGGAATTGAAGATAAATGGGAACAAAAATGTGGATTACTCTCAATGGGACAACAACAACGTGTAGCAATCGTACGTGGATTATTACAACCATTTGAATGGTTAATAATGGATGAACCATTCTCTCATTTAGACACAGAAAACACCCTACTATGTTTAGAATTAATCGACCAACGATGCAAAGAATTAACTGCAGGATTTGTCTTAACTACTTTGGGAGATAGCCACGGATATAATTATGAACAAGAATTAAAATTGTGAGCCATGTTAAATAAACTTTTATTCAGAAACCAAGATAAAAAGCAGTTGACAATTGCAATTATTGGTGCATTTTTAGGAATTACATTCTTAATTACTTCGATTCATTACATTATCAAAGTAAATGAATTCGGAAAAGGATCGGATATACTAGGTCCTAACACAATTATCGTTCAAAAGAAAGTTACTAATGCAAGTAGTTTGAATCTAACAAAAACTGATTTTTCTTTAAATGAAGTAGATAAAATGAGAAAAGAGCCTTTTATTGCTGAAATTCAACCAGTAATGAGCAACAATTTCGACATTTCTTTTGAAACTTCAGATCCACTTGTTCCTTATTTTAGAACAGATGTTTTTATTCAAACTGTCGACCAACGATTCTTGGATATTAAAACTGACAAATGGCATTGGAAGGAAGGCGATGACTATGTCCCAATGATAATGCCTCGTGAATTTTTAGTTATGTTGAATACATTTATGAGTGCTAGTGGAATTCCTCAAATTTCAGATGATTTAGTAAAAGAGGTGAAATTTAAATTCAAATTATGGAATGATTCAATTCAAGAACATGTAAATGTGAGAATCATAGGATTTACAAATGAAGTAAGTTCTATACTTGTCCCGGCATCCTTTATGAAATTTGGAAACGATAAATATTCAGATGGAACAAATCAAAAAATTACGCAAGTAATGATTTCAGGAAAAGAAAATCAATTTGGTTTAGTGGAAGATTTATTGAATAAAAAAGGATTGGAATCTAAAAATGCGCAAATGGTAGTAGGACGTTTAAAAAGTGTTGTTGGAACTCTCTTTTTTGTTGTTCTAGGAATCTCTATTATTGCTGTTTTAGCTTCTGGATTAGTGTTGATTCAGTATATGCAATTATTAATATCTAGAAACGCATACGAAGTTCGTACTCTTTTACGTGTTGGCTATCATCCAAAAAATATTATCAAAAGTTTTTTCAATTACTTCGTTAAAATTTTTGGGATAATTGCAGGTTTAGGACTTCTCGTATTTTTCGTTTTTAAATTCTTTTTAGATAAAATGTTTGCTACTGGTGGGCTTTATATAGATACAAATATGACGATTACAAGTATCCTATCTTTACTTTTAGCATACCTATTGTTTATCATTGCAAGTTATTCTACAGCTAAAAAAGGAATTTTTAAGGAATTTTAAGAAGTTAATTAAATGTTAAATTCTAATTCTTTCTTACATTTGATACGTCTTTAATGAAATAAACAATTTATACTAAATATTAAAAACTAAATTATGAGATTATTATTCATCATTGCTCTATTTTTCACGACCTTATCATTTGGACAGAAAATAAAATTCAAAGTGATTGGACAAAAAGACACTACTGTTTTTTTAGTGAAATACTACGGGAAAGGCTTGTATTATGCAGATACTGCTGAATTAAAAAATGAAGTTGTTGAGTTCAATGGAGCTTTACAAAAACCTGGAATTTTAGCTCTTTTACTTCCAGGACAAAAGTACTTTGAATTCATTTACAATTCTGAAGACATACAAATGGAAACACAAGGTCCTGAATATGTTGAAGCTATGAAGGTGAAAAAATCTGAAGAAAACAAAGTCTTTTACAGTTATATGGCATTCTTAGCAGAGAAACGTAAAGTGGCTGATAAAATTGTTGAAGAACGCGAAAAGTTAAAAAAAGAAGATCCTAATTATAAAACACTTTCTGATAAATTAGATATCATCTCTAAAGAAGTTGTTGCTTATCAAAACAATTTAATCGCTACAAATAGTGAGAAATTAGTTTCAAAAATTATAAAAATGGGAATGGATGTAACTATTCCTGAAGCACCTAAAGGAGCAAATGGAAAACCATTGGATAGTTTATTTGCGTACCACTATTATAGAGATCACTTTTTTGACAATGTAGATTTAAAAGATGATAGAATTGTAAATACTCCTATTTTTCACACGAAATTAGAAACGTATTTTGGTAAAACAATGATGATACAACATTGGGATACTATTATTAAATATGCTTTTAACTTCTGTGATAAATTAGATCCGAACTCTAAAATCTTTGAATACAGCGTTCACTGGATCACATCTACTTTCGAAAAAAGTAACATTATGGGAATGGATAAAGTTTTCGTAATGATGGGGAATCGATATTATTGCACACCAAATTCTAGTGGAAAAGCTCCAGCTTCTAATTGGGTAAAAGAAGATAAATTGAAAGATTTGTGTGATAAAGTAAACGTTCAAAAAAATCTAGTTTTAGGTGTTCGACCTCCAAATATTGCTTTGAGAGACACAACAGATGTAAAATGGCATGATTTCTACAGTTTAAAATCAGAATATACTATTCTTTATTTCTGGGATCCAGAATGTGGACATTGTAAAAAAACAACACCAAAATTAGAGGAACTTTACAAAAAGAAATTTAAAGCTAGAAATATTGAAATTTTCTCTGTAGGTAAAGCTGTTGGCGAAGATTTTCCAAAATGGAAAAAATTTATTAAAGACAATAATATGACATTTATTAATGTAGCCGTTACAGAATCATTATTCAAAGCAGCTATGGAAGATGCAAGACAGTTTGTACCAAAATACACAACGGTTGAAGCTTTAAATTACCAAACAACATTTGATATTTTCTCTACTCCAAGAATATTTGTTTTAGATAAAGACAAAAAGATCATTGCTAAACAATTATCAATTTCTCAATTAGAAGATATGATGGACAAACTTCAACACAAAGAAGACTCTCCAAAATTATTCCCTCCTGATCCTGAAGAAGATGAGCAAATGACTCATTAAAAAAGTAAAACCATATTTATAGAAAAAGCCGTCCAACATTTGTTGAGACGGCTTTTTAATTTTTCAATAACTTTTACTTAAAAATCAAACCCTTATTTATGGTGAGGATGATTTTCTTTTTTGTCTTGTTTGTGATCTTGCTTATCTTGTTTGCGATCCATTTTATCAGTTTTAAATTGATCTTTATCACCTTTAACGATAGTTTTCTCATTTTTTACTTCTTGTCTAGCAGCCTTTATTTGAGATTTATCTCCTGAAGCTTTCGCATCAATTAACTGTTGCTTATCAGCATTTAAAGTTTGTTTATCACTGTTCAATTTTTGCTTATCATCAGACACTTTTTGTTTGTCTTGTTTTAACTCTTGTTTAGCTGCTCCTTTATCAACTGTTGCTGTAGTTTGAGCAAATAATGTAGCTGTTCCTAAAACACAAGCTACAGATAAAATCATCTTTTTCATAATCATTTGTTTTAATTGGTTTCTATTTATAAGACAAACAGAATTAAAAAAGGTTTAATCGAATCTAAAAAATATTTCAAAAAAAAATGCTACCCTTCCGAGTAGCATTTAAAATAATCTTTGTTTTTAGAATCAATGAGCAGCTAAATAATCAGCAACACCATCAAAACTTGGTTTCATTCCATCATCACCTTTTGTCCAGTTTGCAGGACAAACTTCACCGTTTTCTTGGAAAAATTGTAATGCATCAACCATTCTTAAAGCTTCATCAACGTTTCTTCCTAATGGGAAATTATTTACCAATTGGTGCATAACAATTCCATTTTTGTCAATTAAGAATAAACCTCTGTAAGCAATCATTGGTCCGCTCGCAACTAAAGTTCCATCCATATCATATTCGTACTCACCAGCTAAAACACCATATGCTTCAGAAATAGTTTTAGAAGTATCTGCAACGATTGGGTAAGTTACACCTTCGATTCCACCTTTGTTTTTAGGAACTTGTAACCATCCCCAGTGTGATTCTTCAGTATCTGTAGAACAAGCTACAACTTTAACTCCACGTGCTTCAAATTCTCCTAATTTAGCTTGGAAAGCATGTAATTCTGAAGGACAAACAAATGTGAAATCTTTTGGGTAAAAGAAGAATAAAACTTCATTTTTTCCTAAATATTGATCCAAAGAAAAACCATTTTCAATTTGGTTTCCGTTTACTACAGCAGCTGCTTTGAAAGAAGGTGCTTTTTTTCCTACTAATACACTCATTTTATTTATTTTTTATTGTT
>CANCEQ010000107.1 GCA_947375085.1 Flavobacteriales bacterium
TTTACATTTTTCAATTCTTTTAAATGTTGAGAGATAGTTGGTTGTGAAAGAGGTAATTCATTCACAATATCACCACAGATACACGATTCTTTTTTTAGTAAAAACTCAATGATTGCTATTCTAGCAGGATGACCAAGCGCTTTCATCAAATTTGCCATTTCGTTTTGATTTTCTGTAAAGAAATCTGATTTTGATATTCCCATTGTTATACAATTTAAAGAATTAATTAGATTTTTAAATAATTCTATATTGCAATATTACGATAAACATTTTAATAACTTATTTAATTTTCCGAAAACTTAAAATAATTTTAGATCGAATAGTAAAAGTAGGTGAATTTTATCCTTAATTTTAGACCATGCAATTCAAAGATGTAGTCGGACAACAGGAGTTAAAAGCTCATTTGATTCAAGAGATTCTTACTGATAAGGTAAGTCATGCCCAATTATTTTTGGGTAAATCTGGATATGGTGCTTTACCAATGGCACTTGCTTTTGTTCAGTACCTATTTTGTGAAAACAAACAACCAAACGATAGTTGTGGCATTTGTCCATCTTGTAGAAAAACACAGGAACTCCAACATCCTGACTTGCATTTTTCTTTTCCTGTTGTTCAAGCTATTAATAAAAAATCAGATGCTTTTTTACCTGATTGGAGAAAACAAATTAAAGAAAATCCTTATTTCAACCTTAATCTTTGGCTAAAAAGAACCGATGAAAAAGGGAGAAAACCAATTATTGGAACAGAAGAAAGTCAGGAAATCATTAAAAAACTAAACCTTAAATCATACGAAGGTGGATATAAAGTAATGATTATCTGGATGGCAGAGGAAATGAATCCTCAATGTTCAAATAAACTATTGAAAATTCTGGAGGAACCACCTGCTAAAACACTTTTCATTTTAGTGTGTGAAAATCAAGAATATATTCTTCAAACGATTCTTTCAAGAACACAATTAGTTAAAATTCCTCGTCTACATATCGATGATTTGGCTATTCATCTTCAACATAATTACAAATTATCAAAAGATTCAAGTGAAAGTTTAGCTGCCCGTGTGGATGGTGACTTTTTAGAAGCCATTGAAATGTTAGGAGACAGTTTAGAGCAAGATGAGAATAGAGAATTATTTATTCAATTAATGCGTGTCTGCTATAAAAAAGATGTACTTCCAATGATGGATTGGGCTGAAAATGCGGCTGCAATTACGAAGGAGAAACAAAAAATATTTTTACGCTATTGTTTACACATGTTTAGACAAAGTATGCTTAAAAATTACACACAAGACCAATTAACTAGAGTTTCCGAAGAAGAGAATGCTTTTTTAAAGAACTTCGCAAAATTCATTACCGGAAACAACATATTAGAATTTATGAAAACGTTCAATGATGCTCATTATCATATCGAACGAAATGCGAATCCAAAAATTTTATTTACCAATATCTGTTTTCAAGTAATGCGTTATATCCACGTTGCTTAAAACATTCAAAAACTAGAATATGCAATTAACACAAAAATTCATTCAAGAAAACAAAGAAAATTTCTTAAACGAACTTCTTGAATTATTAAAAACACCTTCTATTTCAGCAGATGCAAATTACACAAAAGACGTTGCTCAAGCTGCTGAACAAGTTGCTAATTACTTAACAAAAGCGGGTGCTGATAAAATTGAAATCTGTACAACTGCTGGTCACCCAATTGTGTACGGTGAAAAAATAATTGATGTTAATTTACCAACCGTATTGGTTTACGGACATTATGATGTTCAACCTGCTGATCCTTTGGAATTATGGACAAGCCCTGCTTTTGAACCAGTTATAAAAAAGACTGAAATTCACCCAGAAGGAGCAATTTTTGCTCGTGGTGCTTGCGATGATAAAGGACAAATGTTTATGCATGTAAAAGCATTTGAGGCAATGATGAAAACAAATGAATTGCCTTGTAACGTTAAATTTATGATCGAAGGGGAAGAAGAAGTTGGAAGTCCAAATCTTGCCATTTTCGTGAAAGAAAACCACGAACGTTTAAAAGCGGACATAATTTTAGTTTCAGATACTGGTATGCTTTCAAATGAAACTCCATCTATTACAACTGGATTAAGAGGATTGAGTTATGTTGAAGTAGAAGTTACTGGTCCAAATCGTGACTTACATTCAGGTTTATACGGAGGTTGCGTTGCTAATCCAATCAATGTATTAACAAAAATGATTGCTTCATTACACGATGAAAATAATCACATTACCATTCCAGGATTTTACGATGATGTTGTAGAATTATCTGCTGAAGAAAGAGCTGAAATGGCAAAAGCACCATTTAGTTCAGAAGCTTATAACAAAGCATTGGATATGGATGATGTGTATGGTGAAGCTGGATATACAACACCAGAAAGAGGTTCTATTCGTCCGACATTGGATGTAAATGGAATTTGGGGTGGATATACAGGTGAAGGTGCTAAAACGGTTATTCCATCTAAAGCATTTGCTAAAATTTCAATGCGTTTGGTTCCAAATCAAACTCCAGACGAGATTACAGAATTGTTCCAAAAACATTTCGAATCAATTGCTCCAAAAGGAGTTCGTGTTAAAGTAAATCCTCACCACGGTGGTTATCCTGTTGTTACTCCAATAGATTCAATTGGATACGAATCTGCAAGTAAAGCGTATGCAACTACTTTCGGAAAAAAACCAATTCCAGTAAGAAGTGGTGGAAGTATTCCAATTATAGCAATGTTTGAAAGCGAATTAGGGCTTAAAACAGTAATGATGGGGTTTGGGTTAGATAGTGATGCAATTCACTCTCCTAATGAACATTTAGGATTATTCAATTTCTACAAAGGAATTGAAACGATTCCTTACTTTTTCAAAAATTTCACAGAATTAATGAAATAAATTGAAAGCCTCCACTTTAAAAATGGGGGCTTTTTTGTTTATCTATCTAGATTTAAAAAAATTAAACACAAAAGATCAGCACAGCTGATTACACAAAAGAAAGCATCAAAAGAATCATAAAAGTTAAAATTAAGTTGGTGAAAGAAACTGCTTTGCAGTTGAAGAAGTTTCATTCGTCATACATTTAAATAAACATAATTTGATGAGAAAAATAATATACAGTTTATTTATACTTCTATCTTTCAGTTCATGCATTGAGATTCAAGATGTTGAATTCAAAGGAATGGACGGTGTGAAAATGGAACGAGTGGAAAATAAAAAATTAGCGCTGAAATTGGGAGTTAAAATTGAAAATCCAAATTTCTTTTCTATTAAAGTAAAACCCTCGGTAGTGGACGTTTTCGTGAATGATGAGTTAATTGGAAAAGCCTATTTAGATGAGAGTATCAAACTCATTCGTAAAAAAGAAGATACCTATTTTGCAAATGTCCGTATCGATTTAGAAGATGGAGCACTTTTTAAATTTGTGAAATATGCTATGAAATTGAAAGTTCAATTGAGAGTAAAAGGTATAGTGAAAGGTTCTGCTTTTGGTATACCTAAAAAAGTAGAAATAGATCAAGTGAAAGAAATAGATGGTTCTACTTTCAAAATAGATAATTTATTGAATTTAAATAAGTAAAAGATGTTACCTAATTTTCAATTGAACGCAGATGGACCGATTTCTAATTTATTTAAAGAAAGAGGTATAACTGATTTTAAAACAGCTTGTGAGTTCATTCAAAATTTACCAATTGGAAGAGTTTCTCCTCGAATTGATTTTAAACAAGTATTTGAATTAGAGAAGGGGACATGTTCAACCAAACATGCCATTCTTAATCAATTAGCTGAAGAAAATGGTAATCTCGAAATTGAATTAATGTTTGGACTTTATTTAATGAACAGTGAAACACATCCACATTTAGCTGAATTCTTCAGTGATAAACCCTATCCTGCATTACCCGAATCCAATTGTTTTTTAAGATATAAAGGCAACCGTTACGATTTCACCACTAATACAAATATTCTTGAAAAAATAGAATCTAAAATAATCCGAGAACAACGAATCGAACCACAACAAGTAGGTGATTGGAAAGAAAAGCTACACCAAGATTTTTTAATGCGTTGGTTAAAAAGAAAACCAGAAATTGAAATTTCTTTAGAAGATATTTGGAACGATAGAGAAAAAATTCAAGAATTGAATTTGATTTAAATTCTAAATTTCTTACTTTTTCAAAGGTTTAACCGATTTAATCGATTTCGCCATTAATTCGATAATCATTTTCTCTGAACCTTCATCACGACTTCTGAAAACATATGTAATTCCATCAATTACTTTTTCACCATAAACGTGATACGATTTATGAGGAACACCTACTGTATTAGAAGCTTTCGAACTACCTTTAGGCATTAATTCTTGTTCGTATAAAATGAAATCTTTCTCGTCAATGATATACTTGATTTTGTAGAAATCTAAATCTTTTAATTCTTTTTTTCTCGTTTCTACCATGTCTGTATAATCTCCCCAATCGTCGATTAACATGTGGAAATTAGAACCTACTTCAAGTTCCCATTTAAAATCGTCTTCAGCATGTGTAATTTCTGGTTTAGTAGAAGCTCCAATATTAGCTGTTTCATCCGGCAACATAATCATTGCTGGAATATCGTATTTCTTTAAGCTAAATCCTTGAAATTCGTAATAATCGTCATTTAAGACAATTCCACCGTTGCTTTGCATATCATTTTTAACGTTATCTCCACAAGAAGAAAATAAAGCAAGACAAATAACAGTGGCCAAAGGAATAAAAAGTAATCTTATTTTCATAGCTTCAGAATGAATTTAAAGTAATGTAATTTACAAATATAACCGATTTTGTTTGTATTTCGTTAAATTTTAAGGGAAAGTTAGGAATTTTAAATATACCTTATTTTAAAAAACATCTTCTATTTAAACACTCTTTTCTAAAATCATTTCAACCTTTGCTTTTTTCTGAAATTAACTTTTCATACAATTTTTCTATTTCTTCAATATTTGGTTCCTTTTTCATACTAAAAATTCTTTCATCTTGTGTTTTCATCCAACGATATATCCAAGATATACCCCACTTTTTAAAGTAATAATCTTTTTGAAAATAGATAGGATCTTTTAAAGTTGATTCTAAATCAATAAAAGAATAATTTTTGCTTTTTAATTTTTCAATCAATAATGGTAAATAATCTGCATTCAAAGTATTATCATGACATAAATAAATATGATTGATTTTACGACCATATTCTTTCAATGTAATTGAATCAAAAAATGTAAACAATTCAATTGATTTAGAAACATAATATTCACCAATTTCTTTTGATTTAACGAAGTCTTTTTGATTTAAATAGTACTCATAAACATAATTACACATCCAATCTATACTCTCAATTGTAAAAGGGGTAATTTTATATCCTTTTGTAGTTAAAAGACTTTCTAATTGAAAGTGTTCAATACTATCTTTTCCCAAATCATTATAGGGCAATCTAAAATAAGTTAATGATTTATCATATTTTTCAGCTAATTGCTTCGTTATAATTTCACCTTTTAAAATGTCTTCTGAAAAAGTCTTTATATCTGTTTCTGAATATTTAAGGTGTTGATAGGTATGATTTCCGATTGTGATATAATCTCGTTGAATCCATTCTTCTAAAAGTTTCTTATTTTTCGAAATGGAATCTGTTTTAAAAATTTTCCCCTCGTTGATAAAGATAGTTACGGGTATCTGTAATGAGTCTAAAACCTTTAACAATTTTGAATTATAATTATCTCTTTTATAAACTATTGTGTTTGGAACATCATCAATCGTTATTGAAACGTTTTGACTAAAAAAATGATTGCTAAATAATAAAATAGTAACTAAAATAAATTGTTTCATTTTTTATACTATAATATATAACTCTAAAAATTAAATTTCTTGAAAAAAACAGAAACTTTATACCACTATTTTTATAGCAGAAGTCAACGCTTTTAAATCGATATTCCATCGTTTGATAGCATCATAAAATAATGCATCGTAAGCATGATTCATTATTTTAGCAGTATAAAAATCTTTTTTTACTATTGATGGATCGCTATAATAGGTCATTATGTAATAATAAAAACCTAATGAAGATAAAATTAATTCTGTCGAAAAATTATTCTTTTTAATTTCTCCCTCTATAAAGCTTATAAATTCCTCATTTAGAATTAATTCAGGACAGTATTTAAAAATATGGTAAAAAGTAATTTTTGAACCTTTTCTAATTTCTTTTGAAGTCTTTTTGTCATATTTTAAAAATGTAGAACTCGAAAGACTACCTTTTTCAATATAAATGCTAATCAATTTTAAATTAGCAGCATACATTTGATTTCGCACTTCATTCGGTATTAATTGTTCAGTAGTAAAACTCTGATCTGTTTTTGCTATATTTTTAAATACCGATTTCAATGAATCTTCATTACTTTGTCCAAACGAAACAAATGAAGTAAAAAGTAAAATATAGGTGAATTTATGCATGATTGATTTAAATTTTTAAATTAATTATTAATTAAAGTGTTAATAATAAGCTATTTAATAATCACCCCTTTCAAACCTAATTGAGGAATCAATTTTAAATTAGCTTCATTGATACTTTCTGCTGGGAATATAAACTTCTTGTCATACATCACATCGTCTGCCCAAAAACTGACCCAATATTCGTTCGCTATTCCGAAAACTTCTTCAATTATCGGTTCAATTTTAGCTACTTCGTTTGGTAATAAAATTTCTAAACAATGACGTAGCATTGCTGTTTTTACTTTCTCGCCAGTATTTGCATTTTCACCATATCCTTTACTAGTTATGATGATTCCTTCCATTATATCTTCTCGTAGATTCATTAAGTAAACATTGTAACAAATCTCTTTGTGTTCATTCAATTCTTGAACTACTGCAACTGCTACATTTTCTACTTTTGGTCCTAATAATTCTTCGCGCATTTTATTTTGATAATTCTTTGTTCATTTTTTCTCCCAATTTTACGATTTCAAATAAATCTACTGGGTGACCTATTTTAGCTTCATTTTTAAGAATGTACGCTTTATCATGTTCTTTGTTTTTAGGTATTTCGTAATTCTCACCACGTTTTGCTCCTAAACGAACAATCACAATGTTTTTATCTGGGATAGATATAATGTACTGACCTAAAATACCTCTACAATAATAAACAGGTGATTTTGGATTTCCTAAATATGTCCAAATATGTAATCCATATCTTAAATTAGGAACACCTTCGTCTGTTGTCATTTTTGGATTACTCAACATTTGATCCATGTAAGATTGAGAAATTACTTGCGTCGTATCCCATTTTCCTCTTTGTAAAATTAATCGACCTAAACGTCCAAAATCTCTCGCTGTTGCATACATACAACAAAATGATTTTTCGTCACCTCCTAGTTTATCTAAACTCCAAAAAGCATTGTGTTCAGCTCCAATTTTATTCCATAATTTTTCTTGAGCATACGCTGACAGATCTTTCCCTGTTGCTTTTTCCACGATATAACCAAGCAATTGAGAATCACCACTTTGATACTCAAATCGAACACCAGGTTTTTCAATAGCATGCTGACGTGTCACTAAACCTCGTAAATCAGTTCCGTAGTAAGATTCAGCATTTTCTGACAATGGATTTTTACCACTTTCTTGCCAATCTAAACCAGAAGACATCATCAACAAGTGACGAATGGTAATTTTCTCTTTTCCGTTTGAATTGTATTCAGGAATGTATTTCCCAACTTTCTCATCCAAACTTTTAATTTTTCCTTCGTCTAAAGCTGCTCCTATCAACAAAGAAACAACTGTTTTTGCAGCTGAAAATGAATTTGAAACAGTTTCTTTTTTATGTCCATCCCAATATTTTTCAAAGATAATTTCATCTCCTTTGAATACTAAAAAAGCTTTTGTCCCTAATTTTTCAAGTAATTGTTTGTAATGTGGTGGAATAATCGATTTATTATAAGCTGAACCGATTTTCCATTTCTCAAAATGAACTGATTTTTTGATTGTTGAATTTTCGAAGACATCTAAATCATAAATGGTTGGTCCTGTTTTACCTGATAAATAAGTATACGAAATTCCTTTATAAAGGTAAAAACGTCCAGATAGAATAATAAATAAATTCGCAGTAATAAAAATAGCCAAAAGGAAAAATCCGATGAATTTTAAAACCTTTTTAATAATTCTCACTAATTTATTTGAACTAGACATATTGATACTCGAATTGAAGCGCTAATTTTTCTTTCAGAACTTGACTTACTTCTTCAAAATCTAACTCGCGGCCAAGTTCCTTTTGCATTGAAGTTACCGCTTTATCATCAATTCCACAAGGAATAATGTGAGAAAAATAAGATAAATCTGAATTAATATTGAACCCAATTCCGTGCATTGTCACCCAACGTGAACTTTTAACTCCTAAAGCGCAAATTTTTCGAGCTCTTGGCGTATCTCCTTCAATCCAAACACCAGTTAAACCTTCTACTCTATCACTCACGATATTATACTCTAAAAGCGTATCAATTACTGCCTGTTCTAGAAAACGTAAATATTTATGTATATCAGAAAAAAAATGGTCTAAATCAAAAATCGGATAGGCAACTAATTGTCCTGGTCCGTGGTAAGTAATATCCCCACCCCTATTGATTTTATAAAAATTCGCATTGTTATCAGCTAAACCACTTTCGTTTAACAATAAATTATCTTCACTTCCACTTTTTCCCAAAGTAAAAACGTGCGGATGTTGACAAAAAAGAAGGTAATTCTTCGTTACTATATCCGATTCACCATTTCGAATTCGGATTTTTTCTGCAATTGTATTTTGAAAAATTTCTTCTTGAAAATCCCAAGCTTCTTTATAATCAATCAGTCCAAGTTGTTTAAAAATTACTTCGGGCATACTTTTACGTATCTAAAAATTCAAAAAAAATTAAGACAATTTAGATAATTCAGATTTTAAATAATCGATTACCTTAATGTCCATAATATCTACTTTGTTTAACTCTGAAAGATAATAAGAAGCCCAATCTACCAAATGAACTAAATAAATAGAACGTTCAATCGGATTTGAACCTAATGCATCAATGATAGAAACACATGAAGTATGTTTTTTTACCACGTCAATTGAAACTTCAAAACGTTTTCTATTTTGTGGATTTAAATCTTTTGTATCGAAGAAAACAACAGCAAATTGATCTGTCCCTCCAGCCCAACCAACTAATTCATTGTGGTTCATTTCTGGAATTACTTGGTGTGAACAAATTTCTTTTGAGTTTTCATTGAACTGTTGACGTGCTCTAATTAAAACAGCTTCATAATCAGAAGTTGAATAGAAAATTCCTGTTTTCTTGTATAAGAAATTGGCTAAAGCTTCTGCTTCAGTTTTAATTTTATCTATGTTTGAATCTAAAACCGATTTCGCTGATTCAATTTGTTTCAGACTTACAGTTGAAATAAAACCTAACTTCGTTAATATATTTAAAATATGAACCAACGAAAATGCCGTTGTACTTCTTGGAGGATTTCCTCCTTTTACTAAAACAACATCGTACCCATTTTCCTCACAAAAAGATTTTAAAGCTCCTCCTGAAGTTAAGCCAACAATATGAGCTCCTTTTTCTTTTGCTTTTTGAACTGTTATTAATGTCTCTTCCGTATTTCCTGAATAAGAACAAGCAATAAACAATGTATTTTCATTTACAAAATTTGGTAATGAATAATCCTGATTTACAAAAACAGGAACATTTACCTCATTTTGAATCCATTGAGAAACAATTTTAGCGCCAATTCCCGAACCTCCCATTCCTGCAAAAACAATGTTTTGAATTGCATTTTTAGGTTTAGTAAATGATAATGAAGATGCAGAAACTAAAGCAGCAGCAATATTTTGAGGAAATTCAGCAATTAAATTTTTCATAATAACTTAAGAAAACAGTTTGTAAACTCTATTTAAGACAAATATAAAAGATTGAAATTAGAAACAAGCTTAATTCGATTGAAAAAATAGAATATATTTAATAAATTCTATTTAAAAATAAGTTTTAAGTAAATTTGTACAACTTAAAATTAAAGAAATGAATCCAAGAAAAGCTTCAGAAACACTTTCAGTATCAACTAAAGT
>CANCEQ010000108.1 GCA_947375085.1 Flavobacteriales bacterium
TTAGCTCAATTAAAAGCATTCCAAAGAAAAGCAGGTGAAAAAGTTGCACCTTCTGAAGCGAAAATCAAAGTGGAAATCAGTTACAATAAAATGACGATTTTCAAGAATACATGGTATTCTTACATTACAATTGGTTTTATTTTATTGGTAATTTTCTTCATTCGTATTTTTGTAAAACCTTCTGTTCAAACAGAGAAACGTTTTACCCTGATTGGTAAAATAATGACAGGATTGTTAATCATTATGTTCGTATATCACGGAGTAGGATTAGGATTCAGATGGTTCATTACTGGTCATGCACCTTGGTCGAATGGATACGGAGCAATTGTATTTATTGCTTGGGTAACAATGATTGCAGGTTTTGCCTTTGCACGTAAAAATCCAGTTATTTTAGCCGGTACAGCCATTTTAGCAGCCTTAATGATTTTCGTATCAGAAATGAATTTAATGGATCCTGAAATTACACCAATTCAGCCGGTATTAAAATCCTATTGGTTAATGATTCACGTTTCAATCATCACAGGAAGTTATGGTTTCCTTGGATTGGCATGTATTTTATCTTTATTGAATTTGATTCTATATATCACTAGAAATGAGAAGAATGGTAAAGTAGTTACATTGAATATTACCGAATTAACATACGTATCAGAAATGACAACAACAGTTGGATTATTTATGTTGACTATCGGAACATTTTTAGGAGGAATCTGGGCGAATGAATCGTGGGGAAGATACTGGGCTTGGGATCCAAAAGAAGTATGGGCATTGGTTTCAGTATTGGTGTATGCCGTAATTTTACACTTACGTTATATTCCAGGAGCAGCAGGAAAATTCACATTCAATGTGGTAAGTTTTTGGGGATATTCAGCAATCCTATTTACATTCTTTGGAGTAAATTTCTACTTAGTAGGTTTACATTCATACGCACAAGGAGACGGTTTAGGAACTGTACCATCAGAGATTATATATACTGTAATTGTATTTATATTATTAACAAAGTTGGCTTTACATAGAAATAATATTTATACAGGAATTGTTAAAATAAAATCTTGGGTTAAAATTATTTTAGATTATCTTATATTAAGAACTATAATTATTCCGCTTTTAGGTATTTTGATATATACCTACTTATATTTCTATTTTAATAATTCAGATTTAGCAAATAATGACTTTGTAATAACTGACCGATTCGTTAATCAATTATCTTCATTTCATTTTATTTTCATTTTTAGTGCTTGTGTTTTTATTTACGAAGTTTTGAAGAAATTATTTGCAAAAAAGCAATAATAGAATAAAACTCCCTGAAACTCTGTGAAAACTCCATTAAAAACTCTGTGGTAAAATTAATAAAACTCATCCAATGAAATTAGACATACTAGCCTTTGCAGCACATCCAGACGATATAGAATTATCGTGTGCAGGTACTTTGATGAAACACATCAAGGAAGGGAAAACAGTTGGAATAATTGATTTAACAGAAGGAGAGTTAGGTTCAAGAGGTTCAGTTGAATTACGTTACCAAGAAGCAACGGAATCAGCTAAAATAATAGGGTTGAGTGTACGTCACAATCTTCAAATGGCAGATGGATATTTCGAAATTTCGGAAGTAAATAAATTGAAAATAGTAGAGCAAATTCGTCGATTTAAGCCGGAAATTGTATTAGCAAATTCAGTTGAAGATCGTCATCCAGACCACGGAAGAGCAGCGAAATTGGTTTCAGAAGCTTGTTTTTTAGCAGGATTAAGAAAAGTGGAAACGACTTGGGAAGGAGAGAATCAAGAAGCGCATCGTCCAAAAGTAGTTTATCATTATATTCAAGATCGTTACGTAAAACCTGATTTTGTTGTCGATATGACTGAATTCTACGACCAGAAAATGAAAGCTATAATGGCTTTTAAATCACAATTTTACGATCCAAATTCAAGTGAACCGAAAACTCCGATTTCAGGAGAAGATTTTATCGAATTTTTAAAAGGAAGAATGAGCGAATTCGGTCGACCATTAGGTGTTCGTTATGCAGAAGGATTTACCGTAGAAAGAACAGTAGGAGTAGACAGTTTGTTTGATTTGAGGTGATTTTATTTAGAATAAATCTCAATTCCAACTCGATTTATGTGGTCTATTAAGTCGAGATTATTTATTTGATGAAAAATTGAAATATCAAATTTATAGGGTAATAATAAGTCATCGATTTCATTTTCTATTTTTAACACATCATTTAGTGTTAAATTAGCACCTTTTAATGTGATGTCAATATCAGAACCATCTTTATAATTTCCTTTAGCTCTAGAACCATAAAGAACAGCAGATTCTACACTGTTAAAATTAGAAAGACAACTGATTATTGATGTTAATGTATTTTCGCTTAAACCGTATTTCATTCTTCAGAAAATAAATCTTTTTTATTATCAGTTTGGATTTTTTCCATACGAATTTCAAAATCAGTAAATAACTTATAATAATGGTTCAAAATATCATTCGCAATATTTTCAGCTATTTCTTGATTATAAGTGTGAGATGTTTTATTTCTGCTTTTTAAAGTTTCCATCCACATTTCACCATTTGTAATTAATTTTTTATTAAATGCTTCTCTAATTGCATCCCTAGAGCCAGTTATAGTTGAGTTTCCTTGGTATTCAAAGTAATCTTTCATTACATTCCAAGCTAATTCGTGTGTGTATTCAAATCGTTGAATCAAGCCTTCTTGTTCTAGTTCTGAAAGTGATTCTAGTGTTTTTGTTTTAACAACTTCTGTTAGTTTTGAAAGTGCTTTTTTGAAATTTGAGAATCTTTGTTCCCATCTTATATCCTTATTTTCCATTACTTAAAATAGATTCATTTTTTGTAAAAGTAATAAATATAAGTTCATACTTTTGAAGTATTATTCAAATGAAAGACAATTAGTATGAAAACACTTTTTCATGATGTAGAAGGTTTTAAAAATGAAAATACTAAAAAGGCAGATTTAAAGACAAGTCCGAAAAGTAAAGACAATTTTGCTAAAAATATAACTGCCTTTAGACGACTGACTGAAAAGGTTCGGAAATTAGAAGAAACGATTAAAAATGACGAAATAAAATGTCATAAATTAATTCAAATCTATGATGATTTATTATTTCCTCAAAAATTTAAACTAGCTGAAATTACACTTCAATTAATTTTAGAATTAGCTGATTCATCGAATCGAATCCAACTCTCTAATCAACTTAAATTTAATCTGACATCTCTTATTCTTGAATTGTTTGAATCTGTTTTTGACTATATCGAAGTCACGCAAGAAATAGAAAATGTTTTTGATGAATGGTCAGATATTACCTATAAAGAATATCTACGAATAAAGAGAAAAAAGGAGCAACAGAATGTTTCTTATTATGTTGATTCTCTTTTCAGTAAAAGTGTCCAATATGAGGATGAACATCGTTTTTCTGAATTTCAATCCAAAATAAAAGATGGATTTTTCTGGACTGATACTTCAAAGAAATCAAAACGTCAAAAGGACAAAGAAGCGCATCAAAAAATCGAGGAATTAATTCAAACAAAAACCATTCGAAGTATTTACATTTCCCTTACGAAAACCTTACATCCTGATACAGAGTTGGATGAAGATTTGAAAAAAGAGAAAGAAGAATTGATGAAAATGGTGACTTCAGCCTATGAAGCAAAAGATTTGGAGACATTGCTTCGATTAGAAATGGAATGGGTAATAAAAACCAACGAACAAATAGAAGAATTGTCGATTGAAAAGTTGAATCATTATTTAGTGGTTTTAAAAGAGCGAATACTTGAGTTAGAACAAACAAAGAGGTCGTTAATAAATACCCCTCGATTTAAAGAAATTTCTACCTATTTGGAATATGAAGAAGCTCAAGCGATTGAATTAATTCACGAAGAAGAAAAACTAATTCAAAATGAATGCAATGAGTTGAATTTGATGGTTTTAAAATTAGGTAAAATTAAAAATCATAGAGAGATGGAAGAGTTTTTGTCAGATTGTTGATTTGGGAAATCAGATAATAAACATTTATAAAATCTATGTTGTTAAAATAGTGATAGTTGTGAATCTATAATAGTTACCTTTTCAAATTTGTCATTTATTTGATATTTTAAACTAAGAAATAAAAGTAGTTCATTTATTTTATCAGCATACTCTCTAGGGACATACGCAGAACTATATAATTTTACAAAATCAGGGTATATTTCTGGGAAGTTTAATTTTACAATTTCGAAAAATTTATCTTTGGTTTCTCCTTTTAAAAAGAGGAAACTTGTAACAATCGTCTTAATATTATTTTCTTTAGCAGCTTTAAATATCGCCTCTAAATTTTCAATTGAATCTGTTATAAAAGGGATAATAGGCATTATACTCAAAATTGTACTTCTACTATAATGATTAAATTTTGAAACCATTTTAATACGTTCAATTCCTGCTGACGCTCCAGGTTCTAATATTTTACGAATGCCCTCATCAAGAGTGATAATACTAATTGCAATATCTACCTCTGTGATGTGAGATAATTCTTTAATGATTTCAAAATCACGCAACAAAAGAGTCGATTTGGTTTGTATAAAGATGGGGTTTTTATACCTTTTTATGATTTGAAATATTTGTGGTAAAAGTTCATATTTCTGTTCAATATGCTGGTACAAATCAGTTGTTCCTCCAATTTTTATTTGTTCTTTTTTCCAATTACTTTTTTTAATTTCATTTTCAAGACTTTTAGCAATGTTTGTTTTAACTATTATATCTTTAAAAAAGTCTTTTAAACCTAAATATTTATGTGAATATTGGGCAAAACAATATTTACAGCCAATTGTACAACCGCGATAAGGATTTAAATCCCAATTTGTAGGAAAAGAATTTTGATGAAATGTTAATGCTTTTTTAGATTCAATTTCTTGGATCATATTGTTGTATTTAAGAGGCTATCCAAAGACAGCCTCTATCTGATTATTTTGAATGTGTTTTATTGTAATTTTTGATATATTTATTTTTCTCTTTTGGAGTCATCAAATCAAATTTTATTGCATTTCCATCGATGTTTAAGAAATCATTCGGTTTTCTAACAGGAGGTGGTGTTTTTACATTGAATCCACCAACAAAAAGAGAATAGAAAAATAATGAGCCTCCACCAATTTGTTTCATTGTCCCTAAAAGGTCTGTTGTTTGCCATTCTTGAAGAACTTTACCATCTTTTACTTTTCGCATAAATATTCCATTCACTTCTAAATTTTGTTCAGTTGCAGGAGCTCCCATAAATTTACCTGTATTAACGACGTGAGAAATGAATTTGATAGATACTAAATCACCATCAATTACGGACTTTTCTAAAATCATTTCAAAATTTGAAAATGAAGAACGCATTTCCTGCATAAATCCAATGTATTCATCTTTTGAGAATACAAAACCATCACCTGTATAAGTGTAATTTGGGTCAAGTAAGGAATCTAATTTTGCCCAATTTGCATTTAAAATTGCTGCTGAAACTGCGATGCCTGCATTTTTTGTTTCCAAATAATTGGGTAGATTGTTGTTTTGATTAGGCATTTCATTAATCTTTAAGACTGCAGGTTTTTGACTTAACACAGTTAAGTTGAATAAGGTTAATAACGTAAATGTTAAAATCGAATTGTTTTTCATTTTTCTTTTTTTTAGTTGATACAAAGGTTGATTGAATACTATTTTAAAACAATATACTACCCAAAAAGAAAGTACTATCAATTTAGAAAGTGAAATACATTTCGATTACTTTTATGAAAAAATAGTAAAATGAAAAGATATAATTTAGACAGCACTTTTTTTTACTGTCCCGTTGATTTAACTTTATCAGTAATTGGAGGAAGATGGAAGGGATTGGTTTTTTGGAATTTAAGAAATGGAGCAAAACGTTACGGTGAATTAAAGAAAATTTTAGTTGGTATAAACGATAAAATGCTAACTCAAGTTTTAAGAGATTTAGAAAAAAGTGGAGTTGTTGATAGAAAAGTGTTTGAAGTAGTTCCTCCTAAAGTGGAGTATTCAATTAGCTCGGAAGGAATGAAATTATTACCAATTTTAAAGTTGATGTCTAATTGGGGAGACAAATTTGAAGTGAAAAATTAATTACAGCACATTCAAAATTTCAGTAGTTTTCCCATTAAAAACAATTTGCTCTCCTTTCATTTTTCCATTTAATAAAGTGCCAATAGGAGCGAGTGGATTCATTGCGAAAATAGTCGTTCCATTCATTTTTACAGCTCCTAATCCAACTGAAAAATAATACCAACCGTTATTTGTTTCTACCAAACTTCCAACTTCAATTTTAGTATGAACTTTACATGGATTAATTTTCAAAAGTGCTTCTTTTAATAATAGAAATTCATTGATTTGTTTGGTCAATTTTTCTTGTTCCAATTGCGCCATTGCAACACCCGTTTCGTGTTTGTCTCCAGCTGAACTTTTAGAATCTTCAGCAGTTGCTTGAAATGTATCCTTTAAAATTGAATTTAAACTTTGAATTCGTTCGTTTACATTTTCTAATATTGCGCTATGTACTTTTTCCTTGTTCATACTAGATTTTAATCAAGTTTATTTGATGTGTTTTTTGAAGATTGAAAGTACATTTTCAGCAGAAAATTGTTGTGCGTAATTTGATATAAAAGAGGAATCAAATGTTCTTTTATTTTCCATTATTTCCGACATTCCATTTGCTAAACTTTCAGGTGAATTTATTTCAACTTGAATTCCTAACTTTTCAGAAAGCTGATTTCCGATTCCGACAGATGTTGTGATGGTTGGAATTCCACATGCCCATGCTTCGGCAAGAACGATTGAAAACGTTTCATAACTTGAAAACAAAATAAAAGCATCCGATTTTTGATAATAGGGAGCCAATTCAAACCAATCTAAAGGACCTAAAAAGGAGATGTATTCTGATAGATTATTAGTTGAAGCATATTTTTCCCATTTCTCTGTTGGCTCATCACTAATAATCGTTAAATGAAAATTGGACTGACCACCTTTTATCAATAAAAGACAAGCATCTAAAATACCTTTTGGATTTTTCAGTTGTTCATCTAAAGTCGAGATATGTAAAAATTGAGTTTTTGTTTCCCTCGAAAATTGAGTAGGGGTGAACACTTTTGTATCGATATGATTGGGAAGTATTTCTATCTTTTTAGACGGAAAATCCAATTGTAAATCATTCTTTAAAAATTCAGAAACTGCAAACAATTTGTCTATGTGTTTGTTTACTTTTTTTAGAATGAATTTATCTAAAAATGAACGTTTTTCTCTTATTTCTTTTCGGTAATAGGAAGCATGTTCAGTAACAAACAACGGACAATTAAACCTTTTTTTAGCTTGTATAAATTGAAGTCCTTTTGATAATAGAACGTGACCGTGAATTAGTGTGACATTTTCAATTTTTTGCAATCCTAAATGAAAAGCCTTCTTTTGATTTAAGAATTTTTGAATCAGATTTTCACCTTTAGGATGGTAGATAATGATTTCCCTTAAATTTCCTTTTATCGTGTCTGAAATCTCAATGGTTTTAATTGAAGAATCTGATTTTGTATGCAATACAGTAACTTGATATTCAGACGCTAATAATTCTGCTTGACGTTGAACAAAATTCCCAACAAACAAAGCATCTTTAGTAGGATACCACGAACTTAAGATTAAGATATGTTGCGAATTTGGTTTCAAAATAGATTTTGTTTTTTTATTCTTCTATTCCAAACAATAATGTAAATCGTACCAATTATTGTAGGGGAAATCCAAATAAAAACACTTCCTATGTGTAAACCAACAACTAAAAATGCTGTAATTGAAGCAATTAATGCACCAATCATTCTTCCTATGTGACTAATTAACCAAGCATTTTTATTTTCTTGAAACGTTCTAAATGTTTTAAAATCTTTGAGAGACATAAATAACCCGAAACCTCCAAAAAATAGAAACAAGATACTATTTTGAATATGTTGAATTTGTCCAATAATTCCAATTGTTATCATAATGAATGATGCAATTAGCATTGTGCCAGAAACAGATTTATCAATCCAATCAGATTTACTTTTTAATTTAAGGGTAAGTGCTCTATTTCCTGCTAAAACAAGATAAATGGTGAAAATTCCAATTAAAAAAAGAAATAAATTTTCGTGTTTTGGCATTCTGGCAATTACGAGTGAAATTACAGAACTGATAACCATAGAATAGGAAAATAATTTACCTAATTTTCTATGTTGCTTTTCTCCTTTTTTAGATAAAAAGCTGATTATACCTGTAATTAAACCAATTCCACCAAAAAATGCGTGTAGGTATATTAGGGTGGTTATCGTTTTTTCCATTTAGTTTTTTTTTGATTTTAAACTAATGTAACCTCAAATGCTTCTTTAATCATTTTCAAAGCGAAATCGATTTCTTCTTTTGTTGTGTATCGAGAAAAAGAAAAACGAACGTTTGGTCTATTTGGGTCTGCATTGATTCCTTCAAGTACGTGAGAACCTTTCGCTGCTCCTGAAGAACAAGCGCTTCCACCGCTACAAGCAACACCTTTCAAATCTAATGTAAAAAGTAACATTCCTGTTTTATCCGTTTTTGGAAAACACACATTTAAGACAGTGTACAAACTTTTTTCAGGATTTGATTCTCCATGAATATAAACATCATCAAAAATAGAATTCAATTGGTCAATCATATATGATTTTAAACCTTGAACGTGGTTTTGGTGACCAGCAACATCTTCATAAGCTAATTCCAATGCTTTTGCTATACCAACAATTCCATAGATGTTTTCAGTTCCACCACGTAAACCTCTTTCTTGAGCTCCTCCGTGAATCAAAGCTTCTGCTTTCGCTTTTTTGTTGATGTATAAAAATCCAATCCCTTTTGGACCGTGAAATTTATGTCCTGCTCCAGTGATGAAATCAATGTCAAGTTCTTGTAAATCAAAAGGATAATGTCCCATTGTTTGAACTGTGTCAGAATGAAACAAAGCATCGTATTTACGACACAACTGACTTACTTTTTGAAGCGGTAATAAAGTTGAAATTTCATTGTTAGCATGCATCAAAGAAACCAATGTTTTATCTTCTGTTTGTAGAAGTTGCTCTAAATCAGCTAAATCAACATTTCCTTTTGCATCTAATTTTACATAACTAATTCTTGCTAAACCCTCTTTTTCAATTGCTTCAGCAGTATGTCCAACAGCGTGATGTTCGATTGCAGAAGTAATAATATGTTTCACTCCCATTTGGTGAACAGAAGAGTAAAGCGCCATATTATCTGCTTCTGTACCACCCGACGTAAAAATAATTTCAGATGGTTGACAATTTAATAATTTAGCAATTTTTCTACGCGAAGTTTCGATAGATGCTTTTGCTTGTCTTCCATAATAGTGTGTAGATGAGGGATTTCCAAATTCATTTGATAAAATTGGAATCATTACTTCTAAAACTTCAGGTGCAAGCGGTGTTGTTGCAGCATTGTCTAAATAAACTCGCATAGTGTAAAATTTAAAAGACAAAGATAGAAATAAGACAATAGACTACAAGATTAAAGACACAAGACTTAAATCGATTTGATTTTAATTCATCATTCAACATTAAAAATCAAACATCTTTTTGTCTAAATTCAACCATTCCAACGTTGAATTTGTAAAAATATCTTCAACAACTTCAGGACTTAAATCGCTATCTTCTATGAATTTACCAATTTCTAAATCTCCTAATGGGAACGGGTAATCAGAACCTAGACAGATGCGTTTACTTCCTTGCATTTTAAGGATGTATTTTAATAAATCAATATCATGAGTGATGCAATCAATCCAGAATTTACCTAAATAATCTCTAGGGTTTATAGGGTTGTCGCAAGCCACTAAATCAGGACGACAATTAAATCCGTGTTCTATTCTTCCTAAAGTCGGTAAAAATGAACCTCCAGCATGAGAAAAACAAACTCTTAAATTGGGTAATTTCTCCAATACTCCTGCGAAAATCATTGAACAAGCAGCTCTTGAAGTTTCAGCGGGCATACCAACTAACCAAGGCAACCAGTATTTTTTCATACTGTCTTGTCCCATC
>CANCEQ010000109.1 GCA_947375085.1 Flavobacteriales bacterium
TGTGATATAGACAATTTCAGGCACTTTCCCGTAAGGATCGGTAATCAATCCTTTTAAAACAACCAATGGTGGTTCCACAAACTTTTTAAAGGTGATCATGTAATTATCTTTCTCCCCAAATCCTCCTGCTTTAAACGATGAATAATAGGATCTTTGATTGTTTGGACTAACAACATAATAAATATCGTCTTCCGGAGAATTAATCGGATACCCAATATTGGTCGGTATTTTCCATTCATTATTGGCATTCAATGAACTCGAAAAAATATCAAATCCACCCATTGTGGCGTGACCGTTCGAACTGAAATACAATGTCACTCCATCTGGATGAATAAAAGGAGCATCTTCTTCGAAAGGAGTATTGATTGTCGGACCTAAATTTTTCGCTTTCGCCCATTCGCCATCGGGTAACTTATCACTTGAATAAATATCTCTTCCACCATAGCCACCTTCACGATTACTCGTAAAATAAAGTCGATTTCCATCCGCAGAAAGAAAAGCACTTGGCTCCCACCCTTTTGTATTGATGTTGTCATTTAATTTTACAGGTGGCGACCATGTATTCCCGTTTAGATTGGTAATGTATAAATCCCCATCTCCGTCTTCATCCTTGTACACAATGATAATCTGACCATCTACCGAAATTCCAACAGAAGCTTCATTTCCAGCTGTATTCACAGGAGCACCAATCGATTCCGCTTTGGTCCAAATTCCATTCTTTTTGTAGGAAATAAATATATCTTCATACGTAATTCCGGTCGTATCGTCTTCTCTTCCAGTGCTTTTTGGTTTTCGAGTAGTAAAAATCATTGTTGATTCATCAGCCGATAATACGGGCGAATATTCTGAAAATGAAGTATTTATCTTCGCTCCTAAATTATCTATTTGCACCTCTATCGAATCTTTCACTAGTTTTTTACCCACTTCGCACATCTCGATTTTTCGATCGGTTTCTACTAGTAAATCTTGATTTTTGTGTTCGGATAATAAACTTTTAAAATGATCGTATGTCGAAATCGCCAAATCAAATTGATAGTTAGAATGATACGCATCACCTAAATAAGAGAATCCCATCAAATGGTCGTTATCTTCTTTCAAGGTACACTTATCGGCACAACTAACCGCTTTTTCTAAATAGGGAACTGCTTTCTTTTTATCTAATTTTGAATTGATGTAACACACACCTATTTTGAAATTTAAATCCGCATTTAACGAATCATTTTTGTTCAATCGAAGATACAAGGGAAGTGCTTTATCAAATTGCTCATTTTCAATTAGATTGTCCGCATTTTCAGTGAGTAAATAATATTCTTCATTGGAGATTTGTGCAAACACATTCGAAATAGAAAGCAGACTAAAAAATACCAACAATTTTACTTTTTCCATAATTGATAAGTTGACATCAATTATAGCGTATAATGAATGTGGTGTAAAAGTCGTGATGAATGAAGATTATTCTATTGCAAAACTTTGTGAATGAGATATATAATTCACATGTTTACAATCACTCTTAAATTATCAATAATAAATTCTAATTGTATAAATTATTTTTATTCCAATCTCCTCGTTTATTTACTTTCTTATATTTTCATTTTTCAATATTGTCATATGTTTTTATAATTTTATCTATTAATTTCCAAGTAATACTTTTTCTTAAACGATTATAAAAAATAGCTGTCTTTAACGTAATTCAAGAAAATGATTTAAAAAGTAAACTATTTTTAAGTCTTAATAATTGAAGAATACACAAAAATTAAACAATGAAATCAATCCTAGTCAAATTAAAGGAAGATGAAAAACTGGATGTTTTTTATGATATGAAAGAGGAAGAGCAAGAAAAATACTTAGCTGAAATTCTTCATTACGCCAATTCCAATGAAAATGAATTTAAAAAATACTGTTCTACAATAGAACCAACTGAATTTTGTCCTTTAAGCCCTATTTATCAAGCTCTTTCAATTGAATGGTCGAAATGGGGGACTTTTCTGACCGAAGAATATACACGTATTTATAAACAAGCAAAAAAAACTGAATACAAGTTAGATGAAGATATATATGATTACACAACTTGTTTAGAGGATATTGAACCAGAAGAAAATAATCAAGAATTCTTATCTACTATTTTTAATTTATTAGCGAAAGATTTAACGAACGAATTAGTCCTATATAGGCATCATGCCCTTTGGTTAATGAGTTCAAGAGAATTTCCAAATGATTCTGAAAATAAATTGATTTCGCTAATAAAAGAAAAACTAAGCGATTCAAATTGGAAAGTCCGAACACTTGCCTCTGAAATATTAGAGTATACTGATAAAATCAGTAAAGAAGAAATACGGCTAAGTTTATTTGACAGATTGAGGAAAAAAATAAGCTTTTCTTATAAAATAGAAGTTTCAAATAAAACTGAATCTGGGGATAATAAATCTCATAAATTAGCTTGGTTAGAATATCTCTCAATTGCAATGGCTGCTTGGTTTATTTTTTATCCCTATCCATACAAAATAGTATTTACCATTCTATTGATTTTACCTATTGTTGGATTGATCTTAAATGGATTAAATAACCGACCGAGTATAGCTAGTTTAGTTAAAATCACAAAAAATGATGATGGCAGTTATGAATATGAAATTGCAGATTTTATAGATGTTATAGCTTGGGTAATATTACTTAAAGTGATTTTTAAATATGAATTTGAAAGCATTTATAGTTTAGCTATTACTGGTGGTGTGGCTGCTTGTTTAATGTTAATTTTACTTTATGCAACACATCAATTTTCAACAAATGAAAAGTTTAAACGAAGTATCTATTTTCGTATGATCCTTAATATTTTGATTTATAGTTATGGAGCAACCTATGGGGTTAATTGTATTTTTGATAATTCAAATCCTAAAAAATATGAAGTAACAGTAATTGATAAAAGAACAAGAACGAGTAGCAAAAGTGGTGATACTTATTATTTAAAAGTTAATCCTTGGGGACATCATTATGACAATGAAGAAATATCCGTTTCTCTTTCGGATTATGAATCTACCAATATTGGAAACAAAGTTGAAATTGATTTAAAAGAAGGTCTATTAGGAATACCTTGGTTTTATGTTGATGTCAATAAACAAATCTCAACATCTGGCAGAGTAGTTCAATTATTTGGTAATAATTTTAATCAAGATGATAAACTAAAAGTGTATAGAAATGGAAAACAAATAAAATTTTCTGAAATACATAATTCCTTTGACTATAATTTCAATTCTGTTAACGACTTAAAAGTAAAGTTAATACGTAAGAATAAATTGTATGCAGAATGGAATTTTCATTTCAATGAATTATCAGAAAAAAAGATGTACCCTATTGAATTAGGTTCTCCACAAAAGAAAATTTGTAAGAATATTATCTTTGATAAATCAGGAAGTGCTTCTGTGGAGATAACTGATTTAAAATAGTATGAATTATTTTATAGTATTCTATTTTCAAACTATTTATATTTTTAAAAACCAATAATTATTTCCCAATACAAAAAGTAACTTCAATTGATTATTAGATAGTTATAATTTAAACGTACAAATAACGGTAATTTTAAGTGTAAAATAATTCTAGTCTTACTATTTTAAATAACCTTTTAAAACTTATTTAAAAAACAATTGAAAAATGTTATTTTATGGTAGTAATTTTTCAATTAAACAATTAACCGTTTCATATGTAGCTGGAAGAACTTTTGAGGCTGGAGCAACTAGAACATGTATTCCTCTCAATTCTTTTGCTTGATTAACAAAGTCATTCCATTCATTTTTAGGTATATTTTTAGTTGAAAGCCAATTCTTAAGTATTAAGTAATCGTTTTGTTTAGGCCATGTAGAATGTTCAATCAATTCAAATTCAAAAGTTTTTAAAAAAGCTAAAACAAAAACACCACAATTAATATACCTATCTACAATGCGTTTAGAATTAAAATTAGCTGTGTTGAAGTCAAAACCACCTCCATTATAACAACCTATTTCACGATCGAAAGTAAAGCAATTTAATTTATTTTTAGATGCAAGTTCTGCAAATGAAATGAAAGAATTGAGTTTCCAAGATGGAAAATCATTAATCGGATTAAAGTAATAATTATCAAATTTTAATTCAAAATCTTCGATTGGAATTTTATCCCCACTTATAAAATGAATAACTTTTTTCTTTCCATGAGCTCTCCAAAATATTCCAACATGATATGATATATCTTTTACTTGATAACCACAAATTGCAATTTCATGTTCGTCAGAATTAAATTCAAGCTTTTTTAATAATTTCATTAAACTTTACTTTCAATTAATTTTTTTAATCTAACCAATTGAAAATCAAGTTCATTAAATTGATTGATAATAATTGAAATACTATATAAAATAGAGATATCTAATTCTGAAATTGAACTGTCGCTTAAAAATCTATTTATCGTTTTAAAATCACCATTTTGAACTGTATGTTGAACAAACAATATCACATACTTATTTTTTTCAATAATAGAATCATCACTACCAAATAAATAATCATAAACAACAGAAACTTTATCAATAATCCCACTCCAATGATTTTGTGTGGAACTTTGTATTATTCTAGTATTATCAGTTGTAACGGTATACATATTATTTATTTATTAAGTGTAAGCTTCAAAAATTCAAACAAATCTATTGCACTTTCATGATTTAAATATATTCCAAATTCCATTTCTCTAATTATTCCAGACTTGGAATCTGAACTTGGAAGACCTTCTTTGTTTAAGGTTCCGTCTTCATTTAATTCATATTCAACATATTTAGGAATTGGATGTCTAGTAGAATAAAAATTAAGGTTTACAGAATTAGTCGGAGTTATACCGCCAATTGCACCATCAACATAAACAGTTCTAAATTGCGAATTTTTTTCGTAATGAATCTTGATACTTGGTTTTTTTTCTTCTGTTTCCACAACTTTTTTATTGCAATATAGATATTAAATTTTTTATCGCAAGACTTTAAAAATATTTTTTTGAATATTCATAATTAATTTGCTGTAAAAAAGAAAAGACTGAACCGTAAGGTAATAAAAAATATATTCGAAAGTTGTTAATTTTAAATATTTATATAAAATTCAAACAATTCCTTTTGTTCAACACCTAAAGCTTTTGAAATCTTATATGAATTTACAATACTAATATTCAATAAGCCTCTTTCAATCCGACTTATAGTCATTACATCCAACTCAACTTCATAAGAAAGTTGAGCTTGAGAAAGATTTTTACTTAACCTCAATTGAGTAAGATGTTTACCGAATGACTTTAAATATTTTTCCTTTTCTGTTTTGTCCACATACAATAATCAGATTTATTTATATTTTTGATGTAGATATATAAATCTATACTTTGTTATTATGGAAGAACTTATTAAATGTCCAAAATGTCAATCGACACAATTAAGCGCTAATAAAAAAGGATTTAGTGGAACTAAAGCAGTTGGTGGAGCAATTTTAACAGGTGGAATTGGTTTACTAGCTGGAACATTAGGTAGCAATAAAATTATTTTGACATGTTTAAATTGTGGGAATCAGTTTAAAGCTGGAAGTCAAAAAAAACAACCTCAAAATTTGAATATAAACAATCAAAAAATGAATGAATCTTTAAATCAAAATATAAAAAAGATGAAAGTATTTTTTCAATATTTTATTGGAATAATCTTCATTTTGGTGAGTGTTTTTAACTTTACTGAAAATGGATTTGTAGTCTCATTATTGAACGTATTTATAGGTGGTTTATTTATCCCATATACTTTTAATTTAATAGCTAATAAAATTAATATTAAACGTATAGTAAGAGTTATCACAATAATAGTAATGTTCATTATCTCTCAAGTAATCATAAGCAATAATAAAGATGAAAAGTTGAAAGAATCAACAATAGCAAAGAATAAATTACTTGCAAAAGATGTTATTCATGCCACAAGTTACATTGCTCAAATGAGTAGAGAAGAATTAAATTCTTTAGAAAAAGGTACATATTTCAAAGACAAAAAGCTTAATGATGAATTCATAGTATTATTAAAAGAGTTAAGACCAATGTATTTAAAAGAATGGGATAAAAAAGATAGCATTAGAATTATCGAGGATAAATTACGTTTAGAAGAAGAAAAACGATGGAATTCAAGTAAAGCTGGTAAAATATCCAAAAGACATCCGAGTTGGTCTAAAGAAGACTGTGAAAGTATTGCAAATGGAGAAATTTGGATCGGTATGGAGTTTGATATGGTAAAAGAATTAAGAGGTCTACCTGACAAAGTTAATACTTCCAATTATGGGCACGGAAATCAATATCAAGCATGTTGGGATAATTATGAAATTTCATACTTTTATTTTGGAGAGGACGGAATAATCACCAGTTACAATTAATTAAAATTCAATTATCTGATCTCCAATTTTGAATACTTGTTTGGGTTGAACTTTAGTTTCTTCAATTTCAATTAATTGCTTTGGCTTTCCAAATCGATATTCAAAATATAATTTTACGAAATTATATTCACCATTTTCAACACCTTTTTTAAGCGATTCAAACGCGATTTTATCTAAAGGGGTTAAAGCTTGTATTATTTCTAATTCTTTTGCTTTAGGTTTTCTTCCTTGTTGTCTTGACACACCTTTTACAGCACCATTTTTTCTTCTACCATCCATTTTAAAAAAGATTATTTAATTAATTTATTAAAATATAAATGTTGTTTTCAGCTTCACTTTTTTCACTATTTACACTCTAGGGTTTCTGAATTTTCTCCAGTCTTGTTTGATTAAAAAATCAGCTAAATCATTTCCATTTAATCGATCTATTTCAGTCGCGTTTTTTTCTAATAAATCCGAAACAATGAATCGAGTTCCTTTAATTTTTGATTGTAATTCTTTCGCTTTATTATGCCATAATTCAAAAGCCGAACCATCCTTCGATAAATCAGGGAATAAATAGATATTTCTACCTTCTAATATCTTACATTTTTCATAATTTAAGCTACTTAAATTGTAAACAGCTAACCATAATAGATTTTTTCTATACTTTGGAAACCCAAAATAAAGTGTACCATATATTGCAGTTTTTGGAGCCTCAACAAGTACAATAGGATTTTCAGGATATTTATCAATTAAATGCTCTCCAAATAAACAACTTACTTTCTTTTCATTTTTGTCGTATTGATCAATCCAAGTAGGTAGAGTCATATTATTTTTAAAAAATTCTCTTGCTATTACTTTATGAATAAAATTTGTGTTGATCGTATTATTATTTTCATCAAATTTTTTAACCTGAATAGCATGAACTCGTCTTTTAAAATCAATAAAAGGAAATGTAATTGCTCCTGAATATTCTCCCTTAATTATTGTACCTAAAGAATATAATTGATTAACTTCTTCAATGTCATTAATATCAAAAGGGAATGGCACTTTATTGATTAAATTCTGTAAGAAAACATTTTGTATTAACCTTCCGTTTTCTCTTAATTTTAACAAAATTTCTAATGGAATATAGATTTTAATTTGTTGTTTTTTATAGACTTTTTTAGAGGTTACAATTTCTAATCCTTGATTGTAATTTTCTTTATAAGGATTTAAGTGATAGGCACAATTAACCTCTCTATCACAACGACCAAATAATTCAGGTAATAATTCATTTGTAATAGTGTTTTCATATTGCACAAACGTTTTTTTGTTACAATTTGGGCACATAGTTTTTGAGCTCCCTTTAAGGAGTTGAAATATAAATTGATTTTCCATAATGAAAAGTGTGAAAAGTGTGAAAAGTGTGAATTAAAAAAATAACCTTAAAATTTAATATTGTCTTGAACTAAATAAACCTCATATCCCCTATTACTTCGTTCAATAATTACTCCTTCACTTTGAATACGTTTATTGAAATTTTGTTTATTTACGGGTTTGAATCCATCTTCTAAACAAAAATCACGGTAATTTTTATAGAGTTCCTTCAATAAAATAGAACATGTAGTTGATTTTGTGTAATTATTGTCTTGAATAAATAACTTAACACTATCCGATTGAGTTTTATATACTTCAACAGCTTTAACACTTGATTCACATGTTGTAAACCTTCCTTGAATTATTAATCGGTTTAAACCTTCTAAAACCCAATTAAAAACACCAGCCAATTCATTATCAATGATTTTTGTGTGAAGTTGTTTATCCTGTTCATGTTCTGCAATAGTTATCTCAAAAGTCAATATTAAAAACCGTCTAAAAAAAGCATTAGTTTGTTCAACATCTTTTGGTAACTCATTACAGTTAAAAATCAATTTAGCATACTGATGCAATTCCATTGGTTGTCCATAAGGTAATCTTGCTGAAATAGGTTCTCCAGATACCATTTGTTTAAAAATAGAAGCTTCTAATTTTCCATTAATCTCACTTGCATAGTTGAGTAATTTATTTCCAATCATTGCTCTATGATAGCCATTTTCATTTGTTAAATCTTGTAAAGAATGATAACTGATATTTTGTGACCCTAATAAAGCGTTGACAATCTCAAAAAATACTGATTTACCATTTGCTCCAGTTCCATATAGAATCAAAGCTTTTTCTTCTTTCAGTAATTTACTCCCATGTTTAATAAAAATTGAACCTAAATATTCTGCTAATACTTTTTGTTTTTCAATTTCAGGAATTACAGTATCTAGATATTTTTGAAAAATAGGTGCTTTCGCAATTGGATCATAGTTAAAAGGTAATTGATAGGTTAGAAAATCTTTACTAGAAAATGGTCTTAATTTTGTTTCCTTTCCATTTATTTCAAAAGTGCCATTTAATAAATTTATTAAAACTAAATTTTTATTGGGTTTTGGATGAGGTAAATACGCCTCACAGATAAACTGTGAAAACAGCTTTTCTTTAAACTGGTAAAATTTAGAAGATATTTTTTCAACGCCTTGTTTTTGAGATGCTTCTCCTAAAAATCTTTGAACAGCTTCTTTTTCAATACTTGACCAATATGTTCCATTATATAAATATACATAATCCATATTTTTACATAAATTCCATTTGTTTTTCATTGCAACAGAAAGTACATTTTCAATAGATAATACTATGTAATGTTTATTATTAAGCTTACAAAGTGATAAATCTTTAATCAGTATTTTTATTTTTTGTCTAATTTCTTCTCTTTCTTCTTGTTCAACAGTGTATAATTTTTGTTGTAATTCGTTAAATGATTTTCTTATAGTTTCAATATTTGGAAATGCCAAACTTTCAAAATCAATTCTTTCAATCTGATCTAATAACTCGTTTAGAATTTCTGAATGAGGAATGGAAGTCTCATTTTCATGAATTAAAGCCTGTAAATGTTCTTTAAATGTTTCAGGCATAAATAACGATTCTTTATTTTCATCGTTTATTATTAACTTCTTTGTTTTCGAATTATCCATTTTTACCTCCTTTCTTACTTGTGTATTCAAGAGCAAGTTTTTGAATATCCATATTTGAAAGTTTACTTCCTTGTCGTAAATAAGTCATAAGATCCATTGTCGAAAAATAAAGACGTTTAGATCTTTTCATTACTGGCAATTCTCCTTTACTTACTTTGCTGTAAATAGTTGGGATTGTCAAACTCAATAATTCAGAAGCTTGTTTTATCGTTAAAAGTTTATCAATTGGATCTGAAACTTTTTGTTCGATATTTTGAGTTAAAAGACGTTCGATATTTTCGAGTCTTTGTGATAATTGATTTACCGCTTTGGGTAAAAGGTCAAATGATAAATGTGTTTCCATGTTTAAATGTTTAATAATTTTGTTCTGCAATATTCATCATGGATTTTATGGGTAAAAAGGTGGGATTTATGGGTATTTAATTAATAATAAAATCAAGAAGGTTAAACAGTTTAAAATCTTACTTTTACAATTATGAAATACTTTCTATATTTTCTTTTCTTTTTAAATAATTTCATTTTTAGTCAAACAAAAATTGATATAATTAAAGAGCATGGTTACACTTCAGAAAAAGGAGAAAAAAATTATATCTCATCTGATAAACTTCAAAGTCTAATTAATAAAAATATT
>CANCEQ010000110.1 GCA_947375085.1 Flavobacteriales bacterium
TTTGAACATTCCAAGTGAAAAAACCAAATCCGACAAGGGATAAAAGAATAAAAACTACAGTAGAAATCATTTTATTTTGTGTTATTTATGTTTGAAGTAGAATCTAAAATTTGATGTAATTTATTTTCATCATCGACAGTAAGATGTAATCCTTTTGATTTACGCCCTATCAATGAAATATTTACGTATCGTTCTGGATGAGTTTCAAGGTCAATAATTAAATTTTGTAAATCTTTATTTGACTTAATTAACTCATTATAAAGCACTTCATCTTTCACTAATTTACCAAGTGTACCTTGACCTTTATCAACCGTTTCCATAACTCCATTCAAACGTTTAATTACTGAATGAGCATCACCTATAACTTGTTTAAAATCAGCAGTAACTAAATCATCTGTAATTTTCTTAGAATTACCAATGATAGTAGCAATTTCGTCGTTACTCTTTTTCAAATTGTACGACATGCTTTCAACATTTGAAAGTATAGCGCTAAACTTATCTTTTTCAGTTGTCAATAATCCATCTACTTGACCTGCAACACTTGCAATTCTAGAAATAGCAACTTGTAATTCCGTTAAACTTCCTTCCAATTCAGTAGTTGCTGTTGTGTCCCAAAATGAAGAAAAAGAAGCTACTAATTTATCCACTTTTTCCATCATCCCTTGCAAACGAGCCGTTACAGGATCTGCATATGCTTTTACTTGGGAGAACATGTCAATTGCAACAGAACCCATCATAGAATCTCCTGGTTTATAATAACCATTTGATATGTTAGAATTAAAAGTCAGAACCAATCCTTTGCTGAATAAATCCAATGGTCCCACTTCAATTGAAGAACCTTTTGGAATTTTTATTTTATCGTTTTGTAAATTAAATTTGATACGAACTTGTTTATTAGGATCTGAACTCATCGTATTTTCCACCTCTAATACTTTCCCTATTCCTACCCCATTTAAAACCACGGAACTTGCAGGTGCAATCCCCCCAGAATTAGGGAAATATGCATAATACGCATCATCTCCACCAAAAAAACTATTTCCTTTAAGGAAATTAACCCCTGCAACTAACAAAGCGATTGCTGATAGTGCAATAAAGGCTGTCTTTATTTCTTTAGATATTTTCAAAACTTTATTTTTCTGCTAATTTAATAGCTTTTTCTAGATTAATACGCTCACCATTAAAAAATGCAACAATAAAAGGACTGTTAAAACCTAATTTTGTTAACTCATTTTTATAATTTCTAGCAGCTTTTATATCACTCTCAAAATTTCCAGCGGCGTATTTATATAATTTATCTTGTTGATATTCAAAAACTTGAACACCTTTAAATCGTGCATCAGTTAAACTTATTTTTTTATCAGAAGTTTCTATTTGTACTCTGAAAATCACTTTATCTTTTTCGATATTATTTTTTTGTAAAGTTTCAGTTTGAGAGTTTGTTTTCTTCACTTCAACTTGTTTCACTTCAACGGCTGGTGCAACTGTTTTTTTAGGTTCTTCCACCTTTTTCTCTTCTACCTTCGGTTTTGGTTGTACAACCGTTTCAACCTTTGGTTTAGGTTTAACTTCCGTTTTAACAGTAGTCGTTGTTTCTTCCTTTACAAAAGGATTCGATTTAACCTCTTTAATTTCTTCCGCTTCTTTTTGTTTTTCTTTTACTGTTGGTTGCGCAATCCCCTCTAATTCATTTCTATACGACTCAAATGCCTCAAACATTGCAGTCGACATTTTAAGCTGATTAATTGTATCATTTAAAAAGCGTTCCTCACTTGGATTGGTTAAAAATCCAGTTTCAATTAAGATACTTGGCATTGTTGTTTTGTATAACACCAAAAATCCCGCTTGCTTAACACCTCTATCCGATCTTCCTAACTTTTTCACTTCTTCTTGTACTTTAGAAGCTAAACTTATCGACTGATCTAAGAATACGGATAATTGTATTTGACGAGCAATAATTGCGTCGGGAGATAAATCGAAATCTTTGTATTTAGCTCCTTTATCTTCTTCTAGATAAATAGTCGCATTTTCTCTTTCTGCAATTAATTGTTGTGCCTCCGTTTTATGTAATCCTAACACATAAGTTTCCACACCAAAAACAGCTTCTCCTGCTGAGTTAGCGTGTATACAAATAAATAAATCGGCTTTGTTTCTATTCGCAATTTTTGCTCGTTCATCCAACTCTACAAAAACATCTGTGTCTCGTGTGAAAATGACTTTAATTTGAGGATAATTTTTTCTAATCATCGCTCCTAGCTTTAAAGCCATTGACAAACACACGTTTTTTTCATGTGCAGAACTACCATGACAACCAGGATCTTTCCCTCCGTGTCCGGCATCTATAACTACTGTTTTAATAGACGGTCGAGCTAATTCAGATGTTTGAGAAAAAATAAAACTGTTAAAGCACAAGCCTATAACCAAAAAAATGGCATAGTTTCTGTTATATTTTGTTCTTTTATCCTTCATTAACAAGGTAATTTTTTAGTTTTGTACTTTGATTTCAAAATTGACGACTGCAAATTTAGTTCTAATAATTGATTAATAATCGTTCTATACACTTAGTTTTCTTAAGTTCATTGTTAATAATGTTCTTAGGAAATTTTGCGTTCTCTCAAGACACAATCAAAAAAGATACCATTTATGTTAACGATACTTCATTTGAAGAATCAGCAGTCTATGGCGCAAGGGATTCCATTTATATTGATTTAAAAACGAATAAGATTCATTTATATGGCGAAGCATATCTTCAATATCTAGACACAGATATGAAAGCGGGATATATCGTTGTTGATCTTAAAAAGAATGAAGTTTTAGCATCCTACATTTATGATAAGGATAGCAATAAAATAGAAAGTCCAAAATTTAAAAATGGCGCTGAAGCGATTGACGCTGCTAAAATTCGATACAATTTCAATTCTCAAAAAGGGTATATTGAAGAGGTGAAAATAAAACAAGATGAAATTTACCTTTATATGGGTGTTGCTAAACGTCAAAAAAATGGTGATATTCATTTTAAACAAGGGAGATTTTCTACGTGTGAATTCATAGAAGATCCTCATTATCATTTTCAGCTTTCTAGAGCGGTTATGATTCCTGAAAAGAAAATTGTAACTGGTCCAATGAATTTATGGATTAAAGGTATACCTACTCCATTTGGATTGCCTTTTAGTATTATTCCTCAATCTAAAACGAGAACTCACGGACTTTTATTCCCTCAAATTGTACCCATTTCAGCTGCTGGTTTTGGAGTTAGAGACTTAGGTTATTTCTTCCCAATTAGTCCTACTGTTCACACAAGTGCTTATGCAACTCTTTTTAGTAGAGGGAGTTGGGGGCTAAAAAACACTACTGATTATTTCACTCAATACAAACGTAAAGGTAGTTTTACACTTTCTTATCAAGAATTAAAAGCTGGATTCCCAAGTAAATCGAGTAGTGATAAATTTTCAGTTATTTGGACACATCAAAAAGATTTAAAATCGAATCCTTTTTGGAATTTTTCTTCGAATGTCAATTTTATGTCTGATAATAAGACGAAAAATAATTTAGATCCAATCAATACACAATACTTTAATAATCAATTAAATTCAGATATTAACCTTCAACGATTTTTTCCAGGAAAACCAGTTACACTTGGTTTAAAGATTTCGTTGAAACAAAACACTTCTGCTAAAACAATCTCTTTGGCAAGTCCCGTTTTTAATTTAAATGTAACCCGTTTTTCCCCATTTAAAAACAGCATTAAAGGAAGTTCCGAATGGAAACAGTTTTTTGCTAGAATCGCAATTTCTTATAATTTAGAATCACAAAATAGATCTACTTTTCAAGATTCTTTGTTAACTCATAACAAATACAAAGACATTCAAAATCAGTTTTTAAATGGTATTTATCAAAGTGCAACTTTACAATCTACTGTTGGATTTTTCAAGAACACTTGGAAATTCAATCCATCCATTGTTTATACCAATCGAATTAACTTTCAACAGTTGAATCAAACCTATAATTCAACAACTAAAAAAATTGAAAGTGCATTGATCCAAAAATATGGAACTTCCAACGACTTATCATTTAACGCTTCGTTAACCACAGTTGTTTATGCATATTATCGTTTCGTCGGTAAAAAAAGTCAGCCATTACTTCGTCATATTTTAACTCCTTCATTTTCATTTAGGTATATCCCCAATTTAAATTCAAATAGTTATGTTGATACAGGATCAGTAAATTTAACACGAATCAAATATTCTCCGTTTGCAAATAGTATGTATTCAGTATCTTCAACTTCTAATCAAGCTATAATTTCATTCGGTTTCAATAATACATTTGAGCTGAAACGTAAATCAGAAAAAGATACGATAACTGGATTTAAAAAAACTCGATTAATCGACGCACTTTCATTAAACGGACAATACGATTTAATTAAAGATACAATGAAACTATCAGATATGAGTTTAGGTCTTCGTATAAGCCCTGCCAAATCAATCAATTTTGTTGGTTCATCGACATTGAGTCCTTATGACTGGAATCCTTCTACAGGAAGAGCAATTAATAAAATTTCTTTAAACTCAAATGGAAAAATTGGAAGATTAACTTCAACAAGTTTAACAACAACCTATACTTTTACTTCCAAACAAAGTCAAAATACAATTGATGATATAATGTTAAAAAATGGTGCCAATTGGAATGCTGATTACCAATATTTCAATCTTCATCCTGAACAAATTATCAGCTTTGATATTCCTTGGAAATTAAATGTATCGCACGTTTATTCTATCACTGCGAATACAAGTAAAACTTCAATTAGCGACGTAAACTTTAAATCTGTTCAAACCATTCAAACAAATGGAGATCTTTCTTTTACGAAGCGTTGGAAAATTGTTGGTTCAGTCAACTTCGATGTTAAAACGGTAAAAGTAACTTACACAACACTAACATTAACAAGAGATATGCACTGTTGGTACTTGGCATTCAACTGGATTCCAATTGGAGGAAATCAAAGTTTCTTATTTAGTTTACGCTCCACTTCAAATATGTTCAAGGATGCTAAATTAGATTTAAGAAAACCTCCCTTATTCTTTAATTAACAGATAATTACGTTCCATAAAAAACTATTCCATTGATCGATATTACATTTTCAAATTCTGAAGCTTTAGAGAAAGGAAAACTTCTTATTGCCGAACCTTTTTTAGATGAAGATTATTTCAGAAGAGCGATTATCTATTTATGTGAACACAACAATGAAGGAAGTTTTGGATTTGTAATTAACAACTTCATTAATATAAAACTAAGTGATTTAGACGAAACATTTCCAGATATTGAAACTAAAATTAGTCTAGGTGGACCGATGGAAATCAATAGTCTATACTTTCTACATAAACTTGGGGACAAGATTCAAAATAGCGCTTTAGTTGAAAACGGAATTTACATTGGTGGCGATTTTCAAGAGTTAACTGCTTTAATTAAAGAAGATAACGCAATAATGAATGAAGTTCGATTTTTCATAGGATATTCTGGATGGGCGGCTGATCAACTAGAAAGTGAAATCAAAAACAATACGTGGATTGTATCAGATAACAATGCTGAAAATATCCTTTTTGAGTCGCAAGCGAAGCAAACTTGGAAACGTTACCTTCGTGATCTTGGAGGGAAATATAAAATAATCGCTACATTTCCTTTGGACCCAAATAACAATTGAAAATTAACAAATTAATAATTATCAATTATCATTTAAAATCCCTTTTGTTTTGATTTAATCTCAAAAAGATTAATTTTGAATTAATTCTGAAAAAATGACGAAATTATTTAGTCGCATCTTATATTATGGACTTGCTTTACCGGTTTCGTACTTGCCTTTTCGTGTGCTTTATTGGTTTTCAGATTTTCTTTACATAATTTGTTATTACATAATCGGTTACAGAAAAGAGGTCGTTAAAAACAACCTTAAAAATTCTTTTCCAAACCTTTCAGAGGCAGAACTTAAATCGATTGAAAAAAAGTTTTATCGCCATTTTACGGATTTTTTAGTTGAAAGTGCGAAATCATTCACTATTTCTGAAAGTGAAATAATGAGACGTTGCTCAATCGTAAATCCGGAACTTCCAAATTCATATTATGAGAAAGGGAAAAGCTTGATGATACTTTGCGGACATTATAATAATTGGGAATACTATGCCGTTGGACTTCAACAACAAATGAAGCACAAAACATTAGCAGCTTATCATCCACTAAAAAATAGATTTTTCGACCGTGTCATTAAGAAATCTCGTCAACGTTTTGGAATGAAAATGGTGAGTATGCGAGAAATTCCAAGGTATTTTTCTGAACAACAAAATTCAGAGCCTACGATGTCAATTATGGTCAACGACCAATCTCCTTCTGATCCTAAAAAAGCCTATTGGAATACTTTTCTAAACCAAGACACGGGTTGGATGAGAGGAACAGAACGAATTGCTGCTAAATATGATCAATCAGTATTGTTTGGATGTATTCGAAAAGTGAAACGTGGTTTTTACGAAGTTACCTTCTACCCAATTACAGACGAACCAAACAAAGTAGATGACGGTTATATCTTAGATAAACATACAGAATACTTAGAAATGGTGATTTCCGAGCATCCTGAGTTTTGGTTATGGTCTCACAAACGTTGGAAACACAAACGCCCTCATTAATTATGTCTATTCTTGCTCCATTAGCTGAACGTATGCGTCCGAAAACGCTTGACTCGTATATCGGACAGCAACATCTTTTAAAAGAAGGTGCATCGCTTCGACGTGCTTTAAATGCTGGTTTAATTCCCTCAATGATTTTATGGGGACCTCCAGGTGTTGGAAAAACAACATTAGCGCAATTGATTGCTGATCATTTAAATAGACCTGTTCATACTCTTTCAGCTATTTCATCTGGTGTAAAAGATGTGAGAGATGTCATTCAAAAAGTCGAAAATGGTGGAATGTTTCAACAAAAAGGAGCGATTTTATTCATTGATGAAATTCATCGTTTCTCAAAGGCACAACAAGATTCATTATTAGGAGCGGTAGAAAAAGGAACTATTACACTGATTGGAGCGACAACTGAAAATCCATCATTTGAAGTGATTTCCGCATTGCTTTCAAGATGTCAAGTCTATACTTTAGAAAACCATACAAAAGAAGATTTATTAGCACTTCTTGACCGTTCGATTAAAGAAGATCAACTCCTTAAAAATAAAAAGATTACACTAACTGAAACGAATGCTTTGTTAGCGATTTCTGGAGGAGATGCTCGTAAATTATTAAACGTTTTCGAAATTATCATTGGTACATTTCAAAATCAGGTTGAAATTGAGATAACTGATGAAATTGTGATGGCTTCAGCTCAACAAAGTCTTGCAATGTATGATAAAGACGGTGAGCAACATTACGATATTATTTCCGCATTTATTAAATCTATTCGAGGAAGTGATCCGAATGCAGCAATTTACTGGTTAGCTCGAATGGTTGAAGGTGGTGAAGATGCAAAATTCATAGCTAGAAGATTAATTATACTTGCATCTGAAGACATTGGATTAGCAAATCCGAATGCGCTTTTAATGGCAACAAATTGCTTTCAAGCAGTTGAAGTTATCGGTTGGCCTGAATCACGTTTAATACTGGCGCAGTGCACGTTATATCTTGCTACTTCACCTAAAGGTAACGCCTCTTATATGGCCATTAATAAAGCACAAGAAGAAGTTCGACGTTCGGGGAATCTTGGTGTTCCTCTGTCTTTGAGGAATGCTCCTACCAAACTAATGAAAGAATTAGGTTATGGTAAGGGGTATCAATATTCTCATAGTCACCCTGGAAACTTTGCTTTTCAAGAATTTATGCCTGAAGAAATTAGCAATGTGAACTTTTTTGAAGCTGGCAGTAGCAGAAAAGAACAAGAAGTGACAGAGTTAATTCAAAAATTATGGGGTTCTAAATATTCAAAATAAAGATGTTAGCAAAAATCGCATATTATTTATTCGTTATACCGTTGTCGTATTTACCACTTTGGGTATTGTATTTACTGACAGATTTCCTATTTCTCATTTTAATCGCTTTTATTCCTTATAGAAGAAAAGTCGTTCGTAAAAATTTAATAAATTCTTTTCCAGATAAATCGGAAGCAGAAATTTTAAAAATCGAACGTCAATTCTATCATCATTTTACGGACATTCTAGCAGAAGGAATTAAAAACTTAAGTGTTTCAAAAAGAGAACTTTCCAAACGATTAGTTGTCGAGAATAGCGAATTAATGAATGAATTGTATGCTAAAAACAAAAGTGTTTTACTTGTTTCTGGTCATTACAATAACTGGGAATGGTTGATTACTGCTCAAAACAATTTATTTCAACACCAAGCAATGGGAATTGGAATGCCTTTGACTAGTAAATTTTGGGATAAAAAAATCAATGAACGTCGTTCTCGATTTGGAATGAAAGTCATCAATGCCCACAACCTTAACGAATCCATTCAAAAAGAAACCAAAGAACCAATTGCTATTTTAATTTTAGGCGATCAATCTCCGTTCGATTCTAAAAAAAGTTATTGGATGGAATTTTTACACCAAAAAACAGCTGTTGTATTTGGTACAGAACAAATTGCTAATCAATATGATTTTGCTGTTGTTTTCTTTAAAATGATAAAAGTAAAAAGAGGTCATTACAAAATGGTATTAGAATTAGTTACAGAGAATCCAAGAGATTTACAATGGGGAGAAATCACTGAAAAACATACTCATCTTATTGAAAATGAAATTATTAAAAATCCACAATTTTGGATTTGGTCGCATAAAAGATGGAAACGTGAACTTCCTGAAAATTTAGAAGCATTGAAATTGGAACAAAAAGCCAAGTTTGAATCGAAATACAGAATTCAATAATGTTGAATTATTAATGTTGAATGTTTGATTTATTGAAGTAAAAATGAACTATGCAATTTTAATAAACACCATAAAAACACTTGTTCAATCTGATTTTGAAGAAGAAGTTACAGGACACGATTGGCATCACATTGAACGCGTTTATAATACAGCTTGCTTTCTTCAATCGAAAGAAGGAGGAAATCGTTCAGTTGTTGAATTAGCCGCTCTTTTACACGATATTTCAGACCATAAATTTAATGGTGGAAAATTAAACGAAGGTGGTAAAATTGCTTATCAATTGTTAATCAAAAATGGTTGTGATGAAACTACTGCTAGTCAAGTCAAACAAATTGTAGATTCTGTTTCATTCAAAGGAGCAAATGTACAAGATAATGTGACATCCTTGGAAGCTCAAATAGTTCAAGACGCAGATCGTTTAGATGCCATTGGAGCAATTGGAATTGCTAGAGCTTTTGCTTTTGGAGGCAATCGAAATAGACCAATTTATGAACCTATCTCCACTCCTACTTTACACACTTCATTTGAAGAATATGCAAGTTCTAAAAGTCACACTATCAATCACTTTTACGAAAAATTATTACTTTTAAAAGACCGTCTACATACTAAAACGGCAATCGAAATTGGAAATGAACGTCACCTATATATGGAGGACTTTCTAAAACAATTTTACAATGAATGGAATATAAATACTATAACAAACTAAATGACAACGAAATACGCTCTTGGAATTGATATTGGCGGAACAAATACAGCTTATGGATTGGTTGACCAAACAGGAAAGGTAATTTACGAAACGAGTGTTCTCACAACCGATTTTCCTTTACCTGAAGATTTAGTAACTGCTATTCATTCGGATTTAGTAAAACACCATTCAATCGAATCAATAATAGGAATAAGTGTTGGGGCTCCAAATGGGAATCATTTCACCGGAAATATCGAATATGCTCCGAACCTTAAATGGAAAGGAATTATTCCATTGGCTAAATTATTTCAAGACAAATTCAATACACCTGCTATTTTAACAAACGATGCCAATGCAGCGGCTGAAGGAGAAATGCTTTTTGGAAATGGAAAAGACCTTAAAAATTTCGTTGAAATTACGCTAGGAACAGGTTTAGGAAG
>CANCEQ010000111.1 GCA_947375085.1 Flavobacteriales bacterium
ATAGTTCCAAAACGTTATATTTTTACAAGATAATAAATAACCAACCCGATGATTCCGAAAACCATCCATAAAATATACCAATCTGTTTTACCTGATTGCCATTTTTTAACCAATTCTCCTGATCTGTCAATTGTTTTCGTAGCAAATGTCACGATTCCATTTAACAAGAAAAGCTCGATAATTTGGTGACCTTTTTCAGAAATCCATTCGATTGGTTTTACAAATAAAGCATTGTAAATTTCATCGATGTATAATTTGTTAGCTGATACTTTCGCCCATCCTGAAAGTTGATTATCCTCAACAGGTAATTTTTTCTTACTAACATACATCGTATAAGAAACTGAAAGTGCAATTAAAGTCAAAACAGAAGCTGAAATCATCAACATCATTGTTTGACCGTTAGAAATCTCTACTTCAGCAATTTTATTCAATCCACCAACATTGTGCTCTAATAAATGAGAGAACCAGTGGTGTCCACCTAATAAACTTGGAACATTTAATAAACCACCAATTACAGATAGTACAGCTAAAACAGCTAAAGGTAAAGTCATGTTTAATGGACTTTCATGTAAATGACTTTTTGCATGCTCTGAACCTCTGAATTCACCATAAAACACAACGAAATACATACGGAACATATAAATAGCAGTCAATAAAGCACTAAAAGCTAATAAACCATAAATCAATGGATTGTGCGCTAATGCATGTGCTAAAATCTCATCTTTAGAAAAGAAACCTGATAAGAACGGGAATCCTGAGATTGCCAATGTACCAATCAAGAATGTGAAATGAGTCACAGGAATGAATTTTTTCAAACCACCCATTTTACGAATATCTTGTTCGTCAGACATTGCGTGAATCACACTTCCTGAACCTAAAAATAACAATGCTTTAAAGAATGCGTGTGTTGTAACGTGAAACAAAGCAGCTGTATATGCTCCCATTCCCAATGCAACAAATATAAATCCTAATTGAGAAACTGTTGAATAAGCTAATACTTTCTTAATATCGTTTTGACGCATTGCAATGAAAGCAGTCACCAATGAAGTCGCTAAACCAACATACAACATAATGTCTTGTGTCATTTGCGCTCCAACGTGTTCGAACAAGAAATTAGAACGAACAACTAAAAAGATACCAGCTGTTACCATTGTTGCAGCATGAATTAAAGCTGAAACTGGTGTTGGTCCCGCCATCGCATCAGGCAACCAAGTAAACAATGGAATTTGAGCACTTTTACCAGTTGCACCTATAAACAAGCAAATTGTAATACCGAACATCATCCAAGTAGAAACTGGAATTTGATCAATTAAAATTTTGTCTGCTAATTCAGTGTATTCTAATGTTCCAAATTGAGCTAATAATAAGAAAAGTCCGATTAACAAACCTAAATCCCCTATTCTATTCATAATGAATGCTTTTCTAGCAGCTAAACCGTTCAATAATCCTTTTTGAGCATCGCTGTAGTGGAAACCAATCAATAAGTAAGAACAAATACCAACACCTTCCCATCCGAAGAAAAGCATAAAGTAGTTAGATCCTAATACCAAGATTAACATCGCAAAGATGAACAAATTCAAATAAGTAAAGAACTTGTAATAACCTTCATCGTGACTCATATACCCCATAGAGAATAAATGAATCAAAGAACCTACTCCTGTAATGATTAAAACCATCCAAATTGAAAGATTATCAACTAAAAGTCGAGCATTCAATGTGAAATCTTCTAATTTCAAAATAGTAAATAAGTTGATTTTAACAGCTTCATCTAATTGAAAGAATACTGTTACTGCCAAAAAGAAAGAAGTCAATACGGCAAGAGTTGCAATACTTCCTACTAAAACTTTCGGTAATTTTTTTCCTAAAACACCATTAATAAAACCACCAATTAAAGGAAGCGCTATAATTAACGGTATGAGTTGTTGAATTGACATCCTAATTATCCTTTAAGTTTATTAAATATCCCTAAATCTACAGATCTTGTATTACGGTAAAGCAATACTAAAATGGATAAACCTACAGTCGCTTCCGCTGCTGCAACCACCATAATAAAGAAGACAAATAATTGTCCATCTGATTTTCCAAAATAAGTAGAGAAAGCAACTAATAATAAGTTCACAGAACTTAACATTAATTCAATACACATCAACAAGATAATTGCATTTTTGCGTATCAACACACCCACTACTCCAATAACGAATAGTATTGTTGAAAGTACTATATAGTACTGAATCGATAATGATTCAAAAATAGAAGCTAATACCATAATTAATCAATTATTTGTTTTTCACGTTTTGCTAATACTACTGCTCCAACGATTGCTGCGATGAACAACACAGATGAAATTTCGAAAGGTAAAATATACGTTGAGAATAATTCTCTACCTAAAACTTCAACCAATCCTTGATCATCATTTCCTGTTACAACCGCTTTTGATACAACAGCATTTTTTAATGAGGCAATCAAAACAGTTAACAAAGAACCTCCAGCAATTGCAGCCGCTGCTTTCATTGCGATTGAAGATCTTGGTTCATTGTCTTTACTTAAGTTCAACATCATCAATACGAATAAGAACAATACCATAATGGCACCTGCGTAAACGATAATATTAACAATTGCTAAAAATTGAGCATTCATTAAAACGTAATTCGCTGAAATTAAGAAAAACGTTAAGATTAAGTAAAGAATACTTCTTACGGGATGTGTGCTTAAAATCACCATCAAAGCCGAACCAATAGTCAAGCCTCCCAAAATATATGCGATAGTTTCTATATTCATTTTTCTTTACGTTTACCAGTCAATTGACGTTTTGAAATATCAATTCTGTGATTTACATCTTCTACCAAACGATCTTTCCCCATGATAAAATCTTCTCTCTCTAATTGAGATGGCACGATTCTATCCGTTAAAAAGATAGCTTCCTTCGGACAAGCTTCCTCACACAATCCACAGAAAATACAACGCAACATATTGATTTCATACGTCGCTGCATATTTTTCTTCTCTGTATAAATTTTCTTCTCCTTTTTTACGTTCAGCTGCTACCATTGTAATTGCTTCAGCAGGACAAGCCACTGCGCACAAACCACAAGCTGTACAATTTTCTCTACCTTGTTCATCTCTTTTTAAGACATGTTGTCCACGGTAAACAGGAGCAAATTCACGTTGTTCTTCAGGATATTTTGTTGTATTATTTTTTCTGAACAAGTGTCTTGCTGTAATCAACATTCCACCAAAAATGGCAGGTAAATATAGTTTCTCAAGAAAAGACATCTTCTTGTTTGAAACCATTTTACTTCTATTTGTTAAACTTTGCATAGTCAATAACTTCGGGTACTATTAACACTAAATTATTTTGTAAACCAACCTTCCCAGATGGCAATTACTACTGCAGTAATCAATAAATTGATCAACGCAATTGGAATCATTTTTTTCCAACCTAAATGCATCAATTGATCGTATCTGAAACGTGGTAACGTCCATCTGATCCACATAAATACAAAGATGAAGAAAACGATTTTAGCAAAAAATACTAATGTTCCGATAATTGCTAATGTATTTCCAGAGAAAGCATCCATTCCTGGGAAATTGTATCCTCCAAAGAATAAAGCCGCAATTACTGCTGAAGAAATAAACATATTAATGTATTCAGCAAATAAGAAGAAACCTAATTTCATTGAGCTATACTCTGTGTGGTAACCTCCAATTAACTCACTTTCACATTCTGCTAAATCGAAAGGTGCTCTGTTACATTCTGCTAAAGCACAAACGAAGAAAATTAAGAAAGCAACTGGTTGTTTAAATACAAACCAACTTATTCCGTGTTGTGCATCAACAATGTCTCTTAAACTTAAACTTCCTGTTAATAATACAATTGTTATTACAGAAACTCCCATTGCTAACTCATATGAAATCATTTGAGATGATGCTCTAATCGCTCCGAACAAAGAATATTTATTATTTGAAGACCAACCTCCTATCATAATTCCATAAACTCCAACTGAAACAAATCCCATAATGAAAAGGATTCCGATGTTTACATCTGCTACTTGCAACGCGATATCTCTTCCGAAAGCTTGTACGTTTGGTCCCCAAGGAATAACTGCTCCTGTAATCAATGAAGTAAACATGGCAATACCTGGAGCTAAAATAAATAACCATTTATCAGAATTAAATGGAATAAAATCTTCTTTAAAGAACATTTTCCCACCATCTGCTAAAGGTTGTAGAAGTCCCCAAGGACCTGCTCTATCTGGACCGATACGATCTTGAAACCAAGCAGCAACTTTACGCTCTAAATAAGTTGAATACATTGCAATTCCTAAAGAAACAGCAAATAGTATAACAACTAAAATTAGTTTTTCCCAAAATAATCCTATATCCATTATTCTATATTTTTAGTTGCGTTTTTCAAAGGATTTGGTTTCTCGTAATGTCCTTGAGAAACAACAGAATGACGATTGATATGACGAGGTCCTTCAATTGTCCATTGTGCTAAATCTTTTTTCTCAAAACGACATTCGTTACACAACCATTCTGGTTTACCATCAACCACTTCTACTTCTCCGTACTGATCTTGACGAGTTGTAACTCTGTACATTTGTTTACCAAACATCCAAACTACTGCTTTACCAGAACATTTTGTGCACTCGCAAGAAGCATCCATTGGTTTCAAGAACCAAACACGACTTTTAAAACGCGCTGTTCTATCTGTTAATGCACCTACCGGACAAACATCAATCATATTTCCAGAGAAATCGTTGTCTACTGCTTTTTCAATATACGTTGAAATTTCTGTATGATCTCCTCTATGTAAAGCACCATGTACACGTTGATCAGTCAATTGATTTGCAACATGAACACATCTATAACACAAGATACATCTGTTCATGTGTAACTTGATATTTTCACCAATATCAATCGGTTCAAATGTTCTACGTTCCTCTTCATAACGAGTACCCGCTTTACCATGAGAAAAACCTAAATCTTGAAGATCACATTCTCCAGCTTGATCACAAACTGGACAATCCAACGGGTGATTCGCTAATAAAAACTCAACTACAGCTCCACGGTTTTCGATAACCTTTTCACTTGTTCTGTTTTTAACAATCATTCCATCTTGAACTTGTGTAGAACAAGAAACCATTAATTTTGGCATTGGACGAGGATCTTTTGTTGAACCTGCTGCAACTTCTACAAGACAAGTACGACATTTACCTCCAGTTCCTGGTAAAGAACTATAATAGCACATAGCAGGAGGAACGATGTCACCACCAACCTGACGAGCAGCGTTCATGATTGTTGTTCCTTCTTCTACTTCTATTTCTATATCATCAATTGTGACTTTGATCATAATTGTATTATTATAAAGTTATTGCAGGAGTTTTTAATAAACCATAGTTACCTTTCAATGCATCCTGTGGATTTTTAACATGCCATTCAAATTCCTCACGGAAATGACGAATTGCAGCAGCAACTGGCCAAGCAGCAGCATCTCCAAGTGGACAAATTGTATTTCCTTCGATTTTCTTATTGATATCAGCCAATAAATCGATGTCTCTCATATTTCCTTCTCCATTCTCAATACGTCTCAAGACTTTTTCCATCCAAGAAGTACCTTCACGACAAGGTGAACATTGACCACATGATTCATGCGAATAGAAACGAGCAAAATTCCATGTATTTCTTACAATACATTGATCTTCATCAAAAACAATGAATCCTCCAGAACCTAACATAGATCCAGTAGCAAATCCACCATCAGATAAACTTTCGTAACTCATGTAACGAGTTTCTCCAGCAGCTGTTTTAGTAATTAAATGAGCAGGTAAAATTGGAACTGAAGATCCACCCGGAATTAACGCTTTGATTTTTTTACCATTCGCAATTCCTCTACACCAGTCATCTCCGTAGATAAATTCTTCTACCGATAAACCTAATTCTATTTCATAAACTCCAGGACGAGCTAAATTTCCACATGCAGAAATTAATTTCGTTCCAGAACTTTTTTCTGTACCAATTTTCAAGTATTCATCAGCACCAATATTTAAAATTGGAACAACTGTAGCAATACTTTCAACGTTATTTACAACCGTTGGACAACCATATAATCCTTTAATTGCTGGGAATGGTGGTTTCATACGAGGATTCCCTCTTTTACCTTCCAACGATTCTAAAAGTGCAGTTTCTTCTCCACAGATATAAGCACCTCCTCCTGGAGCTACATATAAATCTAAATCATAACCTGAACCTTGAATATTTTTTCCTAACCATCCGTTTTTATACGCTTCAGCAATTGCTTTTTCAAGAATTTCTAAAACGAAATAATACTCACCACGGATATAGATATAAGAAGTATTTGCACCTAAAGCATAACTAGAAGCAATCATACCTTCAATCAACAAATGAGGAATTTTTTCCATCAAGAATCTATCTTTGAATGTACCTGGCTCACTTTCGTCAGCATTACACACTAAATATCTTGGAACACCTTCTGGTTTTGCTAAAAATGACCATTTCATTCCAGTTGGGAAACCTGCTCCTCCTCTACCTTTCAAAGCAGATTTTTGAACTTCTTCCACAACTTCTTGAGGCGACATTGTTTTTAATGCTTTCTCAACAGATTTATACCCACCGTGATTACGGTAAACATCATACGTTTCAATACCAGGAACGTTAATGTGTTCTAAAAGTAATTTTCTACTCATTAGTTTTGGCTATTTGTAGATGAATATTTTGCACGATACTCTTCAATTAAAGCGTCCACTTTTTCTGGAGTTAAATGTTCATGATATGTTTTACCACATTGTAACATTGGTCCGTAACCACAAGCACCTAAACATTCAGCAGTTTTTAATGTAAACATACCATCAGCACTTGTCTCACCCACTTTAGAGATTCCTAATTTCGTTTTGATATATTCGATAATGTTATCACTACCAACCAACATACATGGTCCTGTACGACAAACTTCGAAAACAAATTTTCCAGTTGGCTCTAAATTGAACATTGTATAAAAAGTAGCAACTTCATATACTTCAATTGGTTGAATATCCAATAAACCTGCAACATAATCCATTGTTTCAGGACTTAACCATCCACTGAATTCTTCTTCTGCAATATGCAAAACACGAAGGATTGCACTTTTTTGACGACCTTCAGGGAATTGTTTGATAACTCCTTGAACTTCTTCTAGTTTTTCTGCACTAAAAGGAGGTCTTTTTGCTTGTATTTCTTGTGTACTTATCATGTTCTATGCGTCCAATTCACCTGCGATGACATTCATACTACTTAAAGTCAATACAGCATCGCTGATCGTTTGACCTTTAATCATTTCTGGATATGCTTGATAATATATAAAGCAAGGGCGACGGAATTGTAAACGGTAAGGTGAACGACCTCCATCACTGATTAAATAAAATCCTAATTCTCCATTACCGCCTTCAACTGATTGGTAAATTTCACCAACTGGAACAGGAGTTTCTCCCATTACTATTTTGAAATGGTAAATCAATGCTTCCATTTTCTCGTAAACATCTTGTTTAGCAGGTAAATAGAATTCAGGAACATCAGCATGATACGGGCCTTCCGGCATTTTAGCTAATGCTTGTTTTATAATTGATAAACTCTGACGAATTTCTTCTTGACGAACTTGAAAACGATCATACGTATCTCCTTGAGAACCAACAGGTACGATAAAATCGAAATCTTCATAAGAACAGTAAGGATTCATGACACGAACGTCATAATCAACACCTGCCGCTCTTAAATTTGGTCCTGAAAATGAGTATTCTAATGCTCTCTCTGCAGAAATTGGTCCTGAACCAATCGTTCTGTCCATGAAAATACGGTTACGAGAAAGTAAGTTATCGAATTCTGTGAAAATTTTTGGGAAATTGATTAAGAAAGCATCCAATTTCGTTTTGAATGTTTCCGAGAAATCTCTTTCAAAACCACCAATACGACACATATTAGTCGTTAAACGAGCACCACAAACTTCCTCAAAAAGCTCATAAATAGCCTCTCTTTGTTGAAATAAATAGGTAAAACCTGTTAAGGCTCCTGTATCTACTCCGATTACAGAATTACAAATCAAGTGGTCATTAATACGAGCAAGCTCCATAATAATAACACGCATGTAATCAACACGTTTCGGAACAGTTATACCCGCTAATTTCTCCATTGTCAAACACCATCCAATGTTATTAATTGGTGATGAACAATAATTTAAACGGTCAGTAATTGTTGTAATTTGATTGTAAGGTCTTCTTTCTGCTAATTTTTCAAAAGCTCTGTGGATATACCCAACTGTTTGAACAGCATTTAAGATTTTCTCTCCATCAATCGTCAGGATATTTTCAAAAATACCATGAGTCGCTGGATGAGTCGGACCTAAATTAAGAGTCGCTAAATCACCATCAATTGTTTCATGTGATGCTCTATCTAACGCGTACTCGTCTAAATTTTCGTTTATTTCGTTACTCATAACAGTATCTTTTATTCTCTTCCGAAAAAGCGATCATCTTTATCTTCTCTTGTAGCATCTTCCAGTTGATACTCTTTACGCATTGGAAAATAATCCATTGAATCTTCGTTCAAAATACGCGTTAAATTCGGGTGACCTTCGAAAAGAACACCAAATAAATCAAACGTTTCTCTTTCCATCCAATTTGCTCCTGCATACAAATCTGTAAGTGTAGCAATCGTTGGGTTTTCAATTGAAATGAATGCTTTTAAACGAATTCTGAAATTGTTTACCAAACTATGTAAATGGTATACAACTGCGATTTCACGACCTTTATCTTCAGGATAATGTACAGCACCTAATAATGTCAAATAAGAAACTTGTAATTTGTCGTCTTTTTTCAACCATTCAATAATGGAATGTGCATCATTTGCTGGAACTTCAACAGTTAATAAGTCGAAAGGAGTCGTTAATTCTCCTATTTTATCACCGAAAGTCTCTTTTAACTTTCCGTATACTTCTTCGTTCGTTAAATTACTCGCCATCAGACTCAATATTAAAAGTACTTAACATTTCTTTGTATTCAGAAGAATTACGACGACGAAGTGATTCATTTTTAACCATTTCGTGAATTTTCATAATTCCATCGATAATTTGCTCAGGACGAGGAGGACAACCAGGTACATACACATCTACAGGAATTACTCTATCAATTCCTTGTAAAACACTGTATGTATCAAAAATACCACCACTTGAAGCACATGCACCAACAGAAAGAACCCATCTAGGTTCTGCCATTTGCTCATAAACTTGCTTAAGGATCGGTGCTAATTTTTTTGAAATTGTTCCTGCTACGATTAATAAATCCGCTTGACGAGGAGAAAATGACATACGCTCCATTCCGAAACGAGCCACATCATAATTACTTCCCATTGTAGCCATAAATTCAATACCACAACAAGATGTAGCAAACGGCAAAGGCCACACAGAGTTAGCTCGTGCAGCACCTATTACTTTATCCAGCATTGTTAATTGGAAACCTTGACCATTGATCGTTTCCACACTTGCATCTACTTTTACTTTTATTTCTCCCATTCTAGTGCGCCTTTTTTAAGTACGTAGAAAAATCCTATTAAGAAAAAAGCAACGAACATGATCACCGCTAATAAACCTTCTAATTGTAATGCTTTGAAATTGACTGCGTAAGGATAAAAGAAAATCACCTCAACGTCAAACAAAACGAATAATATCGCTGTTAAAAAATAACGAACTGAAACCGGAAAACGTGCATTTCCATCCGATTCAATACCACATTCGAAGTTGGCATCTTTCGTTTTTGATTTTAATTTAGGTCCAAGGATGTGCGTTACAACCAATACAACTACTACGAAAGCTATCGCAACAGCAGCCTGAATAAGGATTGGTAAATAATTATTCGGTGTTGTCATACTAT
>CANCEQ010000112.1 GCA_947375085.1 Flavobacteriales bacterium
CTACCAATTCCGCCACCTGGGCTTATGTAAAAACTTACCACGACTTGGTAAGCGAGTGCAAAGTTATCGTTTTTATTCAATTTTCAAATGTTTATGTGAATTTTTTATTAAAATTGTACTACCATGGGAAAAATACTGATTAAGAATATCAAAGGTTTAGTTCAAGTAGGAGAAAATTTTCCTGCGTTTTTGAGCGGAAAAGAGATGGCAAATTTGCCAATTATTGAAAATGCTTTCCTTGCTTTAGAAGATGGAATCGTTGTTGAATACGGTTCTATGGAAGAATGGGGTGGTATTGCTGATTGGCGTGATTTAGAAATTATCGATGCCGATGGAAAATATGTCCTTCCTGCTTTTTGTGATGCACACACACATACTGTTTTTGCTAAAAGTCGTGAAGAGGAGTTTGTTGATCGTATTCACGGTTTGACTTACGAAGAAATCGCTTTGCGAGGAGGAGGAATTTTAAATTCTGCTGGCAGATTAAGAGAAATGTCGGAAGATGATTTATTTCACCAAGCAAAACAAAGAATTGACTTATTAAAGTCGTATGGAACAGGGGCTTTAGAAATAAAATCAGGATATGGTTTATCAGTAGAAGCTGAAATTAAAATGCTTCGTGTGATTAAACGTTTGAAAGAAACGTGCGATATTGAAATTAAAGCAACTTTTTTAGGAGCACATGCTTTCCCAAAAGAATACAAAGAAAATCATAGAGGTTATATTGATTTGATTATCAATGAAATGTTGCCGATAATAGGAGAAGAGAAATTAGCGGATTACATCGATGCTTTTTGTGAAAACAATTATTTTTCGGTGGCTGAAATGGCTGAAATTTTAGAAGCTGGAGCGAAGTATAATTTGATTCCAAAAGTACACGTAAATCAATTTACAGCATTGGGTGGAATTAAAAAAGCGGTGGAATTAGGAGCTTTGTCGGTAGATCACTTAGAAGAAATTACAGAAGAAGATATTGAGGCTTTGAAAGGTTCATCTTGTATGCCTACTTTGTTGCCGAGTTGTTCTCACTTTTTAAGTATTCCTTTTGGAAGTGCTAGAAGAATGATCGATGCAGGTTTACCTATTGCGTTAGCGAGCGATTTTAACCCGGGTTCTACACCGAGTGGAAACTTACAATTTGTACTATCGTTAGGTTGTGTGAAAATGAAAATGACACCAGAAGAAGCAATTAATGCTTTGACTATCAATGCAGCGTATGCGATGGGATTATCAGAAACGCATGGAACTATTTCATTAGGAAAGAAAACGCCAATTATCATTACGAAAGCAATACCATCGTTAGCTTATATTCCGTATGCATTTGGAGACAACCACATTGAGAGATTAATCGTTTAACTATAAAGAATTTCACGAATCACATCCAAGGTTTTTAGGTTCTTAAATTGAGGAATGTGTAACTGATAATATTGAATTAAAATTTGCAGGGCTTCGTCCCTGTTTTTTTTTGTATTGAAGATTTCATTGCTTATTTCTGAATGATTCATGATTGCAGATATAAGCTGAATAGGTTCTCCTTCGTAAAAAATATCACCAATGGGTTTTACATTGCCTAACGTACCTTCCATTAAATTGAAATACAGGCAGACGTCTTCTAATTTATTTGGATTAATTCCGAGATGTTGTGAAAAGGAAAGTAAAAAATCGATAGGAAAGGAAGTTAAATCTTCTGTTTTATCCAGTTCTACAATGACATTTTCTAAAAATTCAAATAAATAGCTTTCAGATTCTTCCGTTTTTAAGCATTTCAACAGAACATCTGCAATAAAGAACGCAATAGTAGACTTGATTGGATGAAAAGGAAGCTCGTTAAGGATCTTTTTACTTTCGGATGAGGTTAGCTTACCCAAATCACTATCTGGACGTTTATAATACGTTATTTCAGAAATAGCTAAAGGAAATAATTGATGTGCCTTTTTCTTTCCGCCTTGAAAGATGAATTTTTGAATACCATTTTCAAATGTATAATACGTCAAAATCAAACTGCTTTCACTGTATGAAATCCGATTCAGTAAAATAGCTTTATCCGTATTTTTCATCAATAATTCAACATCAATTAGCAACCACTACTTTTCCAACTTTTCGACCTTTCCCATTGGTGTCGTTTGGTGCTGTCCAAAATAAATAGACACCTCCTTTAACGCGTTCTCCATTTACTGTTTTTCCATTCCAAGTGGCTGTTCCTCCATTTGAAGTTGTTTTGTAAACTAAATTCCCGGCAATGTCAGTTACATTTATATCTGAGTCATATTGAATTCCTTGAATCGTAATAAGTCCATTAAAATCTGGCTTTACAGGATTTGGAAATACTTGCACATTCGAATATTCTGTATCTCCTTCTGAAGCATCCGCTCTATAAGACACCAATCCTTTATCAGTTGCTATAAATAATTCACCTGTTTTATGATTGAAAGCCATATCTAATATGACGTTTGAAATTAGTGGTGAATTGTCTGTTGTAAAATTTTGAAGAATTTCATTTCCATCAGGGGAAAGTAAAAAGATACCCGTATTTGCTGTACCAAACCATTTTCTGTTACCCCCGTCTACTTCTATATCAGTGATATATGTTTTTCCTAATAAATATTCGTTTTCACCTTCAAAACGTAGCTTGATTCGTTGAGCATTGAAAGCGGATGTACTTGTGAAAATGTTATCTGAGTTGTATAAAATTGCAAATCCACTTTCCGTTCCTATCCAAATTTCATTATTGAAATCAGCAGCCAAAGCAGTGACTTGATTACTTGGAAGTCCACCATTCCCTTCTGTTGTATTAACAATTTTAACTTTATCATCACTAAGTGTTTCAATCGTTTTATTGTCTTTTACACCAACTAAACCAACACTTGGAACTGCTAACCATTTATTTCCATTGTAGTCGATTACTATTTTATTAATGGATTTGTTCATACAAGTACTTCCTAAATCAATTGTTTGCCATTTTTGATCTTTCGTCAATACTTTTAAGGGATTACTACAAAATCCATTTCCAATCCATAAATTCCCTAATTCATCGTATTTTAGAGCGCTAATCATCGCTTCTTTTGTCCACATCGTACTTTGAATAGGTGAATTATCTACAGTATAAATTTGAGCTGCTGTTTTTCCATTTTCAAAAATAGTCAACGGTATTTCAGAGTAAGTACCTACAGCCATTTGATTCATGTTGTTTGGATTTATTACGGAAGTTAGATTATCCCAAAAATTTGTATTTAACCACATCGGTTCTGAATTACGATCAAAAGAGGTCCAATATTCATCTTGGAAAATATAAGTTCCGGATGTATTCCACGTCATATTATGACCATTTAAACCTCCTGACGAGACAATTACTTTGTCTTTAGAACATTCAACCGAATAAAATTTATCACCCATTGGACCTTGAAAATCAAGGTGTTCTCCATAACCATTTAAAAATCTTACTAAGCCACTATATTTATCGGCTATCCAAACCACATTTTTATGTAAAAAAGAACGGTTGGAAGAGACTCCTGAAATACCATAAAATTTAGCCAATGTGTAATCCGAATTTATCACTTTTACACCTGCATCGATGTTTATCGCTAATTTATCATCAAGAATATTGAGTGAGTTGATTTCATAATTTTCGTTTTTATCAGTTACTAAATCTAACCCTGAATTTTTTATGCAGTAAACTGTATCCTTTCCATAATCAGGCAAAGTATAAAGTAGATAAAAATGATTATTTATTACTTCAATTTCTGAATATGTTGCTGTTAGATGTGTATTTATAGGAACTCGTTTATCAATAGTCCACTGCGTATAATCAGCAAGCGCAGTGTTAGATAGATTACTTTTAAGTAGTTTTTTTTCTGTTAAAGCAAATATTGAATCGTTTTGAAAACTTATATCTAGAATTGGATCATTTGTTTGAGTTGGATAATATGTTTCTCTTACTTCAAATTTAACTGGATCAAATTTAATAATAGAAAAATTGGTAGCGAAGTAGATAAACTTATTGAAAGATATGATTTTATTAATTCGTTTAGAACCATTTATTTGGGCTAATTTGATTGCGGGTATATTTTCAATATGATTATTTTTAAGTTGATCTATATTGCCATTTTCATAGCCTATGTAGACAGCTTGATTATCTGTATCTAATCCTAAGCAAGTAATTGAAATATCAGATAAACCGTTGACATTTGTCCATAAACTTTTTTCAGAGTTCTCAATATCGTATTCTAAAACGCCATCTTTGAACGCGCTGTAAACAATTTCATTTGCAACTACAACATCCACGGCATTTTTATTTGGCACGTGCAGTCTCCACTGACCTGTTCCAATTTGTCCGAATAGATTACTACAAATTAAAAGTGCAAAAAGTATTCTCATTCTTTTTTGTTTGCAAGATACAACGAATATTCACCAAAAATATTTGATTTAGTGAGATTTTACAATAAAATACCCTTTTGATTTGGTGAATTGTTATTGTGTAGTTACATTTGACGACCAATAAAATGGCTGCGTGGCGCAACTGAATAGCGCATCAGATTTCGGCTCTGAGGGTTACAGGTTTGAATCCTGTCGCGGTCACAAAAGGGCAGAGTGATAAACAGAGTGAAAGCGATGATTGATCACCTGCCTTTTTTTATACTCCAAATTAAATTCAACATTATTTGACCTACTCCGATGTATTTTCATTCTTCTATTAATTATGAATCAATAAGGGATGTTAAATCTTCTTATGTTTGAAAAATATTATTTTTGAGGATGATTTCTAAAAAATGGCTTCGAGATTCGAGTTTCCACAGGATTGTAAATATAGTAGAGTGTTGGCTTAATTATACATCAGAATCAACATCTTCTGGAAGTTTAAATCCTTTTAATCACAATAGTTTATCTTATCCTTTATGTTTAATTATTTCTAAAACACCATCTATAACGAAAAAAATGGCAATTGGTGTTAGTGGCGGATTGATTGAGTATAAAATAAACGGCAATGAAATTCTAGGAGTTTTTTCGAATCAAAATCTTGGTGTTACAATGTTAAAAGTTATCAATGGAGTTACCGCTCCTATTATGGGGGATTTTTATGGTACACTTCGTCAAGGAGTTGGAGGGTATGGAATTAATAAATTTGAATCAAATCTTAAAAAATGATGAAGGAATATTTAAAAAAAAAATGGATTTTTATTATAATATTTTTTTTAACTCTTATTATATATCTATTTTATAGAGATAATTATAGAGAAGAATGTTTAAAAAAGACTTTTGTAACATATGCAATATTAGAAGATATTAGTAGTGGAAGTTCAAAAGGTGCTGGTTTTGTTGAGTTTTATTTTAAAAATGATGATAATAAAATAATTCATACTAAGCATATTGGAAAAATTAGTATTTGTGAAGATATTATGAAAAAAGGTGATACAATCATGATTAAATATTCTTTGACTGATAATTCAGTTGCTGAAATAGTTCATTGTTATTGGAATGAAGAGTTAAAAAGGGAAATAGCAAAACAAAGCCAAAAAGCAAAGATTAAAAAAAATTAACTTATCATTTTATAATATTTTCAAAAACCACAACACAAGTAGAGGATGTGGTCGAGGTTGATAGCTCAAGATAACTGTTGAACGGCGACAACCAACACTTTCTGAGAAATGGGCTACGAATTTTCGTAACTTTATATAAATCAGATCATTAAATAAGGAGTAGAGTATTCGATTCAAATCAACCAAACACCTCCTTAGTAGTACTTCGAATACGATCACACAACATATCGGTTGGTAAATCATTGTCATCTTTTCCGAATGGATCTTCAATTTCTTCTGCTAATACTTCAATACTTACTAGTACATAGAATATAAAAGTTGCTATGAATGCTGAGAAATATCCAAATATCGTTACAAATGCCAGTGGTAATGTTGTTACGTAAATAAAAATAAATTTCTTAATGAATAGACTATAAGAAAAGGGGATAGGGGTGTTTCTAATTCGTTCGCAGGCACCTAAACTGTCCATGAATTTATTGCAGTTTTTATCCAATATGATAAATTCTTCTTCAGATAGTTTCCCGTCTCTTTTTAAATCGATTAATCGTTGGTAGATGAGTTGTGAAATAGCTAAAGGTTGGTGAACTTTTTCTTTTATGAATTGGGTTTCAGTTTCATTTAATTCTAATTCATCAAATTTCACTCCTTTTCTTAAATGCTCTTTTGCAGAGAAAACGAAATTGGGAATCATTCTCATAAAGAAATCTCTATCTTCTTTTTCCTTAACTATAGATGCTAACTTGACAGATAGATTACGCGTGTCATTGACCATTTCTCCCCATTTTTTTCTTCCTTCCCACCATCTATCATAGGCAGTATTGGTTCTAAAAATTAATAGCAGTGAGATTACAAAACCAACTAAAGAATAAACTGAGATTAATTTCTCAAGTATAATCGCATTTGGAAAAAAATGAAGAACTACAAACGTGATGAATAAGGTAAAAGCACCGATATAAAGGATTTCTTTCCAGAGCATTCTCAATGTATCGCTTTTTTGTAGAGCGAAGATCATATGTATCCAGCTTTTTGGGTTGTAGCTAATCATTTAAAAAATTTATTTAATCGAAGTCCGCAGAGACCTTTTACTAAAAGGTCTCAACGATTAAAATATTTATGAATGTGTATAAAAAGGCGCTATCATCATATACACTACCACACCTGTAACCGCAACGTAAAACCAAATTGGCCAAGCAAAACGAGTCCATTTTTTATGTTTTTCGAAATTACCTTGCCAAGCAAATAAATAGGTAAATAGAACGATTGGAACTACCACAACACTCAATATGATATGAGAAATCAATAGGAAATAATACAATCCTGGATGTTCGCCACCATAATGCGTTGGATCGCTCGTCATGTGATATGCCACATAGCAAACTAAAAACAAAAGAGAAAGTAGTAATGATAAACGTATATATCGTCTGTGTGCTACTTGATTCTTTCTTTTAATAGCAATTAAAGCAAACACTAAATAAATTGCTGTAACACCATTTATCGTTGCATAAAACTTAGGTAAGAAGTTTAAATTAACTCCTGGAATTTTTACACCAAATAAAATAGCTACTACTAATGGAATTGCTATAGAAGCAGTATAAATCGCAATTTTTGCGTTTTTTAATTTTTTCGGATCAGTTAATGGAGTATTCATATTTTAATAATTTTCGTAAATCTTTTTCTAATTTATTCACCTCTTTTGGATCTGTTCCAAGGTACACACCTCTTACGTATCCTTCTTTGTCAACCAAAGCAAAAGCTCCTGTGTGTGCATAACCTCCTGCAGCCGAAGCGTCTTGACCTGCAAATATTTGGAAATTATTAATTCCTAAATCGTGCGTTTTTGCTTCGTTTCCAGTAAAAAAATGCCAGTTTTTAGCTTTTATTTTATGAACTTGAATGTATTTTCTTAATTGTGTTGGTGTATCGTATTTTGGATTGATTGAAAAAGACATGTATTGAATATGTTCGTTTATGTCTTTTGTCATTCCATTTAATCTTTTCATTTGCTCAGTCATCTTTGGACAAATAGTCGGACAACTTGTAAAAAAGAAATCGGCAACCCATATTTTACCTTTCATTTCAGAAGATTTAACCTCCAATGAATCTTGATTGAAATATCTAAAATCAATCATTTTAGGATAAATAGTATCTGCAACTTCTTTCCCATTTACCATAGAGTAAACAATGTCGAAATTACCTACATACGGTAAAACTCGCACTTTCTTTTCTGACTGATTACAAGAAAGCAATGTGATCAATAAAATGAAAGGAATTAATAATTTCATTTTTTAGTCTGTAATGCTTTTTTACGTGCTTTATCGTATTGTTTTTGAAGTAGGGCAACATGTTGATACATTCTTCTGATTGTACCTTCTTCTGTTCCTCGGTTCACCATTCTCAAATGATTTTTCTTATCCAAAAGCAACATTAATTCTAAATACGCTTCCCCTCCAAAAAACTCTTTTCCTTTTTTAAGCAATGATTGTTTGTTGTATTTGAAATCGTATACTGTTTTTGCGTCTCCTTTTGCTAAAAACCAGATAGATGGATCATATCCTTCCACATTGTCTTTTAACGATTCTGTTAATTCACTAACATCATCTACAGGTTTACCATATCCATCGGTTACAAAAGAAATTAATTTCACTTGTTTTAATTTCTTTTTGTTTTTACGAATGTGTTGATAGATTGCTTGATCCAAATGCCACATTGAAATTGCACAACTATCCGGACAGGTTTTCTGTAAGGTCGTTACAATGACAACTTGGTCTTTGAAATCTTTTGATGAATATTTTTTACCTAAACCATCGGTAAATTTATAATCAATTGCTTTACCATAATCTGGTAATTCTTGAAACTTGTGCTCGCACCCTCTTGTTGATAAGAAAACCAACAAAAAAGCCGGTAAAACTAAAATTAGTATTGCTACTATTTTACTCTTACCGGCATTATTTTTATTTGCCATTACTGGAATGTTTTTTTAAACTCCGTATTTTTCCCAAGCTGCTCCAACTGCTACTGATTCAGTTAATGCAATGAAAATTAAATAAAGAATGAATATGATGTAAGGAACTAAAATAACCATTTTTAATGATTTTCTTTCGTGTCCTAAGTGCATAAATGACAATACGATATACCCTGCTTTCACCAAAGTTAAAAGTATAAATAACACTTTTACAACTGGCCAACTTGGACTATCTTGTTTAATCATTGATCCTAAAGCAACTTCAACAGCTGTAATCAATGTTAATAAACCAGTTACTTTCCAAATGGTTTTACGTTTTTGTACTCCTTCTTCTTCGCTATGGTGCGTGTCTAAAGAATATTCTACGATATCATCTCTTTCCATGATAGATTTTTTTAAAAATTAATTAAACAAGATAGAAGAAGGTAAATACGAATACCCAAACTAAATCGACAAAGTGCCAGTATAATCCAGTTTTTTCAACCATTTCATAATGACCTCTTTTGTGGTAAGTTCCTTTCAATACACCTAATAAAATGATGATGTTGAAACATACTCCAGAGAATACGTGGAATCCGTGGAATCCAGTAATAAAGAAGAAGAAATGTCCGTATTGTTGAGGACCGTACTCATTTTGTTTTAAGTTAGCACCATAAATCACTTTGTGAGCATCTCCAGAGTTGATAGACTCATAGTATAATTTACTTGCTTCAGCTCCAGTGATTTTATTACCAATTTTGTGAGTTTTACCATTTTTCTTGATAACCAAAACCATATCATGATCAGCAGCTTTGTTCACTTTCGCTACAGTTCCATCATGTAAAGTGATGAATCCATTTTCGATGTGTCCTTTTTCAACTGCGTGTTGGTATTGGTGCATCAAATCTTCTTTGATAACTTCTCCTTTTTTGTGGTGTTTACCAGCCTCAGTAACAGTGAAGTTTTGTAATTCTCCGAAATGACCTTTAACAATCGCTTGAGAACCATCTGCTAATTCAACTTTACCAAACTCAGAACCGTGAATGAAGTGACTCCATTCCCAAGCTTGAGAACCAACGAAGAAAAATCCTCCAATGATTGTAGCGATAAGCCATTTAGTAACACCTTTTCTGTCCATTCTATGACCAGCTTCAACAGCTAATACCATCGTTACAGATGATACGATCAAAATAAATGTCATTAAAGCAACATAAATCAACGGATAACCGTGACCTAAAAATGGTAACGAATTAAATGTTTCCTCACCAATAGGCCAAGCCTCTTGAGCATTGAAACGAGTAAATCCGTATGCGATTAATAAACCTCCAAATGTCAATGCATCAGACACAAGAAAGAACCACATCATTAATTTTCCGTAACTAGTACTGAATGGAGAAATTTT
>CANCEQ010000113.1 GCA_947375085.1 Flavobacteriales bacterium
AATGAATGGGTTAGATTGGCAGCAATTCATCCTGAAACTGGTGAATTTTACATAATGAGAAATGGTGAATTTGTATCATATACACCAATTACAAATTCAGTAGAAACAGTTGAAAACATTATGAATCTTGTTGAATCAAGTCATGATCCTTTATCAGTTCAATTAATTAAAAACAATTAAGCTATGGAAACTTACGTAATGGACTCATTTATTAAAGCTTTCATACTTACCTCCTTTGTAGGTTTTATTTTAAGCTTATTAATACCTAAAAAAAATGAAACAATTGTTTCAATCGTTTCATATACAACTATTGGACTGCAACTAATAGGCACTCTTTTCTTTTTAGGTTATTGGTTATACAATGGTCACCCTGAAGTAAATGTGAAAGAATTTTCAATTTTCAGAGCCGAAGGTTACGACTTTTACATTGATTTATTCTTTGATGAAATAACTGCAACTTATTTAATAATAGGAACACTACTCACTTTTTTAATAACTGTTTATAGTAGGTATTATCTTCACCGAGAACCAGGATACAAACGTTTTTTCAGTATTCTACTATTCTTTTATTTAGGATATAATATCATAATTTTTTCAGGAAATTTAGAAACACTATTTATTGGTTGGGAAATTCTAGGGATATCATCATTCTTACTAATTGCCTTTTATAGAGACCGTTACCTTCCAGTGAAAAATGCTGTTAAAGTGTTTTCAATTTATAGAATTGGTGATGTTGGATTAATTTTAGCTATGTGGTTAAGTCACCATTTATGGCACCAAAACATTTCTTTTCATGATTTAGAAAATGTAGCTGCAGTAAATGAACATTTAGCGAATCACAGTTTAATGGGGATTTTTATTTCTTTATTAATTTATATGTCGGCTGCTGCTAAATCGGCTCAATTACCATTTTCTTCATGGTTACCTAGAGCGATGGAAGGTCCTACTCCATCAAGCGCAATCTTTTATGGATCGTTATCAATTCATATTGGAGCATTTATAATGTTAAGAACCTATCATTTTTGGGAAAATCAAACGTCGTTTAGAATTTTTGTTATCATTATTGGATTGGCAACAAGTATAATAGCGATTTTAACAGCACGTGTACAATCTTCAGTTAAAAGTCAAGTTGCTTATTCTTCAATCGCTCAAATTGGGTTAATATTTATTGAAATTGCATTAGGTCTAGAATCTTTAGCATTGGTTCATATCGCTGGAAATGCCTTTTTAAGAATGTATCAATTATTGGTTTCTCCATCCGTTGTGAGTTATAAAATAAGAGAGCAGTTTTATAATTTTACTCCTAGAATTAAAACAATTGAAGATAGTTTTCCTAAAAAATTGGAATACTCATTGTACATTTTAAGCTTAAAAGAATGGAATTTAGATTCTTTTATGTACAGAATTTTGTGGAATCCACTTAAAAAGATGGGGAATAAATTAAACTTCTTATCATTTAAAAACGTTTACTTTTTCTTTATTTTTATTTATGCGATGGGAATCTTTTTCATCTATAAAAGAGAATATATTCCAACAGAAATAAATCATTATTTGCCAACAATTTTTGCTGGAATTGGATTATTAGCAATTATAAAAGGATTCACAGAAAGATCAAGTGTTCGTTTAAGTTGGAGTTTAATATTAATTAATCATTTCTCCACAGTACTTGCCATCTCATTCAATGAACATTTTGATACATCACATATTTGGTGGTACATAAGCGGTGTTATAATAGCAGGACTATTAGGATACGCTTGCATTCAACGATTAAGACATTTAAATGTATGGATTAGTTTAGATAAATTTTACGGCCATTCATATGAGCATCCAAAAATTGCATTTTTATTCTTGTTGGCATGTTTAGGAATGTCTGGTTTTCCAATTACACCGACTTTTATTGGCGAGGATTTAATTTTTTCTCACATCCACGAAAACCAATTTTTACTAGCATTTTTTATTGCTTTGAGTTTTGTTTTAAACGGTTTAACTGTAATTAGAATATATGCTAGAATTTTCTTGGGTCCAAATTTGAAAAAATTCCAAGGTAGAACTCAAAGAACATCTTAAATTAAAAAGTAAAATAAAACAGAATATAAATCTTAAATTAAAAAATATGAAAACGAATAATTTAAATGAACCGAAAGACGGTTTAGCAGGTTTAAAAGAAAATTTCAGTAGTGATGCAGTCTCTGGATTTTTAGTGTTCTTATTGGCTTTACCTTTGAGTTTAGGTATTGCAAAAGCAAGTGAATTTCCAGCTATATATGGATTGATTACAGCAATGATTGGTGGAATCATTGTAAGTTTTTTCGCTGGTTCTAAATTAACAATAAAAGGACCTGCAGCTGGTTTAATTGTAATTGTTGCTGGATCAGTTGCAGAGTTAGGACATGGGGATAATGATTTAGGTTGGAAATTAGCACTTGGAGCGATAGTTGTTGCTGGTGCTATTCAAGTAATTTTTGGAATTTTCAAATTAGGAAAATTAAGTGACTTCTTCCCTTTATCAGCGGTTCACGGTATGTTGGCAGCTATTGGTTTAATTATCATCAGTAAACAAATCCATATTTTAGTAGGTGCTTCAACTGCTCATGCAGATGGACCATTAAAAGGGAAATCAATTGTTGAACCTCTTGAGTTAATAGCTAAAATTCCAGATACATTAGCACACTTTTTTCAACATCAAGAAGTAGCAATTGTAGGATTAGTAAGTTTATTAATCGTTTTTGGATGGCCAAGATTAAAAGTTGGATTTTTGAAAAAAATTCCTGCACCACTTGTTGTTTTAGCTGTTTCTATTCCATTATCAATGGTTTTAGGTATTCACAATGTGAAGGAAGTTGTAGGTGCAAACGGAGAAGTATTAGTTAAAAAATTTGAACCACTTGTAAGTTTCGATAAAGGCTTTTTTGATATCCTAGGAATAAATGTTTCATTTGATGGTTTAAGTCAATCTTTTACTTTTTGGAAATTTGTTTTGATGTTTGCGTTAGTAGGAAGTTTAGAAGCACTTTTAACTGTAAAAGCAATTGATATGTTAGATCCTTACAAACGTAAATCAAATTATAACAAGGATTTAATTGCTGTTGGTATTGGAAATATTGTTGCTGGTGCATTAGGAGGTTTACCAATGATTAGTGAGGTTGCTCGTTCTTCTGCAAACGTTGCAAATGGAGGTAAAACTAGGTGGGCTAACTTTTTTCACGGAGTATTTATATTAATTTTCTTGATATTTGCAGTGACATTCAGTAATTTAATTCCTAATGCTGCATTAGCTGCCATGTTAATCGGAGTTGGATATAAATTAGCTCACCCAAAAGAATTTGGACACATGGCTAAAATTGGTTGGGATCAAATTGTAGTTTTTATTACTACAATTGTAGTAACCCTTGCAACTGACTTATTGGTTGGTATAGGAGCTGGTATTTTGGTGAAAATCATTATCCACTTATTCAATGGTGCACCTTTGAAAAATTTATTTAGTTCTAAAGCAAAAATTGAGGGAAATACAATCACAGTTGAAGGCGCTGCAGTTTTCAGTAATTTAATTGGAATTAAAAAACAAATAGCAAAATTTGAATTCAATCAGAACGTGACTTTCGATGTAACAAAATGTAAATTAATTGATCATACAGTTATTGAAAACTTATATCACATCAAAGATGATTTTGAAAATGAAGGAGGTTCTTTTACAATTCTAGGAATTGATGAATTTAAACCTGCAACAGGTTCATCTCACAAATTTGCAGCAGTTAAAAAATAAGCTTGTCAATATTTAAAATTAGAAAGATGAAAACTAAAAAAATAATTATTGCGAGTTCATTATTATTGTCTCTCCCAATTTTTGGACAAACTCCAACAACAGCAGATCAAGCACCTGCTGTTGTTAAAAAGATTGAATATCCAGAATTAAAGAAAAATTTTAATGAATCAGGTACACATTATATAAAGTCAACAATTGTAGCTCAAATGTGGTCGAGATATACTGATTTTAATCCTGGAACAACTTTAAATGGATACGGAATGTCAACTCCATTTGATATTGGTATTAGAAGATTAAGATTCAATATTTTAGCGCAACCAACGGATCGTGTATTTTTTTACGTTCAATTTGGTCAAAACAATTTCAACTTTACATCAAAATTAAATGTCGGTTCATTTTTTCACGATGCTGTAGGTGAATATAGAGTCCACCCAACAAAATTAAGTATTGGTACTGGTTTAAGTGGCTGGAGTGGTTTAACACGTTTTTCTGCTCCAGCAGTTGGGTCAATTTTAGGAGTAGATGCTCCACTCTATCAGCAAGTTACAAATGGAATTACGGATCAGTTTTTACGTAAATTATCTATTTATGCAAAAGGTCAAATCGGAAAATTAGATTACCGTGTAGCTGTTTCAAATCCTATGACTTACCAAAGTAGTTTATCTTCCAATACTCCTGTTATTAGTTCAACTGCGGCAAGTTTTTCTTACAGACCGCCACATTTACAAACACAAGGTTATTTAAGTTACCAATTCTTAGAAAAAGAAGCAAATACCTTGGCATACACAGCTGGTACTTACCACGGAAAAAAGAAAATATTTAACCTTGGTGCAGGTTGGATTGAACAAAAAAATGCTTTATGGCATAAAAATGCGGCAGGTGATACAATCAATGATAATATGGTTTTGTTAGGAACTGATATTTTTACTGAAATCCCTTTGAGCGAAAAACGAAATGCTATTACTGCGTATGTTGCTTTCACTGATTACCAAATGGGAAAAAACTACATACGATATCAAGGTCCGATGAATACTGCTAATGGATTAAATGGTTCGACCTCTACTGCTGGAGGAAATTCAGCTCCAATTATTGGTACTGGTAGAACACTTTTCACACAATTGGCTTATAAATTCAAGGATAATTTATTACCAAACCAAGGAAGTATTCAAATCTATGGAAGTGTTCAAGCCTCTAAATACCAAGCTTTGAATAGTAACTTGATGGTCTATGAAGGTGGAATTAATTGGTTAATCAATGGTGATCACCACAGCAAATTAACGTTGTCTTACCAATCAAGACCTACGTATAACAAACAAGCGGATGGTTCGTACAATTTAAACACTCGAAGAGGAATGGCGGTTCTTCAATACCAAATTTCACTTTAATTGAATATATTATGAAATATTTATTAGCTTCACTTTTTATTATAGTTTTTCAAAATTTTAAAGCTCAAACCGAAAAAATAGATACTAACAATAGAATGCCTAGTATCCAATCTTTACATTCTTTAAAATTATCTATTTTATCTATTTCGTATACTTATGAAAAAGCTCTAAAAAATCAATTTTCTATAAATTCTGAATTAATATTATCTGGTAGCATTGGTGCTGAAACATCCAAGAATAACTTTCAATTATTTGGTGCTACTAGCTCTTTAATTTCAATTGAACCAAGATATTATTATAATTATTTAAAACGTGTAAATTCAAATAAAAAAACAATAAATAATTCTGCCAATTTTATAACGTTACATACAAGTTATTTATTTTGGTCCCAAAATTTCAAAAACATATTATCAAAACCAAAACAATCCTTTGACTTTATACCTGAATGGGGAGGTAAAAATGCATTAAATAATAAATTTAGCATTGAATATAAAATTGGGCTAGGTATAACAACTGAAAATTTTGTTAAATTTTCATCAGCTTTAGGATTAGGTTTTAAATTATGTTATAAATTATAATGTAATTTGAATCACAAAAAACAAATCAATAACTACATAGGAAAAACATCATTCAAAATTGAATGATGTTTTTTGTTTCTGTAGATTGATTAATATTTTGAGAAAAAAATCTAAAATAAAATCTTTTATAATGTTAAATACCAACCAAAATTATTTCAATCAAGAATCCGAGCGATTAACTTTTAGAAAATTGACGAAAAACGACATCGTAAGTTGGACTGAATTTTTCGAAAACAATGACCGATTACAATTTTTAGGCTTGCCGGATATTTCAAAAGATAAAACAGAAATCGCAACCGAATGGATTGAAAAACAATTGGAAAGATATGAAAAAGATGGATTTGGACATTTAGCTGTTATTGAAAAATCAACTGGTGAATTTATTGGAATGGGCGGAATTCTTCTTCGGATAATTTTAGAACAAAATGAATTTGAAATCGCTTATTCCTTAAAACCAAAATTTTGGAAAAAAGGTTTTGCAACTGAAATTGCCAATCAAATGAAAAAATATGGTTTCGATAATGCTATTTCATCCAAATTCATATCGATTATTGCTACGGAGAATTATGATTCAATCAATGTGGCAAAAAAGAACGGAATGAAAATTATCCACGAAATGGAATATTCAGGAATGAATGTTTATGTCTTCGGTATTTCTATTTGATTTTAGCCAATTCAATAATCTCTTTTCCTTCAACCACTTTACTTTTTGAATTTAAATTAACGGTATTTATCATCGCTAATCCAACCTCTTTCAGCGTGCAAAATCCTGACTTATAAAGTAATCTTCCAAAAGGAAAAAGCCAATTAATGTATTTATAAAAACTGTGTGTATTTTTTAATCCTAGAGTTGGTTTTATAAACCCTGGTCGAAAAGCAAATACGTTTTTGAAAGGTAATTTCATTAAATCATTCTCTGTTTTCCCTTTCACTCTAGCCCACATAGCCTTACCTTTTTCTGTACTATCTGTAGCAGCTCCTGAAACATAACAAACTGTCATATTTTGATTTACTTTACTCAAAATTTCAGCAAAATGAAGTGTTAGGGTATGAGTTAACTTGAAATATTCTTGTTCTTTTTTTCCTACTGAAGTCACACCTAAACATAAAAAAGCAGCATTATATCCTGCGAATTGATCTGCAATTGAATTAAAATCATAAAAGTCATTGTGAATTATTTCTATCAATTTTTCATGAACGACTCCACACGATTTACGATTTACAACTAATACTTGATCAACTAAAGGATGATTTAAACATTCGTGTAAAACTCCTTCCCCAACCATTCCTGTTGTTCCTGTAATAATTGCTTTAATCTTTTTCATACTGAATTTTCTATTTTAATAAATCTGTGATGTAGAATTTAAATATTTGTATTTTCCCTTTCTGCCCAAATGAATTAAGTGCAAAAAGTAGTCAGAAAACTGTTGTTTGGAGTGTTTTCATTTTATCAAGAACTTTATAATTCGGAAACATTACCAACAATTTTAATTTTAGGGAATTCCATTCTTATCATTTCAATTTCACTTTCCGGAATTTGAACAACTTTAAATATTATTTTTTTCATATTAGGTAAGGATAATAAGTCAGCTGGTAATGATTTTAAAACATCAAAGTCATTACCAAAAAGAGTTATTTCCTCTAATTTATTTAAGTTTTTATAATTTAATTCAAAAATTATATTTGAGGGATTTTCAATTATTATTTCTTTTATTTCATTACATCTACTATTTATAAACTCGTTTATTTTCGGGACAAAACATGTCCTATAACACAAACATGAAGTAGTATTGTTAAATTTTACTGGAGCGTAATAAGATTTTTCACCTAAACAATAATCACATTCATCTCTCAAAATAAGTGTTTTGCACTTGTTAGAAAAAGTCTTTTCATTTACCTCCCAGAGATCATCAATAGCATTTAAATTTTCAGAACCTTGAGGTTGATTAATTTGCAAACTATCGATTTGGCCATAAACTAAAACATGACATACTAAAAAGAAAATTATCAATATGTTTTTCATTAGTGTTTCAATTAATTGATTTATAACAGGTTATATGTTATCTACATTTAAACTTAATTCAATAGATTTTGGATACAACTTTAAAATTTTATTTAGTTGTTCGTCACGAAAAAATGAATCTTTAAAATTAGAAAAACTGACAATTTCATCTGTCCAATTTAAAAAAATACAACCCTTTTCATCTCTTTCAATGTTAACACTATAACTTTTTGGAAAACCATCAACAAAAACAATTTCGTCAGATTTATCAATATATAAATCAAATATTATTTGATATTCATCTGAAACATTTTCAATTTCAAAATTTCTTTCAAAATAGATCCCTGAATTATCTGAAGCAATAGATATACTCATTGATTCATTACAAATATTATATTCCTTAAAAAAGGAATATGCACTATATCTTTCAAAATATTCTAAAAATACATTAATGTATTCCTCGGCACTCACTATATTTTTTTGATCTAATAATGTACAAAGATTTTGCTTTAATATTGCAGCAAGTCTAGGAAATTCTTCCGAATAGAAACCTTCAATATAAATTTCATTATTTCCCATTATGACTATTTATCCCCTTACTCTACACTCTTAATCAACAACCCTAAAATCTCTTGTGCGGCTTTTGAAATCTTTGTTCCAGGACCAAAAACTCCGAAAACTCCGGCTTTGTATAAGAAATCATAGTCTTGTTGTGGAATTACTCCTCCTGCAACTACCATAATATCTTCTCTACCCAGTTTTTTCAACTCTTCGATCACTTGAGGTACCAATGTTTTATGACCTGCAGCTAATGAGGAAACTCCTAAAATATGTACATCGTTTTCAACGGCTTGTTTCGCTGCTTCTTTTGGAGTTTGAAATAAAGGACCAATATCTACATCAAAACCAATATCAGCGAAGGATGTAGCAATTACTTTCGCTCCTCTATCGTGACCATCTTGTCCCATTTTAGCTACCATAATTCGAGGTCTTCTTCCCTCTAATTTGCTAAAACGATCTGCCATTTCTTTGGCCAATTCAAAATCTTTATCTTTCATCGATTCAGCTGAATAAACACCACTAATTGAACGAATTACCGCTTTGTATCTTCCGAACGTTTTCTCCATTGCCGAAGAAATTTCACCTAACGTTGCTCTTACTCTCGCACATTCAATCGCTAATGCTAATAAATTTCCTGTTCCTTTTGCTGCAGCTTCTGCTAAATCATCCAAAGCAACTTCAACTGCTTTCGCATCACGATTCGCTTTCATTTCTTGAATTCGCGCAATTTGAGACAAACGAACTTTTGAATTATCTACCTCCAGAATATCCATTTGGTCTTCTTTCTCCAATTGATATCTGTTCACACCTACAATGATGTCTTTTCCTGAATCAATTCTCGCTTGTTTTCTTGCAGCTGCTTCTTCGATTCTCATTTTCGGTAAACCGGTTTCAATCGCTTTCGCCATTCCGCCCAATTCTTCTACTTCTTGAATCAATTTCCACGCTTCTTGTGTCAATTCTTCCGTTAATTTCTCAACGTAGTAACTTCCACCAAAAGGATCTATAAATGAGGTAATTCCTGTTTCTTCTTGAATGTATATCTGCGTATTTCTAGCAATTCTAGCTGAAAAATCAGTTGGTAAAGCGATTGCTTCATCCAATGCATTGGTATGTAATGATTGTGTTCCTCCCAAACCTGCTGCCATCGCTTCGATACACGTTCTAGCCACATTGTTAAAAGGATCTTGCTCCGTTAAACTCCAACCTGAAGTCTGACAATGTGTTCTCAAAGCCAATGACTTATCTGATTTTGGCTCAAACTGTTTTACCAATTTCGACCAAATCAAACGACCTGCTCTCATTTTTGCAATTTCCATGTGGTGATTCATTCCAATCGCCCAAAAGAAACTCAAACGAGGCGCAAATTCATCCACATTCATGCCTGCTTTAATTCCTGCTCTCAAATATTCCAAACCATCCGCCAAGGTATAGGCTAACTCAATTGCAGCTGTTGCTCCCGCTTCTTGCATGTGGTAACCTGAAATCGAAATGGAATTGAATTTCGGCATATTCTTCGCTGTGTATTCGAAAATATCAGCGATAATTTTCATAGAAGCATCTGGTGGATAGATATACGTGTT
>CANCEQ010000114.1 GCA_947375085.1 Flavobacteriales bacterium
GCCTATTTCTCCAGTGTACAATGAATCTTTTTTACAGACTGATGAATTATATTCATTAGAACATGCCTCATACGTCAGATAATCATAAATTACAGGAATAATTTCCTTTCCATTTTTATTAATCATCCCACTCTTATTACCGATTTCAATGAGTATGTTCTCGTGGTAACCAAACAATGTAAGCGTTGTCGTTTTATTAAGTCCTGTAAATTCATCGTATTTAGCTGAAGTTATTTCCTCTCCATAGATATTGATTAATCCAAATTTTTTGTTTTTCGAATATATCGCGCATACGATGATTGGATTTTTAGAAATTGTATCAAAAGCAGAGACAATATCATAACCTCTTTCTTTAATTAAAGATTCTAATTTTGCTTTCTCGATAACTTCTCCTTTACTATTTAATTTAAATGCAGTTTGAGAAATAAGGCTCGAGCTTATAATACTGGTAAATAGAAATATAACAAGTTTAATTTTTCTCATAGTCGAACAGTTAAAGTGCTTTAAATGTAAAAATAAAAATGTTTTAATTTAGGAGTGGGAAATTATTTGATACATTTTAAACATATAGTCAAAAAAAAAGCATCTATCTTTCGATAAATGCTTTTTTGTGATGATTTCCAAATTTAATAAGTATTAAAGAAAATAAAGAACTTTTTGCAACAGCATTAAAGATAAAAGGGATATCATACCACGGAAACTTTCGTTATTTAAGCTAAAACCTCCTTATCAATTAGTTGGAAGAAGATATGGAGTAGTTTTTGCTATGTATAGTGAGGGATTATAGATTATAATATTTGAGGAGCTCTAATTGTTCTTAATTATAATCTTTTCCTCTTTAATAAATATAATTTTGAATAATTTCATTGAAAAACAAAAAGCCGAATATTTCTTGTCGGCTTTCTGAATTGTTTTTTTAAAAATATTAATATTTAATATTTTTTGGGGGTTCAATTTTATTATTAAATTAAATTACCACCATGCAACAATTTTAATTGTAACATTTCCAGGAGAGTCAGGGGTAGTCAAGTCTGAATCTGAACAGGATATAACAACTTTTCCTTCACTAATTTCAGCTTGAAAGTATGAAGAATAACTTGAAGAGATAGAGTAAGCGAAAGGTAATTCTACCCAACCTACTCCATCAAAAAGCAATACGCTATATGAACCTCTTTCGATAACTTCTTTAGTTAATGATGGCCATGTTATAGTACTTAAATAATATGGGTCATTCAGTGTCCAATTTGCATCAGTTAATGTAATTTGAGTACTTGAATGATACATGCATGAACCATCTTCTAGTTTTGCATATTTGTTGTAATTTTCTGCTTTAGTATCCATACAACCTGCTTTCATTTTTTTACAAGATTGTGTTGTTATCAAAATACAACTAAATAGTAATGCAATTTGAATTGTTTTTCTCATATTTTTTTAATTTTATTTATTTTGAATATTATTTAACTTGTATTTCACTTGATTTAATTGGAGTCCCTTCAACCTTCCATAACCAAAAAGGTAAGTCATATACTACTCCGTCAACCAAAGCATCTGAACCTAACCCACCTTTTTGAATAGCTTTATCCATTGCTCCTTTTACTGAAAAAGCAACTCCTGATTGTCTTGGATATTCTTTCTTAAAATCAATAGATACATTTTTAGAGCTAATAATTGTAAAATCAACTAACCTACAGCTCGAAAAAGAAAGCATAGTTAGGGCTCCTAAAAATAAAATTGTTTTTCTCATAATTTTTTGATGTTTAAATTAAATTTTGACAAATGTATAAATTAAAACCCATAGGTATATTAAAACATACCCATTTTATTTTTGATAAACCTCAACATTGTTGTAAAAGAAATAAAGGTGGAGGAATCAGAGTTTTTATTATTAATAGGCAGAAATATAACGAAGAATAGAAAATTAAAAGGATTAACTATTAAAGAGTTTGGTTATTTATGTGATATTGAAAAATCTAATTTAATCCCTATTGAGAAGGGTAGAAAGAATATAACCGCATTGACAATGCTTAAAATCGCAAATGCTCTTGAAATTGAGGTTAAAACATTATTTGAGGTTCAATAAGATTGAACTATGATAATAGAAGTTTTGAGAGGATATTTTAAGTCAAAGACTTTTGATTATTTAAAAAATAATCAAATTGTTTGGCCAATGTTTGACCTTTAAATAAAAAAGCCTTGTAAAATATATTTACAAGGCTTTTTTTTGTGATCCCGTTTGGGTCAAAACTAATTATCAATACTTAAATCAAGATTTACATAAACACCTATAAAAACTCAATAAATTCAATGCTTTAAAGAAGTGGTTTTAATAAGTATTCCTAATCGAATATAAGTATTAATTAAATATGTGGGGAATATGTGGGGAAAACATTATATTTGAGTATTCAATTACTTATAATATGGCGACTTTAAAATATCTAATCAAAGGAAAAAACGAACTTTCAACTATTTATGTAAGATTGAGAGATGGAAGAAAAACAGATTTAACAGTTTCAACTGGATATTTTATTAATCCTAAATATTGGAGTGATGCAAAAGGAACGTTAAAACCAATTGGAGAAAATCAAGAAAAATTAAACTTACTAAATGATTTAAACGGATTACAAAGAAAAATTGAAGATTGTTTAAATACTGACAAAGGGAGTGGAATAGAAATAAACAAAGAATGGTTTGAATTTGTAATTGAAAAGTATAAGAATCCATCTTTAGAAGAAAAACACGAATATTTAAGACAACTTCTAAATGATTACAGAAATGAGATGAAAGTTAAAATCAATCTCAAAACAAGGAAACCAATTTCACAGGCTACAATAAGAAATTTCAACACTACTGTTTCAAGACTTGAAAAATTTGAAAAGTATAAAAAGAAACGTTATTTAATTAATGAAATTGATTTAACCTTTCATAGTGACTTTATTAGATATGAAAAGAATGTTCTTACACTTGCTCAAAATAGTATTAGTAAAGACATTAAGCAAATAAAAACAGTTTGCACAGATGCGAGAGATAAAGGTTATGCAATCAATGAACAAGTACTTTCAAGAAAATTTCACGCACCAACAGAACCGACACTTTTTGTCACAATTACAGAGGATGAAATAAAACGAATCAAATTATTTAAAGGAGCTGATTATTTACAAAATGCGAGGGATTGGTTAATTATAGGTTGTTGGACTGGTTGCCGTGTAGGGGATTTAATGCAATTGACAAATAATAATATTTTAGTAACTCCCAAAGGACAAAGATTTATTAGATACACTCAAAGCAAAACAAACAAACAAGTTGACATTCCTATTCATACTGATATACAAGAGATTTTAGACCGTTTAGGAAACTTTCCTAGACCTATATCAGACCAACGTTTTAATGAGTGGATAAAATTGGTATGTCAACACGAAGACGTTAAAATAAATGATTTAGTACACGGAACAAGACAAAACCCCGATACTCATTTAAAAGAAGTTGGTACATTTGAGAAATGGCAATTAATTCGCTCTCACACTTGCCGTCGTTCATTTGCTACTAATCATTATAATAAGTTACCTAATAAACTTATAATGGCGGTTACAGGTCACGCAACAGAAAGAATGTTACTTAATTACATAGGAGAAACAGAAAACGAACATATCGACGACTTTTTAAGTGTGTGGGCAAATGATAAACAAGAAGAAAAGAAAGTTGTTGAATTGAATAAAAAAGTAGAATGAACGAAGAGTTAAATACTAAAAAGGAATTTGAATTTTACATAGACTTATGTGATATGATCGAACTAATTAAAGAGAATTATGTTAAATTAGAATTGAAAATATCAAAAAAAGATTCCATTAAAAACACTACAATAATTAAAGGATTTAAAAGAATATGGATGTTTTCTTACTTCTTTACAAACGAAGATTTAAAAGTATATCCTTATGGATTTATGAGAGTTGTAATTGAATCATTTGCAAAAAACATTTCAAAATCAAAATTAGATTCATTATGTAATTATGATGTGTTTCTTGATTCTATAAATGATATAAATAATTGGTTTGATGAGTTTTATGATAAAAGTGAAGAGATTACGAAATTATTAATTAAAGAAATGCCAAATGTCTATGAATTAAATGAGGATTATAACTCATTAAAAAAACATAAAAAAGATTTAATTAATTATGATTATTCAGTCAAACAACATTTAGGGATTGAAAAGATTGATTCTTTAGATTTTTTCATTAAACATATTGACGAACAACAAAAATATCTAACATACAAATCAAGTCAAATTATAAAAGAGAAAGTTGTTATTGAAGAATCAATTAAACACCCTTTTAAAAGTGACGATATTTATTACGTATTTCAATATTTAGATAAATATTTTAAATCTAACAGTAAAGCTAAATACACTTACATTTTTGATTTTATAAAAGATAATTTAGAGAATACCTTAAATGAAACATTGTATTTTGATTTTATCATTTCAACGAAACAAATTGATATGGTTAATAGAGCACAGGCGACGGCTATAAATCAGAAAAAGAAAGATTTGGTTCGTAATCTTTATCTAGATTACTCTAATAATACTAAAAAATAGAAAACTGCTAGAAAACCGTTAGAAAACCGTAACTATTTAATATTAAGATAGATAGACCTTTGATAAAATTAATATTCAAAGGTAATGGAACAATTAAAATTTATTCAAGTCACGCCGAATGAACTGGCGAACTTAATTTCAGAAACTGTAAAATCTGAAATTCAAGAACTTTCAAAACAATTGAAAGGAACACAACCAACCACAGAAAGTAAAGAGTTTTTAAATCGGAAAGAAACCGCCGAACTTTTTGGAGTTAGCCTACCAACTATTCATCTATGGCAAAATAACGGAATACTTAAAGTTTACAAAATGTCTAACAGATGTTTTTTTAGATACTCTGAATTATTAGACACACTTTACAATTCTAATCGTTCGTAGTTATGAAATATCAAAAGAAAAGGGGCAACGAAAACCGCACCCCTCAAAATTCAATTTCCTCAACTGGCGAAAGTTTCAGAACAAATCAAATATACAAAAATCTTTCTTTTAACGAACAATTTAAACGGTTGGATTTCAAGTTTTTTCAAGGTTGTTATACAATGAAACAAGTTTCTATTCTAACAAAAATAGATAGGGCAAATATTTGTAGATACATAAGTAAAAGAAAAAAAACGAATAGTATTTATTTAGTGAAATACGGAATTTGTCCAATTACTAAACATTCAGGAGTTGGATTTTATACAACTAACAAAGAATTGTTTCACTCATTAATTCAGATTAATAATGGAAAGTAAACAAAGCCCTTTAGAAACTCTGAAAGAAGAAGTAAGAATCGACGTTTTAAATGCTACTAAATCAAAGAAATTAGAATTTACTTATAGTGATGCGGTTAAATATCAAAGCAACGGAACGAAAAGAAGTAAAGCAATAATTGAAGCGGTTTTATTTCTTCATAGTAACCCTCTAAATAAAAATGATTATTATAAATACTTAAATGCTTATTCAAAAAGTAAAGTTCGATTAAGTGAAAAGTATTTTAGACACGATAAAGACAAATTAGAAAAGTATTACAAAGTAGCAGACCAAAGAGAGGGAAACAATCCATTCAGTAAAACCAACTATGAAAACTATGTTCTATTTATGTTTTTAAAGTTATACGGACACTATTTAGAATCGGACGATAAACTCTTTAATGTTCAAATAAAAGACTTTAGAGAATACAATCCTTTATCAAAAATTCCTAGTGTTTTAAGAGGTTGTTTACCTTTTGAAGTAAAAGAGTACGATATAAAACGAGCCTTTCCGACGTTCATTGATATAGAACTAAATACAGAATTTAGACATACTGTTTATGAGTTAATAGATAAATCAAACTTTGCAATGTTTCTAAATTCAAATAGTGAAAGTAAAGTTACTATTGAAGAAGCCCGAAAAGGTTTATTTCCAATCTACAAAGAACGAGTTAACGAGGTTGTAACAGATGAAAGATATAAAGAGAAAGGAAAGTTATTTAAAGACCTTACAAAGTATGAAAAGCAATACATTGACCGTTTTGTTTCTGAAAACAATCTAGTTAATTATGTTCGTTTGCACGATGGTATTTTTGTACTTAAAAACGTTGAATGTAAAAAAGTAGAATTTGAAACCGTTCATTTTTCAATTAAGGAATCAATTAAACCAAAGATTGAAAACGATATTCTTTCATTTTATTTTATCAATGATAAAGATGAGGTCGGAACTAGTCCGTCGATGTATTCAGATTTTTTAAAACAAGAAAAATTTATAAGAATCTCAACACCTGACGACAAAATTCAGTTACTTAAAAACTCAAATAATGTGGTTGACTTTTTTAATCATAAAACTGATATTGTTTCTTTTTTAGAACAAGAGATAAACGAGGCTTGTGATGACGATGTGAGAAATAAGTTAGCAAGAGATAATAATAATGTTTTAATGCAATCTTACACACTTTTAGAGCCTATTCCACTAATCTATTACAAAGACAACAAAGAACGGTTCGGACTACCTTTTAAAAATGGATTCTTTTATTTTGACAACAAAGAGAAATTTGAAATAAAATCAAAACCTTACAATGAAGTAAACGGATTTTTTACACCTCATCCAATACAGAAAAAAGAGTTTAGTTATACAGATGAGGTCGGAAACTTTGAACTATTTATTCAACGTATTGCAACTGGTTTAAAAGACTTTGACAAATCAAATGAAGAACAAAAGAGTATAGTAAATTCGTTTAATTCAATGATTGGTTTTTTATGTCATAATTATAAACCTGTCGAAAGTCCTTGTATTATTTTAACTGATGAGGGGGCAAATGATGAAAACAGAAACGGTCGTCGAGGAAAATCTATGATTTTTGATGCAATACAATACGTTATTAAATTAATGAAAAAAGGCGGAAAGGAATTTAATCCAGAGTACGATTTTTGTTTTAATGACCTTGATAAAAGTTATAATCTCTTTGTTATTGACGACGTACTGTGTAATTTCAATTTTAATTCACTTTACACTCAAATTACAGGCGGAATAAATGCACAAAAGAAAGGTGGTAAAGCCGAAATGATTGAAAGAGAGGATAGTCCAAAGTTTTTAATTACCTCAAATTATTTATTTCGATGTGATGTAAACGATGCTTCGACAGTTGCCCGATTTTGTGAGTTTAAGGTTAAACCTTATTATAAAGTTGGTTTTTCCCCAAAGGATGAATTTAAACAAATGTTTTTTGAGGATTGGAGAGAAATAGAATGGAATAAGTTTTATTCGTATGTCTTTCGATGTGTTAGATATTATTTAGTTAACGGACTGGAAAGAATACAATACGACAAAACAGAGGATAATTTTAAAGCCTTATTTAATTCAGATGCTAAACTTTCAGAAATGGAAAGAATAATTGATGTATTGATTAATCATAAAAAGCAAAGTTCTTTTAGTGTGGGAGAATTTCTAGCGGTTTATAATGATAATAACAATCCTTTAAGAAATGAAAAAATGTATAACCATTTCAATACAAAAGAACTTGTAAATAACTATCTAAATAAGTCTATTCATAAAGATTTTATTTACGTTCAAAGAGATAAAAGATGGATTAAAATTTAAATTCTGTTACACTTGTTACGGTTACGTTACGGTTCTTGTTACGGTTTAACTATTTGATTTTAAACCTCGTTACGGTTGTTACACTTATTTTCAACTTATAACGTGTGAGAGAAATAATAAGAGCAATACAAAAAAATGAAAATATAAATAATAGTTCATTTTAACCGTAACAAGTGTCACAGAGTTAATACTCAATACTTTAAACTGTAACACAACCGTAACCGAAGTGTAACAGTAGTGTAACAATCGTCGAAAACAGACATTAATCAATTCAAATTCAAACAATGAGAAATAAAAAAACAGAAAATAGTTTACAAAAGTTGACAGTTTCAGAACTTTTAATACAAAAAGAGATACAAGAGATAGACTATGAAAAATTGAATGATTCTGAAAAAGATGAGTTATTTAAAATCTTTAATGAAAAACTAAACACCAAAGGAGTTCAAAAAGATAAAGTTGTAAAACAGATGTGGAATTTAATTGGTGAAAATCAAAAAAATTCACTTTGGGAACGAAACCACGAATCTATTCTTTTAGAAATTCACAAACATCTTATGGATAATGGTCGAATGCCTTTAATAAGAGATTTAGAAAGGTTAACGGATTTAAGTAGACAAACAATACATAAACATTTAAAAGAATACAGAGAAAGTGAGTTATTTAAAGATTATAAAGAACAATACAAAATGTTACATTCAAAGGTTTTAGATGTCGTTTATAAAATCTCTATGACTGGCGACATTAAAGCTTGTAAATTGTATTTAGAAGCATCAGGAGAAATGATTAAAGCAAGTACTTACATTGATAAACAACAAAACAACCATACAGAGAATAATTTTAATGAACCCTTTGATATTAAAAAACTTATATCATTTACAAAAACTAAAGATTAGTCTATCTTTGTTTAAAATAAAATAAACCAAATGAAAAAAATCTTTATCATCTCTTTGTTTCTATTGTCAAATTTTGCTAATTCTCAAACTGGTTTTCGAAAATTAGATGTTAAAAGTGATTGTCAACTTTATATTCATAAAAGACAATTTGATGATGAGATTCATTCAAAACCAATTGAATTAACTAAAGAAAATGGATATAATATTCAATTATCGTTTAATTTTATAAAAGGAAAAAGTCAAATTAATTTCACTCTAAATGAAAAAAATAAACCTAATCTTTTTCATATTAAATCAACTATAATTATAGATAGTGTTTCGTATAAATTGAGTTTTGAAGATGAAATTTTATATCCAAATTTTAATACTAGTGTAATAGGATTTGCTTTTAATAGTCAATTAAGAAAAAAAGTACTTTCATCTAAAAATATAACATTCGTTTTTTATGATAAGATTAAAGGCGATTTAAAATTTAAAATGGATGAATCTAGACTATTGAATATTAAAAGTTCTCTCTTATGTTATGAAGAATATGCCAAATCTTTAATTGATATTGAAGAACAAAAGGAAACAGATAAGATAGATGAAATAGTGAATCAACCTTGTATTTATCTTACTGATAAGATTGATGAAATTGAGGGGGTTAGAAGATTTAGTACAAAGCCATTAATAATTGGTTATAAATATGAAGTCAATGATTATAATTCATTTGCTTTTGTAGGTTATTCACACGGTTTGGGAAGTTCTATTTTATTTAATTTTAGATGTAACAGTGCGGATTATTGTGTAAACTCTAATTCTTATATTGCTTTTAAATTTGAAGATAATACTATTCTAAAACTTTATAATATTGGTTCAATTGATTGTGGAGAGGGTACGGAATTAGTTGTTGAAATAGATAAGGATGAAATAATTAAATATAAAAATAAGAAAGTTACTTTTGTTAGGATTAGTTATTCAGATGGAAATTTAGATTCAAAATTTATTATAAACCCTGATTTTTTAGATAAACTTATTGATTGTTCATTTTAAATTTAACAATACATTTTTTAATAACGTCCTTCTTTAAAGTTGGACGTTTTTTTATGCCTTTTATATTGTTGTGGGGAATATGTGGGGAAACAAAAAAGCTAAACAATTGATAAACAACTATTTAGCTTTCTTTTTTGTGATCCCGTTTGGATTCGAACCAAAGACCTATTCATTAGAAGTGAATTGCTCTATCCAGCTGAGCTACGGAACCATTAAACTTTAATAAAAAAGGGGAATGATTGCTCATTCCCCTCGTCGGGGTGGCAGGATTCGAACCTGCGACCT
>CANCEQ010000115.1 GCA_947375085.1 Flavobacteriales bacterium
ATTATTGATTTCTTACTTTTCAATAATTAAAACAAAGTTATGGGAGTTCGATTTCGAAAAATGTGATGCCCATCACGAAACAATCAAAGCATGATTTTAATCATAAAAAAACGGGAGATAAATTGAATTATCTCCCGTTTTTATGACGATTATCTTGTACTTTTCGTTTATTCAAATTCAATCAAAACAGATCCTTTATCTACAACATCATTAGTAGAAATATGAATCGCTTTCACAGTTCCTACACCTTCTGCTTTTAAAACGTTCTCCATTTTCATTGCTTCTAATGAAAGGATTTCGTCTCCAACTTCAAGAGCTTGTCCAACTGTAACTGCTATATTTACAATTCGACCCGGCATTGGTGCTTGAAGTTCTTTTAATTTTCTCACTTTTGGAACATCTAATCCTAAAGCAGCAATTAATTCATCTAATTCACCTTTTTTCTTTACCTCGAAAACACGGTGATTGATTTTAATTTTCAGTTTGTGATCTTCCGATTTTTCTTCTAAAATCTCACCGAAAAATTCTTTTCCATTAAAAGTTAAGGTAAAAAAACGTTCATCATCCCATTTTACAACAGATCCACTACTTGATTTCGTTTCTTTTTCGTCAATGTTCCAAATTCGATTTTCCATTTATCCTTATTTTTTGCACAAAAATAATACAAACTATTAGAACTACTACAAATTCATTTATTTCAACCTTGAAAAATAGGTTTTAAATGGCACATATTTCCTTTCATCATTTTGATGTAGAAAAATCCAAATTATTTTAACAGATTTGTACTAAATATTTTAATGTATATGAGCAGATTAACTTTTTATATTCTTCTTCCACTTGTAGCTTCACTTGTAGCTTGTGGTTCTTTTCATAAAGAGACAAATAATTCACAAGTTGAAACAAATACATCATCCGATTCAGAAACTTCAAACGAAATCAAAGAAACTTCTTTACCTACTGAAAGAGCTGTTTTTCATGAGACAAGAAATGTACTTACTGATTTGATTCATACTAAACTTGAGGTGAATTTTGATTGGGCGAATTCAAAAATGAATGGTATTGCTTACATCACGGCAAAACCACATTTTTATACTTCTGATAGTTTGATTTTGGATGCGAAGGGAATGGAAATTAAAAGTGTTTCTTTGGCTAATAAGCCTTTGGTATATAACTATACTAACGATATACTTAAAATTACACTAGACAAATCGTACAAACGAACTGAAAATTATACAGTTAAAATTGAATACGTTTCTAAACCGGAAGAACGAGCTCTTTCTGGAAGTGAGGCCATTACTTCTGATAAAGGATTGTATTTTATCAATCCAAAAGGAGAAAATAAAGAACAAATGCCTCAAATTTGGACACAAGGTGAATCAGAAGCGAATTCAGTTTGGTTCCCAACAATTGATTCTCCAAATTCTAAATCAACACAAGAAGTCTATATTACAGTTGATTCAAAATATACAACTCTTTCAAATGGTAAACTTGTTAGCTCTAAGGTAAATCCAAATGGAACGAGAACGGATTATTGGAAACAAGATTTACCACATTCTCCTTATTTATTTATGATGGGTGTTGGTGAATTTAAAGTCGTGAAAGATTTTTATACTCGTCCTGATGGTTCTAAAATGGAAGTGAATTACTACGTTGAACCAGCTTGGGAAAAAAGTGCAAAAGCTATTTTTGGAGAAACACCGAATATGATTGCCTATTTTTCAAAATTATTAGGTGTAGAATATCCTTGGGATAAATATTCTCAAATGGTGGTTAGAGAGTATGTTTCTGGAGCAATGGAAAATACAGGAGCCGTTATTTTTGGGGAGTTTGCCTATAGAAATGAACGTGAATTGTTGGATGATAACGATCAATCAACCATTGCTCACGAATTATTTCACCATTGGTTCGGTGATTTAGTAACGTGTGAGTCTTGGTCGAATTTAACATTGAATGAATCATTTGCCAATTATTCTCAATACTTATGGGACGAATATCGTTTTGGATTGGATGAAGCAGCATACAATGCAGAAAAAGAAGCTGATGGTTATTATCAATCGGCTCAAGCTGATGGTTACCACAATTTAGTTTGGTTTGATTATGACGACAAAGAAGAAATGTTTGATGGTCATTCTTATAACAAAGGAGGACGTATTTTGCATATGTTACGCAGTTATTTAGGGGATGAGGCATTCTTCAAAGGAATCAATTTATACTTAACAACAAATAAATTCAAAGCCGCTGAGTTTACACAACTACGTTTGGCATTTGAAGAAGTTTCTGGTGAAGATTTAAATTGGTTTTTTAATCAATGGTATTTAGGTTCGGCGCATCCAATTTTGGATTTCAAACATTTTAATAACAAAGCAAATTCGACTGTATCAATTTCAATTGAACAAAATCAGAATTTAGAATTGGCCCCTATTTTTAAGTTGCCAATTCAAATTGCCGTATTTGATTCAGATGGAAAACACATTCATAAAGTTGTAATTGATCAGTTGACTCAAACGTTTACATTTCCTTACAAAGGGACTTTAAATAATGTTATTGTTGATGATCAACAAATGTTGTTAGCGAAAATTCGTGAAGCAAAACCATTGGATCAATATGTACACCAATTTTACAATGGAGGTTCGTTTAAAGCAAGAAGAGATGCACTTGTGGAAGCTACAAAAGCAAATAATTTACATCCTGAACAATTGATTTTGGACGCTTTAAAAGATCCTTTTTGGAACATTCGTGTTCTAGCAATTGAACGTGCAATTAAATTAAAAGACGATTCTAAAACGAAAGGAATAGATGTCATTAAGAATTTAGCATTATCTGATCCTAATTCTCAAGTTCGATCTAAGGCAGTAATTTATTTAGTTAATGTCCTTGAAGAGCAAGAGTTAGAGTCAATTTTAATTGAAAAACTAGAAAAAGATCAGTCTTATTTAGTGGCTTCTACTGCTTTAGTTGCAATTGGAAAAGTAAATCCTGATTTGGCTTTGGTACATGCTAAAAAATTAGAAAATGAACAAACTTCTCAATTATTGGCTGGTGTTGGAGCAATTTATGGTGAATATGGAACGATTGATATATACCCTTTCTTTGAAAGAACGTTAAAAGGGGATGATCTTAAAAGTTTTGATCAAGTTGGACTACTAAATTCATTTACTATTTTTATCACAAGACAAGAAATTGAAATGTTTGAAAAATCAGTTGAAATTTACACTTTCCTAAAAGAAAGAGGAGATGTTTATACAAAAATGTATATGCCTCAATTTATGGCTTATTTACAAAAAATTGTTGATGATAAAATAGCTCTAATTCAAGAAGAAATTACTGGATTCGAAAAATCGAAAGATGCTGTATATGCTAATCAAGGAAGACAAAAAATCAAACGTTTTGAAGCTGTTAAAGCTCAATTTGAAACATTGTCTATTGTGGTTGAAAAGTAAGTAACTTATTAATTGTAAGATCAAAAACAAATTGTAATGGTCTTACAATTACTTCTTCTCAAAACTAATTAGCAAAATTGAAGCAAATAAAATAACCATACCAACTATCATTTGGAAGGTTAATTGCTCTTTATATAAAAATACACCGAAAACTATTGGAATCACATTTTCTATAATTTGCAGTATACCAATGTTTTGTTTTTTCACACTCTGCGACCCACTATACACTAAGAAATAAGCAATTCCAGTACAAAACACCCCTAAGCAAATTATTGCAATAAATCCCGAAGTTGAAAACGTTCCAGGATAGTTGAAAGCAAAAGGAATTAATATTGGGATTTGGAGAATGTTTTGATAGAAAACTAATTTACCTGCGCTGTATCCTTTTAAATATTTTAAATAATAAGTAAAGTTTAATCCCAAGAAAAATGCAGAACCTAATGCATACAAATTACTTAATAAAAAGCCTTGTGTAACCCCTGAAGTAAAACCAGATATTAAGATTACTCCAACAATTGAAAGAAAACAAGAAATTAAGGTTTTTAAGCGTATTTTTTCTTTAAAAAACAGAAAGACAAACAATACGACAAAGATAGGGTGAGCGCCCATTAAAACACCTGCTAACGCAATACTTCCAGTTTGAATGGAGAGAAAGTAAAAGACAATTGCTAAGGTTAAAAAGAATGTCCAATTAAGGAAATGGAAAAAGGTTTTGGTTTTGAGTTGAGCAAGGTGAAAAGTGACTTTTTCTTTTGTGAAATACAAATACGCTCTAGCAAATAAAGTAGCGAAAATAGCTCTGCCTAATGCAATCGAAGCAATACTTAAATCTGATCCGTATCTTACAAATAAAGGTATTAAGCCGAATAGAATAGATCCAATAATAATTTTTATAGATCCTCTATTCGGCATCAATTTTTTGTTTTTATTACAAAACCATTTCTGGTACAAACTCAGGAATTACTAATTCCCCTTCTGTTTTAGAAACGATTTCTTCTACTGAAACACCTGGAGCTCTTTCAATTAAATGGAATTTTCCATCTTTAATTTCAAGAACAGCTAATTCAGTCACTACTTTCTTAACACATCCAACACCCGTTAAAGGCAAAGTACATTCTTTCAATATTTTAGATTCACCCGCTTTGTTTGAGTGCATCATCGCCACAATGATATTTTCAGCTGAAGCTACTAAATCCATTGCTCCACCCATTCCTTTTACCATTTTACCTGGAATTTTCCAGTTAGCAATGTCTCCATTTTGAGAAACTTCCATTGCTCCTAAAACAGTCAACTGAACGTGTTGACCACGAATCATAGCGAATGATGTTGCAGAGTCAAAAAACGAAGCACCTGGTCTAGCAGTAATAGTTTGTTTTCCCGCATTGATTAAGTCAGCATCTTCTTCTCCTTCAAATGGAAAAGCACCCATCCCTAAAATACCATTCTCTGATTGAAATTCAACTTCAATTCCTTCAGGAATATAATTAGCAACCAAAGTCGGTATACCAATCCCTAAATTTACATACCATCCATCGCGTAACTCTTGAGCGATTCTTTTTGCGATACCTATTTTATCTAAAGCCATTTTAATTTAATTTAATTTGAAAATTTGAAAATTGGTTAATTTGAAAATGAAGCTTTCGCTTTTGATGAAGCAATTATTTTATTCGAAATTTTTGAAATAACTGACAAATCATCTATTAAATATGTTTCAAAAGGGTAGTTTTTACTTTCTTTACATATTTCTAACCAATAAAAAGTCTCGTCTATTTCTTTAGCAGCTATTTTAAATTTATGAATAAAATCATTTTTGGATTCTGCATTTTGCGATTCACGAATATTTGCTCCAATAGAAGTACCTGATTTCAATAATTGACGAGCGATAACAAATTTATTTTTTGATTCTAATAATTCACAAAAATCAACTACATTAATAGCAAATTTTAAGCTTAATTGAACAATTATATTTTCTTTGTCATTCCTCATTTTTCAAATTTTCAAATCAGCACATTTTCAAATTGATTACTTCTGTCTAACTGTTCTTTGCTCGATGCGTTTTTCGAATTTCTCTCCTTTGAATATACGTTGAACAAAAATTCCAGGAGTGTGAATATCATTTGGATCTAATTCACCTGCTTGAACTAATTCTTCCACTTCAGCAATTGTAATTTTTCCTGCTGTAGCCATCATTGGATTGAAGTTTCTAGCAGTTGCTTTGTACACTAAGTTTCCTTCCGTATCACCTTTCCATGCTTTCACAATTGCAAAATCTGCTGTTAATGCTTCTTCTAGAATATGTGGTTTTCCATTGTAAATTCTAACTTCTTTTCCTTCAGCAACTTCTGTTCCGTATCCTGCTGGAGTATAAAATGCTGGAATTCCTGCTCCTCCTGCTCTACATCTTTCTGCTAAAGAACCTTGAGGGATTAAATCCACTTCTAATTCACCAGAAAGCATTTGACGTTCAAACTCATCGTTTTCACCAACATACGAGCTAATCATTTTTTTGATTTGTTTACTTTCTAATAATAAACCTAATCCAAAACCATCTACTCCTGCGTTATTGGAAATACACGTTAAATTCTTTACACCATTTTTTACTAATTGTGCAATTGAATTTTCTGGAATACCACAAAGTCCAAAACCACCAATCATTAATGTCATATCATCTTTGATACCCACTAATGCTTCTTCTACGTTATTTACAACTTTATTCATTTTTTGCTATTTATTATATTCCAAAATCTGGACTCTCCGGAAGGACACTTGTTGAATCTGATTCACTTTCAGGTTCTGGCAAATATTCACCCGCACATCCATTTACTTGTTCATTATAATTTTTAGGTCGTTCAAAATCAATAGTTGAAACACCAATTTTTGGATCTTTGTAAACATCATTCATAAAGTAACCATAAATCGGCATCGCAGTTCGAGAACCTTGACCTTGTTGTGTTGATCTAAAGCGAACACTTCTATCTTCTGCACCAACCCAAACCCCAGTTACTAAATCAGGTGTTAAACCAATAAACCAACCATCTGAGTTATTTTGAGTTGTTCCAGTTTTACCAGCTGTAGGAGCTAAAATATTACCATATGCTGCACCACCTCTCAAACGACTACCAGTTCCTGACTGAATTACCCCTTCCATCATTTTGACCATTGTATAGGCAACATCTTCACTCATTACTTCTTTTGATTCAGATTTAGCACTGTAAATTACATTTCCATTTCTGTCTTCAATACGCATTATTGTTGTTGGTCTAACATACACACCATGATTTGCAAATGTTGCTTGTGCACCAACCATTTCATATAAAGATAAATCCATTGAACCTAAACACATTGCTGGGACGATATCGTTTTTATGCAAATCAATATCCATATTCGCTAATAATTTAGCAATTGTCTGTGGTCCTGCTTTACCTCCCATTTTTTGCATAACACCAACAGTAATGTTATTTTTAGAAAGGGCTAATCCTTTTGCAACTGAACATTGCCCTCCAGTTAAATCACTAGAATTTTTTGGACACCATCTTCCATCGATATTTCCTTCTGGATCAATTAAATCAACACAATGCGCAATATCAGGAATTAATGTACAAGGTTTCACAACGCCCATCGCTAATGCTGCAGCATAAACGAAAGGTTTCATAGTTGATCCTACTTGCCTTCTTCCTAAACGAACGTGATCGTATGCGAAATGGTCAATGTTTACACCTCCAACCCATGCTTTAACAAATCCTGTTGCTGGCTCAATAGAAATTAACCCTGCATGTAAATACGATTTATAATAACGAATAGAGTCATTTGGAGAAATGGTTGTGTCTTTTTCTTTAAAATATCCGTCTGATTTTTTTCCATCCCATGTAAATACGCGCATACTTACAGGAGTATTGAAAATTTGCTTAATATCAGATTCGCTTACCCCGCTAGCCGCTAAACTTAAATAACGTGGACTATTTCTTCTAGCTGAAGACATGATGCTTTCTGCTTCTGCATCTGTTAAATCATTTGAGAATGGGAAATTTCTTGTGTGACGATTATTGTCATTAAATTGAGGTTGTAAAGTCTCACTTAAATGACGAGCCATAGCCTCTTCTGCGTGAAGTTGCATATTAGCATCAATCGTTGTGTAAATTTTTAAACCATCTCTATAAATATCCCATGGCATTCCGTCTTCACGTTTGTATTTCAAACCTCCATCCGAATTTTTCTCAGAGAAAATAGATGTTAATTCTTTTCTTAATCCTTCTCTAAAATAAGGAGCCATTCCACGTTTATGATCAACTTCTTGGTAATTACAAACCAATGGTTTCTTTTTCAACACATCGTATTCTTCTTTCGTGATTTTAATTCTTAATGCTGAATTGTTCGATTTACTGTTTTTTAACCATTGGAACATTACTTGGTTTCTTCTATTCAATGCTCTTAAACTATCTTCTGCTCTTTTTTCTGCAATAGCCGCTCTAGTAACAGAACCCATAGAAATTCCATCTCTGTTCGCGATGTAGGCTCTGTAATTTTTAATTTGGTGTGTGTGAGGATTATACAATGTTGGGTTTTTACACATTCCGATCAACATTGCTGCTTCGTCTTTCGATAAATTTTTAGGTTTTTTGTTGAAGTATACCTTCGCTGCATTTTCAATTCCAACAGCATTATATAAGAAATCGAATTGATTCAAATACATTGTGATAATTTCTTCCTTCGTGTATTGTTTTTCTAAACGCGTTGCAATGATATTTTCTCTCGCTTTCTCATTGATACGTGTAAAGATTCTTCCGATTTTACCACCCGAATTACTTGAATATGCAATGCCATTTGCTCTTGCAATATCTTCTTTTTCACGTTGTTGTAGTGTAAATAATAATTTCGCTAATTGTTGAGAAATAGTAGATGCTCCTCCAGCTCCACCAACACTCACAATGGCACGACCGATTGCTTTAAAGTCAGCTCCAGAATGCTCAACAAAACGTTCATCTTCAGTAGAAATTAAGGCATCCGTTACGAATGGAGAAATTTCTTTGTAAGGAACACTTGTTCTATTGATTTTCCAATATCTTCCTAATTCAGTTTCACCGTCATCTGCTAATACAACTGACGCTAATAGTTCTGGTGGACTAGAAATCAAAGATACCGGAGGTAAACTTGAATCTGGTTGAAACAACAAAAGGCTTGTCGCCAATGCTAATGGAAACAATCCAAAAATGTATAACAAACGTGTATACTTCTTTTTTTGAGCCTCAGGACTCAACGGTTGCTTTTTATTATTCTTCTTCTCCATTCTTACTGTTGAATTAGTATTGTAAAAATATTAAATCTTTTAATCAAATAACGTTCTTATACTAGATTTATTGAAGGATATAACTTCTCTGACTATCTAGCTTTAATAGTATAAACATAAACATCGAAAACGACATCATCGAGGATCCACCATAGCTAAAAAAAGGTAAAGGAATACCAATAACTGGTGCAAACCCAATATCCATTCCGATATTTACGGCAAAATGATAAAATAAAATCATAGCCACTGTATATGCATATACTCGAACAAATCGAGATCGCTGTCTTTCGGCAATCATGATGATTCTAAAAAGCATAAACATATACATGCAAACTAATACAAAAGTTCCAACAAATCCCCATTCTTCTGCAAATGGACAGAATATAAAATCCGTTTCACTTTCAGGAACGTGATTACTCTCAACACTTGAAACCGATGCTTTGTTGTATCCTTTTCCTAAAAAACGACCCGAACCTACCGCTGCCATTGCTCTATTTCGGTTATAATCTTCTCCATCTGGATCTTCTCTCAAACCTAAGAAAAGTTCTATACGATCTTTCTGGTGTTTTGCCATTCCTTGAAATAAGAAATTGACACTAGAAGCAATTAAAGTACTTAAAGTGAATCCAATAATTACAATAATCAATGCATTTTTTCGATCTCTTTTTGATCCAATGTAACGCAAGAAAAACAAACTCAACAAGGCTAAAAGTACTAAAGTTGTTACTACACCTGCGAAACCTGGAATTTTAACACTTGGCATAAAATCAAAAGTGATAATGTTATTACTAACCAATAATGTCGCTAAACACAAAAAGACAACAGCAAACATGATTGGAATAAAGTGACTTCCAACCCATGTTTGTTTGAATTTGATTCCAGGAATTAAATTGACCAACTTCAAGACCAGTGGATCATAGGTAATCCCTTCTCGATACATTACAAAAAGAAAGGAGGTAAATACAACAAATGTTCCTGCATCTGGTTGTAATAAAATCAATACCATTGGAATAAGTATGATGACATTTGCCATCAATACCGTTTGTAAATTTTGTAATTTTATGTTTACACCACTTATGTAACGTGCTAATAATAAAGA
>CANCEQ010000116.1 GCA_947375085.1 Flavobacteriales bacterium
CCACATTTACCTGATAATATAAATTGGCAATATTCTCTGTATGAATCAATTTCATTAGCTCTTAATCTAGGTTTTAATCTAGATTCAAGCATTATTTTTTTAGTAATTGGTAATTTAATACCATAATTATTATAAATAAAGCTAGCTAATTTATTAAAATCAGTATCACTTAAACTTGTTTTGAATTCTTCTATCATATTATAAAAACTTTTTTAATCTCATATTTATAAAAACAGAGATGATTATCTATTTACTAGATAATTTAAAATTAAAATTTTTGATAATCATTATCAATTAAATCTTTTGAATCTAAATCAATAAATACCGAAGCTTTTTTCTGTTTTACTTCTGTTTTTTTTGATTCAATTTTATTTGGTTTCATTTTTAACTTTGTCGATTCAATTTTAAAAAATGATACTGCTTCTTGTAATTCTTCAGCTTGAGCGCTTAACTCTTCAGCCCCTGCAGCCATTTGTTCTGCTGTTGCAGCATTCTCTTGAACAACATTATTTAAATTTTGAATTGCACTATTTATTTGTTCAGCCCCTGAACTTTGCTCAATACTTGAAGCGGTTATCTCTTGAACTAAATCAGATGTTCGTTGAATATTTGGAACAACGTCACTCAACATTTTACCTGATTGTTGTGCAACATATACACTTTTAGCGGAGACTTCATCAATTTCTGTAGCAGCAGCTTGACTTCTTTCAGCTAATTTACGAACCTCGGCTGCAACAACAGCAAATCCTCTACCATGTTCTCCGGCTCTTGCAGCTTCTACAGCTGCATTTAATGCTAATAAATTAGTTTGTCTAGAAATCTCACCAATAATTGAAATTTTTGAAGCAATTAATTTCATCGAATTTTCTGTAGCTAAAACAGATTCCTTGCTCTCATGAATATCAGCTGCAGCTGAAGTTGATATTTTTTCAGTTTGACGAGAATTACTTGTGTTTTGTTGAATGTTTGCAGTCATTTCTTCCATTGATGAAGAAATTTCTTCTACTGAACTTGCTTGGCCAGTTGCACCTTCAGATAATTGTTGAGCAGATGAAGACATTTGTACACTTGCAGCAGCAATATTTTCAGCATTTAAAACAACTTTTGTAATTAGATCACTTAAAACATCAATTGTTTTATTTAGAGAATCTCCCATTATTCTTAACTCTCCAGTAGATTCAATTGAATATTTTTGAGTTAAATCCCCTTGAGCTAATGAATTAATAACTCTACTTACCTCTTTAGCTGCTAATTGTGTTGCAACTTCAGTATTTTTTTGTTCATTTAATAATTCAATTGTTTTATTTAATGAATCACCCATATCTTTTAATTCTGCTAATGAATTAATTGAATATTTTTGAGTCAAATCACCATTTCCAATTGAACTTAATACTCTAGTTACTTCTGTAGATGCTTTTTGTGTTGCTATTGCAGCTTCAGTAGCAGTTGTAACATCTGTTGCTATTTGAACAAATTTCACAATTCTTCCCATCTCATCTTTTACCGGCGAATAAATAGCTTGAATATAAACTTCCTTACCTGCTTTAGTAATTATTTTATACAAATCATTTTGAGAAATTCCCATACCAAGTTCTTCCCAAAATCTTATATAATCAGTAGAATTTGAAACAGTCTGTCCTACAAAAATTCTATGATGTTTACCCTCAATTTCATTTAATGAATAACCTATTATTCTTAAGAAATTTTCATTTGCAACTAAAACATTTCCTTTTAAATCAAATTCTATAAAGGCATATGAAGAATTTATAGCATTAATTATTCCATCCGAATTTTGTTTCTCAATTGTAGTTTCAGTATTCTCATATCGAACCCCTAAATATTTAATCGGCTTACCATTTGCTCCTAAAACAGGGGCGAAAATTCCATCAACATAATAAGGAGTCCCATCTTTCTTTCTATTTTTAACAGGACCTCTGAAAATTTGTCCTCTTCCAATTGTTGACCACAATTCCTTGAAAACCTCTTTCGACATGTCTGGATGACGAACAATGTTTTGATTTTGTCCGATTAATTCTTCTCTAGAATATTGAGAAACTTCGCAATGTTTATCATTTACATAAGTAATATAACCTTTTAAATCTGTTTCAGAAACAATACACAATTCATCCATTAAATTCACCCTTGCTTCAATTTCTCTTTGAGCTGCTTCTGCTTTTTCTTTAGATTCTTTTAAATTTGATTTTAAATCGATTAATGATTTTCCAAGTTCATCTTTTGGGCTCAATAATTCTATTTCAGCATCTAAATTTCCTTTACCTAATTCTTTTGAAAATTCACCAGCTTTAGAAAGTCCTGCGATCATTTTTTCAACAGATTTAAGCAAACCTACACTTTCTGAATTATTTTGTTTTTCGATTTGAATAGAGATATTACCAGACGCTACTTCATCTACATAAGAAGCAACCACCAACGGATCTGCACCTAATACTTTAGAAATATTACTTACTATAAATCGCTGAAATAATAAAGCGATAAGTACACATAAACTACTGATTACCCAAATTAAAACATTTGATAATTGAGTGATATTTTTAGACTCAACTTTAGTTTGAGAAATTAAATCATTCATTTTAGAGATGACAACATCAACCTTTGAAATTAATTGATCATTTAGTTGTTTAAATTTCTTTATCGATTTATTGTATTTAATATTCCCTAGATTTTTAGCATCATAAGTAGAATTAATATCAAAAGATGTAATGATTTTATTTGTATGAAAATTTTTAAAATCAACTGCTACAGTTTGTAATCTATATTTTGAGTTTTTTGAATTATTTATCCAATCTTTTGAATTTGATAATTCTTTAATTTGAGCTAAACTTTTATTAATATCTAATTCAGCCTTATTAAAATTATTTTTATTTGTCTCAAACTCTCTATCAGATGAAAATATCGTAGCTTCTATTGCTGACTGTTGTTCAGTTTTTAAAGAATATTTTAACGATTGAAACTCATTTGATAGTTCTTTGGCTAAAAAAATATTTGTATCACAAACGTCAGCTTTATTTAGCATTACTAATTCAGTAGTAGAAACAACAAAAATTAATGCCGTTATGGAAGAAAAAGCAATAATCAATTGTTTTTTCACTGGTAACAATCTAAATTTAAACATCTTAAAGAATTTTATTTAAATTAATCTAAAAATTAATCTTCTTTCAAAGTAATATCTTTTGTTTCACTAATAGATTCTAAATCATTAGATGAAAATACTTTATCAATATTTAACACCATCATAAATTGATCGTTTTCTTGAATCATACCTGAAATATAATCGGCTCTATATCGTGACGCAATTGTTGGAGTCGGTTTTATTTGAGAATCGTGTAATTCAAATACTTCTGACACAGAATCTACTAATGCTCCTACAACTAATTCTTCTTCATTCACTTCAATATTAAGAACCAAAATACAGGTATTAATTGTGTATTCGATTGCTGACATACCAAATTTTATACGTGTATCAATCACTGGTAAAACAGCACCTCTTAAATTGATAACACCTACTAAAAAGTTAGGAGCTTGAGGTACTTTCGTAATTTTTGGCACCTCTAAAATCTCCATAATTTTCATTACTGGAATTGTAAAATGCTCTTCTGCTAATCTAAAAGATAAAAAAGATTTTGTCTCTCCTGTCAATTTCTCGTTTGTTGCTTCTGTCTTCATTATTTAGCTTCTAATTTAACGTGTTCTGTATATAAATCTACTATCTTATGTGTATCCATTACCAAAGCAATAGAACCATCTCCTAATATTGTTGCTCCTGAAATAAAGTCTTGATTTTTATAATATTTACCTATTGGTTTTACAACTGCTTGATATTCACCCACTATGTAATCAACACTTATCCCTACTTCCTTATCTCCATCGCTCACCACAATAATTTGTGACTTATCTGAAGCTTTCATTTTCTTGTATCCAAATTCTTTGCGAATATTAATAAAAGGAACCTGCTTTTCATCTAAAATCAATAACTTATTGAAATTATCCATCATTTCTGAATTATCAACCTCATAACATTTATTGACTACAGAAAGAGGAATAATATAATTAACTTTCTGAATTTCAACCAATAAACCATCAATAATAGATAAACTTAAAGGTAATTTTATTGTCAATGTTGTACCAAATCCTACTTTAGATTCAACTGAAACTATACCTTTTAAATCTGTAATGTTTCTTTTAACAACGTCCATTCCTACACCTCTACCCGAGATATCTGTAACAACTTCAGCCGTTGAAAATCCTGGATAGAAAATAAAATCGAAAATTTCTTTATCTGTTAAAACTTCATCTTCTCTTAAGAAACCTTTAGAAATTGCTTTTTGACGTATGATATTTGCATCTATTCCCTTTCCATCATCTATAATCTGAATATATACAGAAATACCTGAATAAAAGGCTTTTAACTTAACGGTTCCTTTTCTATCTTTATTTTGTTCTTCTCTGACACCTGGTTGTTCTAATCCATGATCTAAACTGTTACGGATAATGTGCATCAATGGATCTGTCAATGTTTCAATAATTGACTTATCTAACTCTGTTTCACCACCTTCTGTAACGAACTGAACTTCTTTACCTAATGCCATCGAAACATCACGAACTAATCGTTGGAAACGACTAAACATGTTATTGATAGGAATCAAAGTCATACCGAAAGCAATGTCTCTTAATCTACGAGATAATTTTTCAATATTTTCTGAAATTATTTCTAGTTCTGGAGTTTCATTTTTCTCATTGTACAAAGTCAAACTAGCTTGAGTAGTTACTAACTCCGAAACAAGATTCATTAATTCATCCAATTTGTCGGAAGCAACACGAATACTAGATACTACCTTTTCTTTCGATTCTGTCTTTGTTTTAGCTGCCTCAACTGGTTTAGCATCATGAACTTCTGGAGCTTTTTCAACTGCAACCACATTTGCTTCTATTTTTTTACCAACTGATTCAGCTAATAATAAAATTGAAGTAATATCCGTTTTTAAATCTTTAAAAGTTGTTGCAGTAACTACTTCATTAAAAGAAGCATTTGAAATTAATTCTGTATAAGGTATTTCATTAATCTCAATTATTGAATTTCCTTCTACAAATACAAAAACATCTTCAATATCTGTTTTCGCCACACTTGTTTCAATGTAAATATCCCAATAAGTAAAACAATTTGTTGGAACGTAATTTTCAATTGAAGCAACTGATTTAAAATGAGGTACAACAATATTTTTACCAAATGCAGCTAATTCTGCTATTAAAAATAAAGGATTTGAACCATCTAAAAATATAGATTCATTCGGCTCAAAATAAATATGATATGTTTTCGGTCCTTCTATAACCTCCTCAACTACAACACCCTGCGCATCATCACTAGAATTGTTGTTTGAGGAGTCATTAGCAGGAACATTTGCATGTGCATCTCCACCTTTACCAATGAATTTATGTATTTCTGCTATTAAATTAGTATGATTCTCTTTATTTTCTTGTTCTTCTAATTCTGAATCAACAATAATTTTATTTAAATGGTCGAAAGATGCCAAAGTTGTATTTAAGATTTCTCTTGACAACTGCATTTCACCTTGACGTATTTTATCATAAATCGTCTCTAAATCATGTACAAATTCTGCAATTTTAACAAGACCAAACATACTACTATTTCCCTTTAAAGTATGCATTACTCTAAAGACTTGCTCAATGTTTGATTTATCATTCGGGTTGTCTTCCAAAGACAACAAAGAAGATTCTAAGTTTTCTAATAACTCATTCGCTTCCTGAATGTAGGTTTCTTTCATTTCATCCATCAGTGCATCACTTTTTTAACAACCGCAAGTAACTTTTCTTTCACAAAAGGCTTGATAATCCAACCTGTTGCTCCAGAATTTTTAGCTTCCAATTTCTTGGACTCCTGTGATTCTGTAGTCAATATTAATACTGGTAAATATTTGAATTTATCTAATTTTCGTACTTCTTTTAAAAAAGAAATTCCGTCCATACGAGGCATATTTAAATCTGATATAATCAAATTTACATTATCATTTTCCAATAATAACTCTAAGCCATGTTGACCATCTTCTCCTACAATTACATTGTAACCTTCGCTTCTTAAAGCCATGCCTACAACCGCTCTTATACTTTCAGAATCGTCGACTATTAGAATATTTTTTGCCATAATTATTTATTTTTTTGAGGGGGTTCCCATTAGTGGAGACGCGATTAATCGCGTCTGTACCATCCATCAAGCATCCGTTTTTTGTGTTTGAAATTCTGTAAATCCACAGGTATTTAATAATTTTCTATCATCTCTAGAAAATTCAGCATTTATGGAAATATATTTCTTTTGAGACCAATAGGATACACGAATCGCATGGAACAATTGAACAACAGTTAAATCTATATCCGTTACATTCGTCATTGTTACTTCAACGAAATCATAATTCTCAAAAACAACATTCACTTTTGAATATAGTACATCAACATTATTGATAGTCAAAGCACCTTCGATATTTATTAAAATTCTTTTCTGCGTCTTTCTTCTTGACGGAGTAAAAATCATTTTAAGTGAATCTGTTTCAACATTTTCATAAACAATCGCAGGTTGAGTATCCGATTGAGGTTGAGGTATAGTTTCAGGTTCAGATTGAGTCGGCACTTCATCTAAAACGACTTCAGTTATCTCTTCAACCGGATTTACCAATTCTTCTTCATTTTGAATCTCTTCAACAACTTCAGTTGCTTCTACATCATCTAAAGTTAAATCCATTATCGAACCTGAATCTTCTTCTAATGATAATTCTTCTAATGAATCAGAAAGATCTAAATTGATATCAAACCCTTCTTTTTCAGCATTATTTTCATCTGTTAAAGGAATAAGCCTATCAACTTTCATGTTTTTTCCTAATGCCATTTTCTCAACTATTTAATAAAATTATTTCTTTCGCTAATACGTGATAATCCTCTGCTCCAGTACAATGAGGGGCATATGCAAAAACACTTTCACCGAAAGATGGCGCTTCTGCAAACTTAACACAACTTCTAATGTACGTTTTTATAAGGGGAATATCAAAATTTTCTTCAACAAATGTTAGTATCTCTTTTGAAATGTTACTTCTCAAATCAACATTCACGGGTAAAACACCAATAAAAGATAAGTTTTTATTAAACCCTCTTTTCACATCGTATATTGTTCTATTTATTTGATTTAAACCTTGAACACTTAAAACATCTAATAATATTGTAGTAATTACTTTATCCGCCAACACTAATGCATTGATTGTTAGCAAAGATTTTGAGGGAGAACAATCAATTAAAACATAATCGTATTCTTTCACGTAAGAATCTAAAAGGTATTTTAAAACATACAAACGATCCTTCACGCCTTGAATTGATAATTCAATATCTGCTAAAAACATATTAGATGGAGCCACATGCAATCCTTCTCTTTCTACTAAAACTTCATCTAATGTTTTACTACCAGTAATTACATCCGCAATTGTTGGAGCATCATCAGGAATCCCTAAAGAATAGGATAAATTACCTTGTGGATCTAAATCAATTAATAACACTTTCTTACCTAAATTCGAAAGTGCTACACCTAAATTAATAGTAGTAGTTGTCTTACCTGACCCTCCTTTATGATTTGCTATTGCAATAACCATTTTGTCTTGATAAACGTTTTAATAAGTTCTATAAAAATACTTTTTCTTACGATAAAGTATACTACTTGCAATAATACTAATAATAATTTAAAATCAAATCATTAAAAAGACTGATATTCCTCAATTAATAGCTGTTTAATCTAAACTTAACAAAATCAATTTATGAAGTTAAAAATAGCACCAATAAAAATCAATAAACAGATTTATGAATACAGCCAACTAGAAATGGCTGTATTCTGAATCCAATGCGTCATTTAATTTAATTTCTACATTTGAACGTTTCAATGGTTTTGAAACAAACTGTGTTTTCACCGTTTTAATAGAAGGTATTGAAGGTTTTGATTTTTTAACATCTCCTCCCTCAATTTTAAAAAAAGATACTGCATCTGATAATTCTTCAGCCTGTGCGCTCAATTCTTCTGCACCCGCAGCCATTTCTTCTGCTGTTGCTGCATTTTCTTGAACAACGTTATTTAAGTTTTGAATCGCACTATTTATTTGTTCGGCACCTGAACTTTGCTCTATACTTGAAGCGGTAATTTCTTGAACTAAATCAGAAGTTCTTTGAATATTAGGAACTACATCACTTAACATTTTTCCAGATTGTTGAGCTACATATACACTTTTAGCTGAAACCTCATCTATCTCTGTAGCAGCTAATTGAGAACGTTCCGCCAACTTACGAACTTCTGCAGCTACAACAGCAAATCCTCTACCGTGCTCTCCTGCTCTTGCTGCTTCAACAGCTGCATTCAATGCTAATAAATTCGTTTGTCTCGAAATCTCTCCAATGATTGAAATTTTAGAAGCAATCAATTTCATCGAATTTTCTGTCGCTAAAACGGATTCTTTACTTTCTTGAATATCAACTGCTGCCGTAGTAGAAATTTTTTCTGTCTGACGCGCATTGCTTGTGTTTTGTTGAATATTTGCCGTCATCTCTTCCATGGATGAAGAAATTTCTTCCACTGAACTTGCTTGACCGGTTGCTCCTTCTGATAATTGTTGAGCAGATGTTGACATTTGAACACTTGCTGATGCAATGTTTTCAGCATTGGTAATTACTTTCGATATTAAATCATTCAACACTTCGATTGTTTGATTCAATGAATCTCCCATCACTTTCAATTCACCAGCTGACTTAATTGAATATTTTTGAGTTAAATCTCCTGAAGCCAAAGCAGAAATAACTCTACTTACCTCTTTAGCTGCTAATTGTGTTTCAACTTCCGCTAATTTTTGAGCATTCAATAATTCAATAGTATTATTCAACGAATCCCCCATTTCTTTTAATTCAGCAACTGAATCGATAGAATATTTTTGAGACAAATCACCATTCCCAATTGAATTCAAAACTCTTGTTACTTCTGCTGATGCTTTTTGAGTTGCAAAAGCAGCTTCAGTTGCAGCAGTCACATCGGTAGCAATTTTTACAAATTTCACGATTCTACCCATTTCATCTTTTACGGGAGAATAAACCGCTTGAATCCAAATTTCTTTACCGTTTCTTGTGATTCGCTTAAATAAATTATTTTGTGGAATTCCCATTCCTAATTCTTCCCAAAATCTAGTATAGGCTGATGAATTGGCAAATTCTGATTCTACAAACATTCTATGATGTTTACCAACAATTTCATTTAAAGTATATCCTAAAGCATTCAAGAAATTATCGTTTGCTTTTAAAACATTTCCTTTTAAATCAAATTCAATGTAGGCAAAAGAAGTATCGATAGAATTTACCACTCCATCCAATCCTTGTTTTTCAATTGTAACATCTGTGTTTTCATAACGAACCCCAATGTATTTAATCGGCTTTCCGTTTGGACCTAATACCGGTGCAAAAACCCCATCTACATAGTAAGGAGTCCCATCTTTTTTTCTGTTTTTAACAGGGCCTCTAAAAATCTGACCTCTTCCAACTGTAGCCCACAATTCTTTAAATACCGCTTTATCCATATCTGGATGACGAACGATATTTTGATTTTGCCCCATCAATTCCTCGCGTTTGTATTGAGAAACTTCACAATGTAAATCATTTACATA
>CANCEQ010000117.1 GCA_947375085.1 Flavobacteriales bacterium
TGGGATTTTCAAATTGTAACTCAATTAAAAAAATGGTTGGATAAGAATGCAAATCAAATCCAAAATTGGGAGAATAGATTGGCTGAAATTGAAGTTTGGATTTCAGGAGCAATCTATAAATACAATCATCCAAATTCTACTTTTTCAACTATTATTACTGAAAATGAACCGATTGAAATTATTGAATTATCCCATCCGTTTGTCAATCAAACAAAAAGTGTAAAGAATGATGTTAAAATAAAGAGCAATGAAAATTTCATCATCATTACTGGACCTAATATGGCTGGAAAAAGTACTTATTTAAGAAGTCTCGGTTTGACTTTTGCTTTCGCAAATGCAGGATTTCCAATTTTAGCTAAATCGTGTAAGTTACCCTTGTTAAAATTGTATTCAAGCATGCGCACAAGTGATGATTTAACAGTTGAGAGTTCTTACTTCCACGCAGAATTAATTCGATTACGATTCATTATGGATGCGATTGAAAAAGGGGAGAAGGTATTTATCATTTTGGACGAAATATTAAAAGGAACGAATAGTAAGGATAAAGAAATAGGTTCAGCAAAGTTTCTTCAAAAATTAAAGCGATTAAATGCAAAAGGAATCATCGCAACACATGATTTATCATTATGTGATTTAGCAAAAGAAGATACAGCTTTTAAGAACATGTATTTTGATTCAACGATTGAAGGAGAGAATTTATCCTTTGATTACAGAATAAATGAAGGTGTTTGTAAAAACATGAATGCTTCGTTCTTATTGAAACAAATGAAGTTGGTTGATTAAGATGATGTTTGATTGTTAATGTTGGATGTTGAATTTTGATTATAAATAAAATTCAACATCCAACATTCAAAATTAATCCTTGATAATAGTGTATCCTGGGTATTTTTTAGAGTCAAATACAAATTTTGTATCTTCAATCGTTTCGTTTGGTGTGAATTTCGTTAATGAATATGTCATCACAGTACCATCTTTCGATTTCAAAATAGCTTTCTTCATCTCATTTGTGTTTTTAGAGATATAAAGAATAATTGTGTGGTAATCTACTTTTCCAGCTGCTTTAGGATATAGGTAAATTACGTGAACTGTTTCACCATTTAAATTTTCTTCTTTTTCGTATTTGTTTTTGAATCCTGTTTCCCAAATAGTTAACAGTTTTTTAGGATTAATAGATTCTTTGTCATCATCATTTGCGTCAGACTCATAAACAGATTTTTCTTCTTTAACGACTGTCCATGTTTTTATTCCGTTAGATATGATTGTGTTATCTCCATAAGAAGCACAGAATTTTTTATCCTTTACCCAACCTTTACCAGTAGAAGTTTCATTCGTTCCAGAAGAAGCATTTTTAACATTCGCACTGAATTCGATATAAAATGATTTTAAACCTTTCATTTTTGTTGAAAGTTTGTCTAAAATACCTTGTGATTTTGCATCTTTAATTTCTTTCGAATCTTGAGCAGAAACAGTAAGTGTTAAAAGGCAAAAAGCAAATAATAAGATTTTCATATTCGTTAATTTTCTGTGCAAATATCAGAAATTGTGCCAAATTAATGCTTTAAAGTTTTTAATAGTTTTTAACTTTTTTTAATTTTTAACTAATTCTGTTAAAATTTGCTTTAATGTAATAGTGTCAATTGTGTGTGAGCCATTGAAAGTGTGCGTATTAAAACCTAAATCAGTATAGAATGTAAGTGTTGAAAGTTGTTGTTCAGAATTGAAATATTCGTCTTGTGTTCCTAAAACAAAATGTTTATTTGCTCTATTTTCTATTGAAATAATCGTTTTAGAATCTAAATCAGGAGGAAAAACACTTGCCCAATAAATTTGATTAGGAATTGAATTGATGGTATTCCATCTAGCTGCAGTTGCCCCTCCTTGTGAAAATCCAAGTACAATTTCTTTTTGAAATGAATAGGTTGAATTTATTTCTTGTTTAAGATGGTTGAGCCAATTTTGAGTGTCTGAAATATCTTGTTCTCTAGCTTCTTTTGTCATCCATGAAGCACCAACTCTACCACTACTTCCTTTTAGATAAAAACGATGCATACCTTCTGGAGCGACAATAAAATAGTCTTCACCTAAATCATGAAATTTACGAATGAAAAATTCAGCTAATTGACCATAACCGTGTAAAACATAAAGAATGTATTTTGCGTTTTTTGGATTTCCAAAAGTGAAATAGCGAAATGTCTTAGAGCAAGTTAAGGTATTTTCCATCTACTTTTTAGTGAAATATTTCCCTTCTTTATCTAAATAGAAAAAACGATGAACTAGTTCTCCTTCTTTTTCAATTTCAGGTGAGAACTTGTAGATGTCTTTCAAATTGTTTCCATTTTTTAATTTTCCTTTGAAAATCAAGATATCTTTTGCAAGTCCGACAGATCCATTTGAATATTCAATATAATTTGCTTCAACATTTTTTTCGCCCAGGTAATCATATAATTTCCATTGAAAAACCTGCACAGGACTATGATTCATTATGTTATAATAATTTCTAAATGAAGAGTTTCTTATTTTATAATCAACTAGGACATCTTTAAAAGCTGCAGTCGAAATGTTTTCAAAATTTACTGTTAATTCTGCTTGAGGTGAGGAAGGAATAATAATTGCAGGAGAAATAAGATTTAAACCTCCATCATAATAAAAAATAAAATTGTAATGTCCAGTAAAACCTAATTCTTTTCTCATTTCATATTTACCAGATTTCTTAGCCTCTTCGTAAGCAAAATTTAATCTGTTTACAGTAATAATAGCATCTAGTTTATCATCACCATCCAAATGTTCTTTATATATCTGTAATGAATATTTTTCAGTAGAGGGGATTGAAAGTTGTGCTTGAACATGCCTATCAACCATTGTTTCAAGTGTTTGATTATCCTTGTTTTCTTTTTTTTCTGTTTCTATATTTTCATTTTTATCTTCAGAGCAGCTAAAAAAAAGAGAGATAAAAAAAAGAATTGCTATTATTTTATTCATTATTTAAGGTTTTGTTTTTAATTACTTTCAAATTACAAATATACGGATTGAAGTTGAATGAATTATTTCTCTGTTCTTTCTTATCTTTGTTTTATGAAGTTGGATTTAGAAAAAACGTGGGAAAATAAATTAAATAGTGAGTTTTCAAAACCCTATTTTGAAGATTTAAAAGTTTTTTTAGAAGGTGAGTTTAATAAATATGAAGATGCAATATTCCCATCTAGAGATTTTATTTTTAAAGCATTGAACGAATGTAAATTCGAAAAAGTTAAAGTGGTGATTATAGGTCAAGATCCATATCCAACTAGAGGTCATGCTAATGGTTTATGTTTTTCAGTAGAGGATGATGTGAAGCCTTTCCCTAAAAGTTTGGTTAATATTTTTAAAGAAATAGAATCAGATTTAAATATTCCTTTTCCTCAAAATGGAAATCTTGAACGATGGGCAAAACAAGGTGTTTTATTGTTGAATAGTGTGCTTACTGTTCGAGAAGGAGAGGCTGGTAGTCACTCAAACAAAGGTTGGGAAAAATTTACAGATGCTATTATAAATGAATTAAATAAAAATAGAAAAGATATAGTGTATTTATTGTGGGGAGCAAAAGCCCAAGAAAAAGGATGTACTATTGATACTTCCAAAAATTTAATTCTTAAATCAGTACATCCTTCTCCATTATCTTCTTATAGAGGTTTTTTTGGATGTAAGCATTTCAGTAAAACAAACGAATATTTAAAATCTAAGAATATTGGTGAGATTGAATGGTAAATGATATTGATCATCTAAACAGCATGTGTTGAGATTCAATAAAGCTGATTTTTCCCCATATTAACAAGAAATGATAAAATGTATTGTTAAGTCCAAAATCAAATAATTATATTTGTCTACTATGAAATTACAAAACGATCTTATTTTACGCGCAGCAAAAGGCGAAAGCATTGAGCGATACCCAGTTTGGTTGATGCGTCAAGCTGGAAGAATTTTACCAGAATATAGAGCTGTAAGAAGCAAGTTGAGCGGCTTTAAAGAATTAGTAGAAACGCCAGAATTTGCAGCTGAAGTTACTATTCAACCTGTTGATTTATTGGGGGTTGATGCAGCTATAATTTTTTCAGATATATTAGTTGTCCCTGAAGCAATGGGATTAGAATATCAAATGTTAGAGGCTAAAGGGCCTTGGTTTGAAAAAACGATTCGTTCTGAAGAAGGTTTGAAATATGCTGAAACTGAATTTGATGTTGAAGATCGTTTGGGATATGTTCTAGAAGCAATCAAAATCACAAATAAAGAGTTAGGAGGACGCGTTCCTTTAATTGGTTTTGCTGGAGCGCCTTGGACAATTTTTTGTTACATGGTTGAAGGTCATGGATCTAAAACTTTCTCTGAATCTAGAAAATTATTATATACGAATCCAACTTTGGCACATGAGTTGCTTGGACGTATAACAGATGTTACAATAAAGTACTTAAAAGCACAAGTAAATGCAGGAGCTCACATGTTGCAATTGTTTGATTCTTGGGCAGGTATACTTGGAACGGAACAATATGCTGAATTTGGATTGAGATACATTGATAAAATTGTATCAGCAATTAATGAAGTGCCTGTTACTGTTTTTTCAAAAGGTGCTATTTCTTCTGTTGAAGCGATTGCAAAATTAGATTGTAACACAGTTGGTTTAGATTGGAACATGGATATTGTGAAAATTAGAGAGCAAATTGGAGACACAAGAACATTACAAGGTAATTTAGATCCTTGTGCGTTATATGCTTCTCATGCTGCTGTTGAAACTTCAACAATTAATATGTTAGATTCATTTAAAAGTAAGAGACATATTGTGAATTTAGGTCATGGTGTGTATCCAGACATTGATCCTGAAAAGGTGAAAACATTTATTAAAACTGTTAAAAACTATGAAATTAAGTATTAAATCATTTTTAGTTGCTTTACCAATAGGATTGATCTCGATCTCTTCAATTGGTCAAGAAAATTTGGTTCCAAATCCTGGATTTGAGACAATTGAAGGTAAAATGAAAGCCTTAGGATGTATTGAAAATGCATCTGGATGGACTTCTCCAACTGGAGTTCGTGCCGATTTGTTTACTCCATCCAAAAATTTAACTATAAATGTTCCTGAAAATGTGTATGGTAAAGAGGATGCTAAAGAAGGTACGAATTATGCGGGTATTATAGGGTTTTCATTTGGAGATGCTATGCCTAGATCTTACATCATGGGGAAATTAAATTCTCCTTTGAAAAAAGGGATGAAGTACTGTGTAAAATTTAGTTTGTCTTTATCAGAATCTTCAAAATTTGCTTCTAATCAAATGGGTGTAAATTTTTCTTCTAAACCGTATGGTACAGATTCTAAAACTGCAATTATAGAAAAAACACATGTTTTAGATTCTAAAAACAAAATTTTCAGTGCAATGTATAACTGGGAAGAAGTTTGCGGAACATATTATGCTGAGGGAGGGGAGAAATTCATAACTATTGGGAATTTCACTTCTAACGAGAATACAAAAAACGAAAAAAATAAAAAAGATCCCAAAAATAAAGCAGCGCAAATTACTGCAGCATACTATTATATAGATGATATTTCGGTAGTTCTGGTTGCTGAAGACGGGACATGTGATTGTGGTGGTGTTAGTGCAGGTGAAGAATCATATTCTAACACAGTATTCCAAAAAGTGATTAATGTGAATGAAGGAATGCCTGTAAAAGATCAAATTGAGTTACAAAATGAATATTTTGGTTTCGGTAAAAGTAAATTATTACCAAATTCAATGAAATCTTTAGATCTAATTGCAGAGGATTTAAAAGCAAATCCTAATTTAAAATTAGAAATCATTGGTCATAATGATGAGATGGAAGAGAAATTTGCTGCTGAAAAACCAGCTTTTGCAGATATGTCTAATAAACGAATTAATGAAGTAATAAAATACTTAACTTCTAAAGGAATTGCAGAATCTAGATTAATATCAAATTCTGTTGGAATCTCAGAACCAAGTCCTGAAATTTCAGATATAGATGAAGAAGATTTGAAATTAGCTAAGAATAGAAGAGTTTCTTTTAAAGTAAGATAAGATATTTCTATAAAAACAAAAAGGGGCAAATATTTGCCCCTTTTTGTTTTTATAGAAATAATGTTGAATTTTTGATTTTGAATGTTTAATCAAAAGTTGGTTAAATGTTGGTAGACTTCATGAATTGGTAAACCTACAACATTAAAATAAGATCCTTTGATGGATGTTACTCCAATAAATCCTATCCATTCTTGAATTCCGTAGCTTCCAGCTTTGTCAAAAGGTTTATAGTTTGAGACATAATACAGAATCTCTTCGTCTGATAAATCTTTAAAAGTGACTTCTGTCGTAGTGCTAAAAGTGATTGTTTTTAGATTGGATGCGATTACAACACCTGTTGTAACAGAATGAGCTTTCCCTGATAATCGTTGAAGCATTTCTATTGCATCTTTTTCATCATTTGGTTTGCCTAATATTATATTGTCTACAATTACAACGGTATCTGCACAAATAATAATTTCATCTTCACTCAAATCTTCTATTAATGCATTCGCTTTATTTTTAGCAATATAAATCGGGACATCCAATGGATTTAAATCGGCTGGAAAACTTTCGTCTGTATTTTTTGTTCTAATTGTGAATTCTATGCCAATTCCTGCTAATAATTCTTGTCTTCTAGGTGATTTTGATCCTAGGATTATTTTTTTATTCGATTGAATCATATTGAGAAACTATAAGTAAACAACCAATAAAAGGGGAGTGATAATCCCAAAAGCATGGCTATTTTAATAATTAAATCAACAAACTTTAACTGTGAACGACTTTTAGCTTTTATCAATAAAATGATGGAAATTAGATCCAATAAAAGTGCACCCAATACAGGAATAAATAATTGTATATTTTCAAAAATATTTGTTGATGAATCAAACTTTAATAAGAATAGAATTGAAAATAAAATAGGAGAGAGGATTAATAAAAGTCCTGCCATCCATTTTGTTTTATGAACGCCATAAAGTATAGGTAATGTTTTAGCATGCAATAATTTATCTCCTTCAATGTCTTCAATGTCTTTGATAACCTCTCTTGCCAAATTTGAAGCAAAAGCAAACAAAGCAAGTATTAGAATGTAGTGACCGTGAGCCATTAGATGATAAATCCAAAAAGCGAAAGGTGTTTTTATATTTTCTAATTCAATAGTTGGCAATTCGTGGTGAATATAGAAATGAATTCCACACAAAATGGGTACTAAAGCAGTTAAAGAGGCTACAATGAAATTACCAATAAATGGTTTTCTTTTAAAATGCATACTATAAAACCAAAGTGCATTTATTGAAAGTAAATGAATAAACATGTACCAAAAAGTATTATTTCTAGCACTTAAATAAATGGCAATACCAAAAGCTATAACATTTAATATCCAATGACTTAATATCGCCCATTTTCGATTAATGTGTTTGGTAATAATTAATTTTTCAGGTTTATTTATTCTATCTGCCTTAACATCAAAATAATCATTAATAATATTTCCTGCCGCTGCAATTAAAATCGTAGAAAATACGATTAAAAAGAAATCAAATTCTTCACCTCCTTTTTGAAATAAATTAATTTGAAATAGTTGCTCATAGATGTACAAGAACAAACGGGTGCTGTACATTGTAAAAGCAATAATTACAAGGTTTAAAGGACGAATTAATCGTAGAAAGTACATATTTATTTAATGATTTTATATTCAGTTCGACGATTCTCTTGATGAGCTGCTTCTTTTTCTTTCTCTGTTGCTAATTTTGCAATATCAGCATCAGTATGAATGTTGACAGTTTCACCATAACCTTTGTAAGTTAAACGATCAGCAACAATTCCTTGACCAATCAGATAGTTGTAAACCGATTTAGCACGATCTGTAGATAATACCTGATTTTCAGTAGCATCACCTCTTGTATCGGTATGTCCACCTAATTCAATTTTAATTGTTGGATTAGCTGTTAAGAAATCACGTAGTTTATTCAACTCAACAAACGATTCTGAACGTAATGTAGCTTTTCCTAAATCAAAGAATACATTTTTAAGAATAGTTGGTGCATCACTTGTAATTGGAACCATTGGTACATCCATATGGAAAGCTTCTACTCCTTCTGGATTAATCAAGTTAAAGTTTTGAGAGAAGAAGTTGTATCCACTGAAAGAAACGTTTAAAGCATAATCACGGTTAACCGGAAGAGATACCATAAATTCACCCGAAACAGCATCTGCTTCAGAATAAATAACTTCATTTCCTGTTTTTAAATCGATTAACTGAAATTTACCAGCTAATGGTTTTTTCGTATTTACATCAAATACTTTACCTTCGAAATACAATGTTTTTGTTGGACGAAGGTTTTCAGGCATGTTGAACCAATAAATGTCTAAGTCACCATAACCACCATCACGGTTTGAAGCAAAAAAACCAACCTCACCATCAGGAGATACCATTAATGAATTTTCATCAGATTTCGTATTGATAGGGTAACCTAAATTTTCTGGTTTTGACCATTTTCCATTTTCATCTAGACGAGAGACGTATAAATCAGACCCGCCCATTCCTTTATGTCCTCTTGAAGCAAAATACAAAGATCTTCCATCAGGGTGAATTAACACAGATTCCTCTTGAGTTGGAGTATTTATGATATCAGGTAGTCTTTGAGCTGTCCCCCAAGTACCATTTGAATTCATTTTAGATACGAAAATATCTGAGTTTGGTAATTCTCCTTTTCTGTTAACTCTTCTAATAAAATAAAGTGTTTTTCCATCAGAAGAAAGTGATGGTTGAGATTCCCAAGTGAATGAATTCACATTTCCTGGTAAGTTCACAGGGTTTGTCCAAGCTTTTCCTAATTTTTTAGTATAAAATAAATCACAACTTCCTTTTCCATCTCTTCCTTCTCCATAGTCTATATCATCTGATTGGCTAGAACAAGCCACGAAAATAAGCGATCTACCATCGGCAGAAATAGTCGGAGCTCCTTCGTTTAAAAGCGAATTAACATTTGGAGGCATTGGAACTGCTGTTCCCCAAATATTTCTATCGCTTAATTGAGAAACGTAAAAATCTTCTTGTTCTTTATAAACTGGGACTCTTGGGTCGTCAATTCTTCGAGTAAATAAAATCGTTTTTCCATCGACGGTAATTGTTGGGTAATATTCAGGGTCAGCAGTATTTATTCCAGGTCCCATATTGATAGGGTTGAAAGGAAGAGGGTTTTTTATAGCATCTCTTGCAAAAATACAGTTTTCTCTCATTGCATATGCTTGATTTACTAAATCAGGATTTGCATTTCTGAAATTGATATAATAGTCTAGATTTTTAATTGCATTATCATAATCACCAATTAATTGTTGAGAATTAGCTAAATAGAAAAAAGTACTACCTGTTGCACTATGATTTGGATTAATAGCCAAAGCATTTTCAAAAGAAGAAATTGCTTCTTTATTTTTACCGATTGCTTCATAAAATTCTGCAATGACTAGGTGTGCTTCCCAAAATTTCGGATCTTTTTCAATTGCTTTCAAAAGTAAATCTATACCCTCTTGGTATTTTGGTTGACCAGTAATTTCACTTCTAGAATTAGGAGCTTTCATCGCTTCTTCAAAATAGCTAATTGCTTTTTTGTTAGATGTAGAATATTGATTTTGAGCAATTCCACAAGAGGTAAAAGCTAAAATGTGAAG
>CANCEQ010000118.1 GCA_947375085.1 Flavobacteriales bacterium
AAATTGAAATTCATTTTAATATTACATTTACTTTTGAAGAAATCATGAAAATGAAAAAAGTAGGTGATCTAGTTGAATTAATAAATCATAAGTAAATTAAGAAATGGAATTCACTTCTGTATACTATCTATTATTTTTAACTATTGCAACAATTATATTTCATACCATTCAAATTAAATTTAGAGCCATCTGCTTAATCATTTTTAGTTGTTTTTTCATTGGAATACACTCGTTTGAATCATTAATAACATTTTTCACTGGGACATTAATCACTCAATTTATTGCAAAAAATATTGAAACAAAAACACACTTAAAACAACTTTTTTTTCGAATTGGAATTATTTTCAACCTATTATTTATCTTAATATTTAAATACCTAGAATCAAATCATCAGTTATTTTCAGCCTTTAATTCGAATAAAACAATAATTTTTTTAGGAGTGTCTTTTTTTAGTTTGCAAAACATCTCCTATCTTATTGATGTATACTACTCTAGGATACAGACTGTAACAATAAAAAAAATAATATTATTAAATTCATTTTTCCCTAAAATCACTTCTGGACCAATAACAACATTTCAAAATTTTGACATTAATGAAATTAACTCAAAATCAATACTTATTAATAATGGAATTAATCGAATTGCACTAGGTATATTTAAAAAGGTCGTAATTGCAGACAGAATTGCGCCAATCATAACCTATAATTTCTTTGAAAAAGATTCCACTATAGGGTTAACAAATCTTGTTGTCGCTTTTCTTTTTACAATCCAACTCTACTTTGATTTCTCAGCCTATTCAGATATTGCAATTGGTAGCGCTAAATTATTTGGAATTCAACTTCCTGAAAACTTCAATTTACCACTAAGAGCGAGATCTATCTCTGAATTTTGGAGAAAATGGCATATATCATTATCTAATTGGCTCACCCAATATATATTTTATCCAATTTCTTATAGGTATCGAAAACATAAAAGAAGAGGACTTATTTTTGCTTTAACTATCACATTTATATTATCTGGAATTTGGCATGGAATAGGATTTACGTTTTTATTATATGCAATTTCACACATAATCTATTTAACATTTGAATCACTCTATAAAAAATCAAATTATTTAACTGAAAATAAATTTTTCAATTATCTTCTCAATTTTATAGTTTTTACACTTGTCAGTCTTAGCTTCATTTTCTTTAGAAGTAAGAGTTTAAATCAGGCAATTTTTAAGATTGAAACTATTTTCAGTTCAAATTTTCTACCAAGTAACTTTTTAAAAGAATTCACACAATACATAGCTTTAAAAGGAGATCAAGAAAATATATTTAATCTTTATATTACTCTACTATTGATTACTGGTTTTTTAATATTTGAAAAAAGGATACAAACTGTTTTTAATAAGCAAAGATTGTCTATTTTCGGTATAACAATTATCATACTATTTATTTCATTTTTCGGAATATTTGATAGTACTAAAAACTTCATTTATAATCAGTTTTGACAAAAAAAATAATTACTGCAGCTATTTTTATTTTTCTTACTTTATGGAGTATGGAAAAGCTATACGATTTTTTGCTTTCAAATAATCTATACATAAAACAAACTTATATTAGAAAAAAAAAGATAAATGCTGATATAATTATACTTGGTAATTGCATTCCTGCAACAACATTAAATCCAAGAGACATTGAAGAAATTACACATCTTAAAACCTATAATTTAGCTCAAGATCATTCTAATTTAACAGATAACTATTTATCTTATCACATATATTTAAAATACAACAAACCTCCTAAAATCATTGCCTTATACTTAGGTCCAGAAACTTTTGATAATTCATTAAATAAATTTAATACATTCCGTTTTGCAAATTTTGTAGATGATACTTTGGTCTCAAATACTATTCAAACAACAGATCATAATTTTTACAAATGGAGTAAGATACCATTTATAAAATATGGATATTACAATAATCAAATCCATTTTAGTGCGTTACAGGGTGCTATTCATTTCCTGACAAAACGGAACAAAATATTATCTGAAAATGGATATTTAGAACAAGATGAAAATGAGCAATTTCTAACTACGTATAAAAAAGGTTATAAATTTAAATGGGATAAAAATCAAGAGAATCAATTAATTAAGTTAAATGATCTTGCTTTAAAAACAAATACAAAACTTATTTTTTATGAGTCTCCAATGTATATTCATAAAAACACCGATCAGCCAAATAGAGTTGAAATTATAATGAAAATTGAAAAGCTATCAAAAAAATTAAATCGTCCTTATTTTAGAATTAAGAACTCACGTATTCCAAAATCAAACTTTAGGACAAATGTGAAGTTAAAAGGAGATGCCAAAATCAATTTCAATAAAAAACTTGCTAATTTTTTATTAAACAAATAATTTACCTTAAAATATACATTTTACCAAAATCTTTTGTGAAAAATGAATCTGCACCTGTACTCTTATGCTCTATATTTTCCCCATTTATTTGAGCTTTTACTCTATAAAGATAAACTCCATTTGCTAATTGATCACCAAATTCATCAGTACCATTCCACTCAAATTCAGTGATATTTCTGCCAATATAAATTCTCCCTATTTCAGCCTCTGTAATCTCTCTTACGACTTTACCTGTAACTGTCATGATTTGAATTATCATGTTTTCCGGTACGGAACTACCTGTTAATGTAAAAACAAATTTAGTTGAAGTACTAAAAGGATTTGGATAATTCATTAAATAAGTAATAGCAGATTCTTTTACAATCTCAAATGAAATTTTATACTGTAAATCTCCGGATAAATTCCCTGTTCTATCTGTCCCTTGAACCATCAAAGTATATTTACCATTTTCTTCAAATAAAGCAGAATAAATTATCTTAAATTTTCGGGAAGTCTGATCTGCAGGTATCCATTGAAGAATAGATTCACCTTTACTGTTTATAAATGGAATTCTTTTTTGAACACCTTTAGGATCAGTTAGATAAATGCCAAAACGAGTTGTATCAGAAATATTATCCATTATCAAAAATTGATTTTCATCTTTTAATGTAATTAATATTTCATTTTTGGGAGAAACTATATCACCATTTAAAATATGCCTTCCATCAAACGTAACATCCAACAAAGGATTAATATTATCTCCTTTAACAATAAACGGAATCTGTAAGATATTATTAACATGCTCTTGTTCAGGTTGATCAGTAATATAAAGACTGCCATTGACATATGGATTCACCTCCATCCATAATGAATTTATTCCCGTTAATCCTAAAGTAGAAAATTTAATTGTATCTCGAATAATGTCATTAACTAATAATGGTTTACGCCTTTTTAAAGGAATTATATGTTTTACATGTAACTGGTCTTCAATCCAATAATTTACTAAAAGTGAATCCATAGGCAGTGTAAAAATGTTTTTCACATCGATTGCAAAACTAACCTCTTCACCCTCACTTAGAGTGTCTCTTAAAGGATTCCATGTATATTTTTTAGAACCATCAATAGCAGCTTCAGGTAATAAATCGAACACAACATTCCATCTATCGATTTGTGCTGGTGTCAAATTAGTTTTATCTGAATATTCAGCACTTAAACCTATATAAGGATAATTATCAGCATTTATAAATGAATTTAAATTAATGATTGAATCTTTGTGTGTAAAAAGTGTATCAATTTCGTATTGTAATGATTTATGAATATCATATACTTTAATACGTAGTACTGTACTGTCAACGTTAATTATATCTTTCGAATCTTGTTGCCAATGTATTTTACTCCAAAAGGAAGATGGTCCTATCAATGTTGAAACCTCTATCCCTTCAGCTAACCTCTTTTTTAATTTAGCAGACAAGAAAATATTTTCGTTAGCAGTTTGAGCAAATTTCTCTACTAAACTATTTGGATCTCCTTTTTTATAAAACATTGAAAATGAATAATTATTTCTACCATGTTTTATACTATCAGAACCTAATGCATTAAACATTGAGTACAAATTCGGTGCATAGGTATCCCAAGCTGAATAATTTGCTTTATTAGTTGTGTAAATAAAAACATATGAACTGTCTGGTATTTTATTTAATACCATGTCCTGAAATGCATTGAAATAGGCTGCTGAAGTCTGAGGAAATGTGAAGAAATATCTAGGTCTTGTACCACATGTACCATTATCATTCGAATTTCCAAAATTATTATTTAAAAATTGTCCTGTCGGTACGTATCTTGTTCCCCAAGCTTGATTCGTTAACACATCAAAAACAACAACATTTAAAGCTGGGGTTGGTCCATTACAAACATTATAATCTAGCCTTTGACCATTTACTCTAATTTCTGTAAACTTACCTGAAACTGGTAAAAGATAAAGAGAAACAGAATCTGGAAAATCAAAAGAAAACTTTTTACTCAACGTATTTCTATCGTATAAAATATTTGAAAAAGAATTTTTCTTAAATTGAAAAAAATGATCTTGCCCCCAACCAGAAACTCCTTTTATATATTGAAAGGAACGTTCTCTCCAATCATAAATAGAAGAATCAATTGACACTCTCCAAAAATAAACCATACTATCTTCACATATCAATTTTGCTTTTTGATTATTTGAAACTAACTTCCAGTCACTTGGAAAAACTTCCTTAACTCCACCTAACCCAGAAACTTGAGCATATCGATGTAAAGGACTATTATAAAGATCAGTAGTGTCAATCTCAAAACGATAGTTGTTGAAATTAGCAATCGGATTAATTGTTGAAGCTTTTAACGAAACACTATCAGAAGGCACAATTGCAAAATCAATCGGTAAAATCGGTAATATACCATCGATATTTATTAATAAAGATTTCACGACTTGATTATTATTTATTTCATCATATTGTTCGTCAATTTCAGATGGAATATCCACTGAAATAGAAATATTATTCAGTCCAACACCTATATTATTTTGTAAAGGAATTTTATAATGAAGCGTATCCAAATAATCTAAATTAGGTATTTGTAGAGTATATATCGAATCTATATTTGACAAAGGAAAATCTCTTCTAATTTCCACTTCAAAAGTATCTATAATTGACCTACCTAGATTTTTCAAAACAAAATGTATTTCAACTGAATCAACAGATAAATCAAATTTTTTAGGTGTGAACCAAACATTTTCAGAGCTTAATTCAATTTCAGGTTTATCATGCCAATTTAAACGAATTAGTGGGTCTCCATTCAAATTCATTTGAGTTGAAGCTGCTTCAATCAATAAGCCAGTGTTATTTGAAAAATCAAAATTTTGAATCGTCGCTTGAATTTGTTCGCTTAATGTTTTACCATAATTTAATGTGCTAAATTGTTTATATAACTCATTAGAAAACTGACCTAATGGTTGATCTATACCTTCTGATACAGAGCCTATAAACGCTATTGCACCACCATTTTTAACATTTATATAACGATTAGTAGCAATATTTAAAGTCGATAAAGAAAACATATTTCCTGCATAACAAGAATTGGAAATCATTATTGGATATTTCCCTTTATTATTCCAGTTATTTGGGTCATCTATGTTAATCTCAAAACCAATTGGTGAAGTATGTCCAAAAAAGTTTATGATTGAAACACCTTTTTTGATTCTTTCTGTTGCATTTCCTAAAACTTGAGGATCAAAAGGAGCTGAAGTATTTTTATAAAGTTTATAGACATTCCCTCCAAAATTTGCTTTCTCAATAGTCTCTTCCATCGAATTTAAGAAACCTTGTATAGTAGTTTGTTGATAATCTGTTATTCCACCTCCAAAATGAACTATTTGTTTTTGCCAATCTTTTTCAGATGAAGAATAAATTGAATTTTGATTTTGATTTGATTCGTATTCTTTAATTTTTTCTAAATAATTCTGAAGTTCAATAGCTGTAGTTACTGAGACTCTTCCTGTAGGAATTAAAGGTGTAATTTTACCCTTTTTAAAATCAGCTGTAATAGCAACATCACTCGCAGGTTGACCAAAAGTAGGCATCAAATTAGCAGCGTAACTTACACTATTATTTCTTGCACCATTTGTACCATAAATAGTTATATCATCTGCATTTACAACCCCCTTACCAATCAAAAATAAACCAACTGGTTTTGAAATTGCTTTATTATACATAAATAAAGAAAATCGTCTAATACCATTGATATGTTTATTAATTCCTCCTCCAAACTGAAAGTATAACTCATCAACATCCGTTAAAATGGCATTATAACCTCCTCCTTCAAAAGATTTTCTATATGCCTGATAATCTAATGATGGAGATTTTAAAATAGCTGGACAAATCATTAATAAGGCAGATTCACTATTGATCGATTGAAAATCAGTAAAAAAACCAGTTCCATTGACCGTTTTCAATGATACTATATTAACTACTGATGAAAAATCTTGAATAATCACTTTTTGATCAAATCCACTTGAACTATTTGAAAATAAAGTAGAGAAACCAGAACTATAAGGTATAAGAAGTGATTTCTTTGCACTAAACTTATCAAAAACAAAAACAATAGGGTTACTTAAAGAAACATTTGTAAAATCTAACCTAATTTTAGACTGAGATAGATTGTTTTTGACAAAAAAACTATTGTTATTACTTCCATTTAAAACAGGTAATTTTGGATAGAGTATTGACCAATAATTTAATGATTGAAAATCAGTTAAAGCTCCTTGATCATCAATAATTGACCATTTAAGAGGAGTACTTCCATTTGTCAATAAACTAGGTGAAAAAGATGTGTTCACATTTGCATAATCGTAATCAATGAAAATTTGATCAAATAAAAGGTAAGAACTAGCTCCTATTTTCCAACGCAAATGATGATTACCTTGTCCACTATAATCAGCTTCTGAATTTGTCGTTGAAATCCCTCTAAATAAACAGTTTGGTGCATCAATACCTGTATATGGATAAGAAGTATTAGCGAAAAGTGACAATGTAAATTCACCAGAACCATTTACACCATTTTGTGGTGAATATCCATATCCTTCACCTGCTTTATAAAAAGAACTTGAAGCCAAAGAGTTTCTACCTGCCCCTTCGTTATAATAATTATTATAAGATGTTTCAACTTTTTGTAAAATAAAATTAGAAGGTGAGAAATTTGCAAAATCAATTGAATTTTCTTCAACAAACCTCAAATTTGAAGTAGTTGAATTCCATGTAAAAAAATAATTAATAGTATCATTAAATAAACTATAGGATGGATTTCCTATCCAAGTCGAATCTTCATAAAGAGTCGAATCTAACCAAGAATCATTTTTTTCTGCATAAAACAAGATATAATCTCCTGGGTCAATCTTTGAATCTCCACCGTCACTAATATAAAGCGGAACTTCTCTTTCTCTACCAAATAATTGAATATTTAAAGACGAAAAAGTTGAAATAGGAATACCTGAATTAGATAAAGTATTATAATCAATTTTATAAATACCCGTTTTAGTTATCCCAAAGGAATAATATTTTTGATTATAATTAATCCATTCATTACCATATTTTTGAGAATATAGAATAATTGAATTTAAAAAGAGAATAAAAAAAAGTAGTAGTTTTTTCATCCTATTTTGGTTTGTTTAATTTAATTCTAATTGAAATTATGTGTGAATATAATGAGGCAGAAACACTTCCAATATTCGTAAATGCGTAATCAAGATAGAAATTTTTAATATTTAATCCAAGTCCTAAATTAGGTTGAAAATTTAATTTTTCAGTATCATCAAATTGTTTTACATACTGAAAGTTAGAGATGCCCCCACGAATAGCAACATAATTCTTGAAACCAAATTCTATTCCTATATGAGGATCAAATGAAAATAATTTTGTTTCAAGTAAAGTATTACGTCTTCCATCAGAAGTAACATCTAAATTAATTTCACTTGCAGTATATATTCCTTTATTTCCTAAATTAAACTTTCCATAAGAAGCCAAAATAAATCTTGGTAAAGTAATTTCAAGACCATTTTCAGGAATTGAATTTCCTGTTTGAACAAATACCTCTTTTGTTTTTGAATCCAAATTAAAAACCCAAGCGTTAAATGTTGACGAAACATCTCTAGCCATTACTCCAAATTTAAAATTTTTATAGAAATATTGAGCCCCAGCATCAATTCCAAAACCCCATGACTTAGCAAAATCGCCTACAGTTCTGTGTATAAGTTTAAAATTCCCCCCTACACTTAATCCTTTAACTTTCATTTTTCGAGCATACGAAAATAAAAAACCATAATCAGCAGCAGTAAAAGTTGAAATCCTTGAATAATCTACATTACCCTGTTGATCAATTAATTGAGTCGTATTCGGAATGTCATCTACCGCAAATCGAATAGCAGAAAAACCAACTGTACTAATTTTATCAATGGCATGCGCTAGACCTAAATAATCATATTTTGCAATTCCGGCAAAGTATTCTGAATGCATTAAACTAACATCCAACCACTTATTCACCTGAGTCAAACCTGCTGGATTCCAATATCCAGAATTAACACTTGAAGTTTGAGCGACAACCGAATTACCAAGACCTAACGCATCTGCACCAACTCCAATTGCTAAAAACTCATTCGAATATTTGGGCGCAACTTTATCTTTTTGAGATAAAACACTTAGATTTATAGTAATCAACAAAAAGAATAGTGTCGATAAAAAAATTATTCGCATTATTTACTAAATTAATTCAACAACTATAAACGCATTTTTATAAAAAAATTGCAATAGTAGTGAAACTTATATTTGTCAGATTGTAAATATATACCTTTCATTTGATACTTTTGTGAAATCTAATAAAATTTAATTCTATAAAATGTTCAATATTCCCAATCTTTTTACTGCTTCAAATTTAATAACAGGAGCGCTCGCTATACTATTCACTTTAATGGGAAGAATTGATATAGCTCCTTTTTTTATATTTGCTGGTGCTATATTTGATTTTTTTGATGGATTTTTAGCACGAAAACTAAACCTACAAGGAGAATTAGGAAAACAACTTGATTCGTTAGCAGATATGGTTACTTTCGGTTTAGCACCAGGTATTTTCATGATGGTTATAATGATACTCTCACTAACAGATTTAAGTCAAGACACAATGACTGACAACTTTTCGTCCTTTGTAAACTTCAACTTAACAAATTGGAAAAATGCAGTATTTTATGGTATTCCAAATAGCATGGACACTCCTTTAAAATACACTCCATTTTTTGCCTTATTCATCCCATTTATGTCAATGTTTCGCCTTGCAAAATTCAATATTGACACTAGACAATCAGAATCTTTTATTGGATTAAACACTCCAACATGCACAATCTTTTTCACAACCTTTCCGTTAGTTTTACTAAAAGATTTTAATCCATCAGGATACAAAAGTATTTGGTTAAACTATATTTTTCAACCTGGTTTTTTCATCTCTTTAATTGGAATTGTTTCAATATTATTAATTTCTGAAATCCCAATGTTTTCTTTAAAATTCAAGCATTTTAAATGGGTTGGAAATCAGATTCGTTTCACTTTTTTAATAAGTTGTTTAATATTAATCTCACTTTTATTAGTGTGGTCTATTCCAATAATTGTACTTTTGTACGTAATATTATCGTTTATTGATAACAAATTAAATAAAAAACACAGTCATGAAATTCAAAGCTGAAATTGATGTAATGCCATTAGACGCATTATT
>CANCEQ010000119.1 GCA_947375085.1 Flavobacteriales bacterium
ATTGTGTTTGATTTTACATGTTTTACTAATTTATTAGCAAATAATAAATCTTTAATTTCTGTTGCAGTTGGTTTCAAATTTGTTTTACAAACTAAATCGGCCTCTGTTTCAGTTACTAAATCTTTATCTTGTTCTAAAACACCATTCAAAATTGTTCTGAACTGACGTTTTGGTAATGCAATATTTTTTTGAACTAAAATAATTCTGTTCTTTTTGCTTTTCAATAATTCTAACGCTTCTGCATTATATCCAGGAGCAATTACAACTTCACAAAACAATTCGTTTACTTCAACTGCAGTTTCTAAATCGATTTCTTTGTTTGCAATTAAAATTCCTCCGAAAGCACTTACTGGATCTGTTGCCAATGTGTCAACGTATGCTTGTTTCAATGTTGGACGTACAGCTAATCCACAAGGATTGTTGTGTTTTAAAATCGCAAAAGCTGGATCTCCGTGTTGAAATTCACCCATTAAGTTTACTGCTGCATCAACATCTAGTAAATTATTGTAAGACAATTCTTTACCATGTAATTTATCGAAAATAGCATCTAAATCTCCGTGGAAAATTCCTTTTTGATGAGGATTTTCTCCGTATCTTAATACCTCAGATTTTTGAACACTTTGTTTGAATACTTCTTTTTCTCCTTGGTTGAAGTAATTAAAGATATGTGTATCATAATGAGAAGAAACATTGAATGCATCACGTGCAAATGCTCTTCTTTCTTCTAAAGTTGTTGTTCCTTTTGAAGCTTGTAATATATCTAAAAATGGCGCGTATTGTTCTTGGCTAGAAAGAATCACAACATCTTGGTGATTTTTAGCAGCAGCACGGATCAATGAAATTCCACCAATATCAATTTTTTCAATAATTGCTTCGTGAGAAGCTCCTGAAGCTACTGTAGCTTCGAAAGGGTATAAATCAACGATTACTAAATCAATTTCAGGAATTTCAAATTCAGCAATTTGAGCTTGATCTTCTTGTAAATCTCTACGATTCAATATTCCACCAAAAATTTTCGGATGCAATGTTTTTACACGTCCTCCTAAAATTGAAGGATAAGAAGTTAAATCTTCTACTCTTTCTACTGGAATTCCAAGATCTTCAATAAAAGCTTGTGTACCACCAGTTGAATATAATGTAACGTTATTTGCGTGTAATTCACGAATAATTGGCTCTAAACCAGTCTTGTCAAAAACTGAAATCAGTGCAGCGGAGATTTTTTTTGATGCGCTCATCTTACTATTTAAAATAAAGCACAAAATTAGGTTAAATTTCTTAGATTCGTTCTATGTATCCTTTTATTTTATTAAAAATAAAAAGGGTTGCATAAAAGCACAACCCTAAAGATTAAAATCAAAAATTTTATTAAAAAGCGCCTAATTTAAACTCTATATTTTCGAAACTTTTTGAACGATTATACCATTTTCAGTATGAATACGAATCTGGTACATTCCCTTAGTCAATTGACTCATTTCAATATCAACTGATGCTCCACCCATATTGGTTGATGTAGAAATCAATTTTCCAGAAATATCAATCACTTCAATGACTAAATTTTGATTATAAAATGAAGTTAAATCAATCGTTAATTTATCGCTAGTTGGGTTAGGGTATACAAACAATTTATCACTTATCGCTAATTCATTTATTCCAGCTTTTGAACATGGATTAGATGAACCATCCAATATTTTTATACCGGAATTTGCTGGATCTAAATAGGTAGATAATCGTTTATTTGCTGTTGCTCCATTGCTTTGCCAGTGGTAAGATACTTTTCCATACTCATCTACAGCTGTCAACGCAGTACAAAAAGTTGAACCTCCTGTTAATGTTCCAATTATACGAGAAGAACCTCCGTTATAAGCAAATAAAGGTGAACCAGAAGAACCTCCTTCTGTAATACCATGACCATTAGTTGTTCCTACCCATGATAAATCCCAATGTGTATTTGCAACGGTTTGACCAAAACTACCTGAAGAAGGGGTTACAGTATAAGTTGATATTTTCTTAATGTCTCCTGAAGGATGATGTATACCAACCCCACCATTAGTTGTAGCAACATCGTTTGCATCCCAACCATTCCAAAAAGCATTAATTGAAACAGATTTTAATAAATTAATTGTAGCTGCCTCATTTGCTAATGTACCTAATTGCAGTAATAAAAAATCTGACCCGGTATCACCACCATTATCAGCAGCATCTGCTAAACGAACACAACTGTTAACATAATGACTAAATAAAGATCCTACCAAAGTTGGGTTTGTACAGCCTACTGCTTCATAATTAAAGTAAAATTTCCACAAGACCATATCTGCTGGTGTTGTAGATACTCCGCAATGCAATGCAGTTAAAAAAAGTGGCTTGCAATCTTTAGCTAAATTATTCACCAACGAACCAGAACAATTAAAAGCTTGATTGCTCTCAACTATATAAATCAATGCTACACCTCTTTTTTCTTCCTGGTATTCACTACCTTCTGAACAGTTAACATTGACCTCGCAACTAGCGGATTCATTAATTTTTTCTTTTGAAAGTAAATTAACCGTCCCTCGATAATTATAAAAAACACGATCCAATACTAATTCTGAGCTTGTAGATTTAGGTTGATCTATTAAAGTTAATACTAATTCATCTCCAAAACACAATGCCACATTTTGCTGAAAGTCTTCCAACATATCATTACTAGTCAAAACTTGTGAAACTTTTTCACCCGCTTTGTTTTGAACCCAAAAAATAGATCCCTCGGATAATTTAAAAGTTTTAAATACAAAACTTAAAGCTTCAGCACCAGGATTTTGAATGATTAATTGCCATTTCCTTTCACCAGAATTCAATGTTGTCCAAGCTCCTGCATTCATTGTATTTAAATTAACAGAAGATGCAACTGCCATTCGGTAAGCAACTCCTTTCTTAGCCCTTTCAATATCTTCTTTTTTAATCTGATCTAAATTTGGTGTAGGTATAAAATGAACAGGTGTGTTTTTTGAAATATCAATTAAATCTTTATTTAAAACTTTAGCGTGTGATATGTTAGGGAATAAAAAACATGTCGTAATAATTCCTAAAAAAAGTAGGTTTTTTTTCATAGCTTTGTTTTTACAGTTTTAATTTATAACTACATACGAGTTTCTCAAATATATACAAATATTTTAATTATTGTGTAAATTGTAACGAAAAACTAAAATTGTATTATAAATGAACAACATCTTTTTACTATACATAACTTTGGGTCACAAATTCTAATACAAAATGCAAAAAATCTGCTTAATTGAAGATGAAAAAAGTCTATCTGAAATGATCCGTTTAAATTTAGAATTAGATGGTTTTCAAGTTGATATATATGATAATGGCCAAACTGCCAAAAATGAAATTGAAAAAATAGTCAATTATGATTTAGTCATTTTAGACGTTATGCTTCCTCAAGTTAGTGGATTGGAAATCTGTTCGGAAATTCGAAAAATATCTAGAGTTCCAGTTCTTTTTTTATCCGCAAAAGGTACTACAAGCGACCGAATTACAGGATTAAAATTAGGAGGAAACGATTACTTACCAAAACCTTTTGACCTTGAGGAATTACTTTTAAGAGTTCAAATACTACTTCAAAAAAATGAAATCACAACCATTGAAAGTTTAACTATCGGAACAAAAACGGTCAATTTCATTACTTACGAAATAACTAATTCTACCAGCTCCGAAATTGAAATACTTTCTAAAAAGGAAGTTGAATTATTAAAACTTTTCTCTGAAAAAACGGGAATTGTAGTTTCAAGAGATGAAATACTTGATAAAATTTGGCCAGATCAATTTCCTACGTCCAGAACAATCGACAATTATATACTTGCTTTTCGAAAAATATTTGAACAAGACCCTAAAAATCCAATTCATTTTCATTCCATAAGAGGAGTGGGGTATAAGTTTACACATTAGTATTTTATTTGTATTAACTTATTTGATAGTACTTATTAATTAATGCTTTTTAATCAAACATTTAAAATTCAAAATCAATCATTAATTTAGTTATTATCTTTGTAACGAAGTATTATTATGAAAGATTTAAAAAAACAAGAGCGTTACGATAAAGCATACCTAAGAATGGCTAAAACTTGGGCCAGCCTTTCGCATTGCAATAGAAAACAAGTTGGAGCAATTATCGTTAAAAATGGAATGATTATATCTGACGGATTCAACGGGACACCAGCAGGATTTGATAATTGTTGTGAAACAGATGGAGGTGACACACATTGGTATGTACTTCATGCTGAAGCAAATGCAATTTTAAAAGTAGCTAAATCTACTAATGATTGCAATGGAGCTACTTTATATCAGACTTTATCCCCTTGTAAAGATTGTAGTAAATTAATTCTTCAAGCAGGAATTAAAAAGGTAGTTTTTATAGATAATTACAAAGATACCTCAGGAATTGATTTCCTTAAAAGTGCTGGAATTGAAACCGTTCATATTGAAAATATAGAGGATGAAGAATAAAAAATTTAACTACCTAATACCTTTATTGTTTGCTGTTTTTTTAGCAATCGGACTACTTCTTGGTAATTTCTTCACGAAACGTATGATTTTTGGTGGATTAGAAGACACTGCAGGTGGACAAAAATATCAAAAACTTCAAGACATTATTGAAATTCTAGATAATCGTTATGTAGATACTTTAAATGGTGAAAAATTATTTGAAGAAACGATCGGAGATATGCTTCATAAGCTTGATCCTCATAGCAATTATATTCCTGCTCGTGAATTAAAATCAATGACGGAATCGATAGAAGGTAAATTTGGAGGTATCGGTGTTCGATTCTTTGTTATCCGAGATACTATTTGTGTAACCTATGTTATTCCTGACTCGCCATCAGAAAGAGCAGGATTAAAAGCTGGAGATAAAATTGTTAAAATAGAAGGAAAAGTTGTTGCGAACAAGAAAATCAACAATGAAAAAATCATGTCGATGTTAAAAGGACAAGAAAACACTTCTGTTAAAGTGCAATTGTATCGAAAAGGTAAATTCTTAAACAAGCAAATTATTAGAGGTTCAATTCCTATTTCTTCAATCGTTTGTGCCAATATGATTTCACCTACAACAGGTTATATCAAAATTGAACAATTCTCGGTTGGTACAGCTGACGAATTTTCAATAGCAGCAGCTCAGCTTAAAGAAAAAGGCATGAAAAAAATGATCCTTGATCTTCGTAATAATGGAGGAGGTGTTTTAAGAAGTGCTACCGATATTGTGGACGAATTTCTTGTAGGAAATTTACCAATTGTAAAAACAAAAGGGGAGCATTCGGGAAGTTTTACCTATAAATCAACTGATGGAGGTCAATTGGAAACGACGAAAATAGCTGTTTTAATTAATGCCAATTCAGCATCGGCAAGTGAAATTGTTGCTGGGGCACTTCAAGATAATGATAGGGGTACTATAATAGGACGTAGATCATTTGGAAAAGGACTTGTTCAAGAAGATATGCGTTTGAGAGATGGAAGTAATTTACGTTTGACGATTGCTCGTTATTACACACCAACTGGACGATGTATTCAGAAACCTTATAATGGAAGTATGGATGAATATTACCAAGATCAAATGGATCGCTACGATAACGGTGAATTATACAAACCTGATACAACACTTTTTGTAGATTCATTAAAATTTAAAACTCCAAAGGGAAAAATTGTATACGGTGGCGGTGGAATTATGCCTGATATTTTTGTGCCTTTCGACTCTTCTGGAATGAGTTTTTACTTTACAGAGTTAAGATATTCTCCTACTTTTCAAAGTTTTGCTTTCGATTTTATTTCTGATAAACGTTCAAAATGGAATTCACCAGAAGAATTCAATAAATCGTTTGTTGCAAACGATGAATTACTTTCAAAATTTGTAAAATATGCTGAAAAGAATGATAAAGTATCTTTCAATGCAAATGAATTCAAACGAAGTAAAAAATTAATTGCTCAAACTTTAAAAGGTGAAATTGCTCGTCAACTTTGGGTTGAACAAGGGTATTTTACAATTATGAATACATTCGATCCTGAGGTTCAAAAGGCTTTAAAAGTTTTGAAATAACAACTTATGAAATAAGCCATGAGTGAAAAACGTCACTAACATCGATGAATTTCAAGATGGCGATTCCATATGACATTTAAAAACAATAAAATACATATGAAAAAGTTTAAATTTTGGCTTATTTTAATTTTTATTATTTTAACTACTAGTTTTATTGGGGGTGAAATAATCGTCAGAATTTATGATAAAATAAAAGGTGTCTCTGCTCCATACACGCACAATCTTCCTGAATGTATTGCGCAACCAAGCGGATATTATAATTATGACATTCGACCTAATTTGAGTGTTATGTATGATTCTAAAAATCCTCGAAAATTTACGTTTAACAAATGGGGATTTCGGTCTGCAAATTACAAAGCAATAAGACCTAAAAATGTGTCGAGAATCTTTTGTTTAGGAGGTTCTTCAACTTTTGATCCATATGTTTCAGACGAACAATCTTGGACATATCTTTTAGGTCAAAAATTGAGTAAAAATTTTCATCATAAAGTAGAATCAATAAATGCTGGGAGATTCGGTTACACAACATCTGAAATAGTCGGATTACTTCATCATAAAGTGGTTAGACACCAACCTGATTTAATAGTTTTATATTCTACTTTCAATGATGTTTCTAGAAAACTATCTCCTTACTATGGTGCTGATGATGGACCACAATTGTATGGTAATTCAACATTGAGTTTTCTTAACCAACATTCTGCTTTGTTTGCATTGCTTGATTTTAAATTGAGATATGTCATAAAATCAGAATTTTACACATCCTTAATTCCAAATTCTAGTAATTACAAGGAACCTCCAATTGAACATACAAAATTCATTAGCAATGAAGTGAGAGCTAATAATTATATAGTGAAGATATTTGAAAGAAATGTAAAAACAATTGTCAGTATTGCTAAAAATAACAATATAAAGATTTTGTTATCTACTCAAATTTTTGAATCAGATTCTCCAACCACTAAAATGGTAAACAGATTGGATGATGTATTAAGAAAAGTAGCAAAACAAGAAAATATTCCCTTTCTTGAAGTTAATTCTTCTAAAAATCAGGAATATATAAAATCAGGAATATTAGAATCATATGTGCATTTAACAAAAAAGGGTTGTCGTTTTTTATCTGAAAAAATCAGTAATAAAATTATTGCTGACTCCATAATTCATTGATAGTAAAGGCGTTGTTCGATGAAAAAAATACTTGGTATTTCTGCATTTTATCATGATTCATCAGCTACAATATTAGTCGATGGAAAAATTATTGCAGCTGTTCAAGAAGAACGATTTACGCGAATTAAGAATACACCTGATTTTCCAATTCAATCCATACAATTTTGCTTAAAACAAGCAGGATTAACACTTAATGAGTTAGATGCGGTAGTTTTTTATGATAAGCCTTTACTTAAATTTGAAAGATTATTATCTACATACAATGCTTTTGCTCCTAAAGGATTATTGTCTTTTCTGAAATCGATCCCTGTATGGATTAATGAAAAGATGTTTCTTAAAAAGCTCATTTATGAAGGTTTAAAAGAAGTAGGGGATTATGATAAGAAAAAATTAAAACTTCTTTTCACGGAGCATCACTTAGCTCATGCGGCAAGTACTTTTTTCACGTCTCATTTTGAAAAAGCAGCAATTTTAACAATTGATGGAGTAGGTGAATGGTGTACCGCTTCGATTGCTGTTGGAGATAAAAATGGAATCCAAATTATAAAAGAAATGGAATTTCCACATTCTGTTGGTTTACTTTACAGTGCTTTCACTTATTTTTTAGGATTTAAAGTGAATTCAGGAGAATATAAATTAATGGGGTTAGCACCTTATGGAAATCCTAATTCTAGTGAAACAATTCAGTATATAAAAACAATTCGAGAGAAGTTAGTCGATATTAAAAGTGATGGGTCGATTTGGCTTAATCAGGATTATTTCACCTATTCGACTGGATTAAAAATGGTGAACAACAAGAAATGGGAAACACTTTTTGGAATAAAAAGAAGAAAAGATGCTGATTCAATTAATCAAAACCATTGTAATCTTGCGTTTGCTATACAATTGATAACACAAGAAATTGTTGTTAAAATGGCTACTGAAGCAAAAAAAATAACTGGACTGAATGATATTTGTCTTGCAGGAGGTGTCGCTCTCAATTGTTCGATAAATGGTCATCTTTTACAAGAGAATCTTTTTAATTCAATTTACATTCAACCTGCGGCAGGTGATGCAGGTGGATCTTTAGGTGCAGCTCTTGCTATTAATTATATGTATTTTGGAGAAAATCGTACAATTGATCTTGATGAAGATATAATGCAAGGTGCGTATCTAGGACCTGAATTTTCATCAGAAGATATTGAAACGATGAATAAAGAAATGAATGCCGTTTCTACAAAATTCGAAGATTATCTCGTCTTATCTGACTTTGTTGCTTCCAAAATAGCGGAAGGTAAAATAATAGGTTGGTTTCAGGGTAGAATGGAATTTGGTCCAAGAGCATTAGGAAATAGAAGCATATTAGGTGATCCTAGGAATCCTAAAATGAAAAAAATCCTCAATGAGAAAATAAAATTTAGAGAATCCTTTCGTCCATTTGCACCTTCAGTTTTAGCTGAAAAAGTAAGTGAATATTTTAATATAGGTACTTCTTCACCCTATATGCTGTTTGTTGCAACCGTCAAGAACGAAAGAAGGAAACCATTTCCTAAACCACTTTTTAATTTATCTTTTACAGATAGATTAAATACTGAAAGAAGTGATATTCATTCTGTTACTCATTTAGATTATTCTTCTCGTATTCAAACAGTTCATAAAGAAACAAATCCACGATTTTGGCAATTAATTCATTCATTTGAAAAGCAAACGAATTATTCATTATTAATAAACACAAGCTTTAACGTACGTGGTGAACCTATTGTATGTTCTCCAACTGACGCATTTAAATGCTTTATGAATACTGATATGGATTATTTAGTCATTGGTGATCATGTCTACAATAAATTAGATCAAGAAAACTGGAATGATAAGAATAAATGGCAATTAAACTTTAAAAAAGATTGATATGGAATTTTTAAAAGACCTTTGGGATTTTATGAAAGAAAGAAAGAAATATTGGATTGCACCAATAATTATTCTTCTCATTTTAATTGGTGTATTAGTTATTTACTCGGGTGGAACAGCCATTGCTCCTTTTATATATACGCTTTTCTAAAATGATAAAAAAGTTTACTTATCAGCCCTTTAAAACTGTACTTACTATTTGTGGAGGTTTACTTGTGATTTCCTTGATAACGAAAGCGTTTTCGATTTTATTTATTGTGGCTTTCTTATTTTTGGTCTCCTTTTTCTCTAATCCTTTTGCTTCACTAATAGATAGATTATGGATGAGGTTGAGTTTAATTTTAAGTAAAATTTTCCCTCCGATTCTTTTAACAATAATATTCTATGTTTTTTTAACGCCTATTGCAATTTTATCTCGAATTTTTGGAGAAAAAAATCCACT
>CANCEQ010000120.1 GCA_947375085.1 Flavobacteriales bacterium
ACCTCCTGCTGACTTTTGATTTGTACTCATAATTAGAATTTTTATTTTTAAAGTTTATCCGACAAACATAATGAAAAGGTTTTAAACCCGAAACAAAAAAAATACAAATTTTATTCAAAATTGATTTAAGTGTAATATTTTTCAAGTGAATGGTGTTGATATTATCTAAAGGTTAATAATAGTTAATGTTTAGGTAATATTGAAACGTGTAATTAAGTATTAAATGATTACGAATTCTTTATTAAGATCTTTTTAATTGTTTTTGAAAGTATTTTATGAAATTGATTACTTTCTTTTTCGATTAATTGATAATTTGAAACAAATTTGTCTTTTTGCAGACATACTTTTAAAGTATCGAAAGTTAGAAAAGGGATGTTTTTATTTTTTGCAATTTTTTTTATGTTATAAATAATATTATTTCTGTTCTTTTGATGTTTTGAATAATCAATTAATAATGAGGGAGGATCAAATAAGATAAGTTTAATCTTTTTGGAATGGCATAATTGTATGATTTTATTCAAGTATTTTTCTCTTTTTTTCGACCATTTGAAATTCAATTGTGAACTATATAATTCTTCATATTTTTTATTAGGCTGGACTTTATATCGAAAGAGAGATTCGTACCCATCTTTTAAATAAGGAAAGTGTTTTTTCTCAATAGTATGTTTAATACCTTGAATAGTAGGAAAAGTGATTTTTGAATTATAATAAGCATATTTCATAAATGGAATCCATAAGTATTGATAATAATCTGGATCCATATCTTTAATTACCTTATTAACTTCTTTTTGCTTCACAAAACAAGAATACCTGTAACTATTAAATGAATTGTAGTTTTCGTCGAATGTTTCTGGACCTGTAAATAAAAAAATAATTTTGGGGATAGGATTGTTTTTTAAATATAAATATATGTTAAGGTAATTTTCTGCTAAATCTGAATGTACCGATGCTAAATTGTAGGAATTTAGACCTGTTTCTTTTTTTATAATTTCGGGTGAGATTGTTTGAGATGGAATACACGATCCTTCAAACAAAATTGATGCATTAACTTGTTCGCTTGAAATATAATTTGTTTTAATATTCTTGTTATTAAAAATAAAAAAGTCATATGTTTTTTCTAAAATGAAAAGCAGACTTACTAATAGTAAGGTCAACATTGCTATTTTTTTAACGCTTTTCATCTAAAATTGGGTGTAAATAAATTGATCATGACTTTTGAAAACGCCAAACATAAAAATCAATAAAATACTAATTATATAGAAAGTCCAATTAAATTTTTTGTTAGTTAGAAGTTTTCTTATTTTTTGTTCATTAAAAAGTATCAGAAGTAAAAGAAATATACTCATACTGAAATTGAATAAATAATCTATTTCTCCCGTTATTGCCAACTTTGAAAAGAAATCTTGCAACCATTCTTTAGGATAAAAATGATTTACATCAAAGTATGTTTTTAGTATTGAAAAAGCTTTATTTATAGAATTACTTCTAAAAAAAATCAAACTTATACTTACTAAATTAAAAGTGATGAAAATAGTTACAAATGAATGTAAAAAAGGGTTGGTGTGCTTCTTAATAAACTCTCTTTGTCTTTGTGTAATTAGTTCCAATATAATATAAATGGCATGTAAACTGGCATAAATAGTAAATGTAAAAGCGAAACCATGCCAAATTCCTGAGATAAAAAAAGTAATTAGTATAGAAATGTATGAATTGATTTTATCTAATTTTCTTAATCGAAAGGAAATGGGGTAATATACGTAATTTGTTAACCAGGAAGTTAGCGAAATGTGCCATTTTCTCCAAAATTCAGTAATTGATTTCGAGTTAAGAGGAAATTGAAAATTTTCTTTTAGATCAATACCTAGTAATTTCGCTGATCCAATAGCAATGTCAGAATACCCTGAAAAGTCAAAGTATAGTTGAAAAGTAAATAAATAAGAAACAATCAAATTGGTTAATCCAATCTGTGACGTTTCGATGTCAAAATTAAAATGGATAATTTCGCCTAATCGATCTGCAACCACAACTTTTTTTATTAAACCCAATAGAATTCTTTGAACTCCTTCATTAAATTCTATTTTTCTGTTTTTTAATAATTGAATTTGAGGTATGAAGCGGGAAGGAAATTCAATTGGTCCGGCTAATATTTTAGGAAAAAAAGAATTATAAAGCGAATATTCTAAAAAAGTAGGTTTGAATTTTAGTCGTTTAAAATAGGTGTCAGTTAAAAATGCAATATTTTGCAAGCTATAGTAAGATATTCCGATGAAAATTAAAATAGATTCTGTTTTGAATGTCTCAAATGATTTTTTTTCAAAAAATTTTAAAGATAATAGCAGTATTAAATTGAATAAAAGACCTAATCTATAAACTGTTTTTTTAATTTTTTCAGATTTATTTTTTTCAATTTTTAAAGCAATAAAATAAGTGAAACTCGAAGATAAAACTAAAAAAATGAACGATTCAATGTGGTAATATCCAATAAAAATATAGCTTGAAAATAACAAAAAGTATATTTTCATTTGATTTTTCAATAGATAGGTGGTTGCTACAATGAACAATAAAAAAAGTAAATAGTCTATTGAATTAAAAGTCATTTTTATTTTTCAAGCTGATTTTGAATACAGTTAACCATATCTCCAACTGTTTCAAAGGATAAAACATCATTAAAATTAAAGGTTAAGCTATATTGTTTTTCAATTGTATTAATTAGTCCGATATGTGAAAGGGAATCCCAATATTCAATATCGTCAGCCATTGTTTCTTTTGTTAATATAATGGAATCGTTTTTGAAAAATATTCTGAATGTTTCTTCTAATTCTTGAAGGATGTTTCTTTCTTCCATAGGAATGTTTTCTGTAAAGTTACTATTTATAAGAATATTAATTTGGTGAATTAAAATTGATATACTTTTTTATTAGTAAGGCATGATCATATTTGTTATTTAGGTTTAATGGAAGATTATCAATATAAATGATTGTTTGAGGTATCATGTAATGAGGAAGTTTGTTTTTTAGTTCCAAATGAAGAGTAGTATTATTTTTATCATTTTCGATAAATAGATATAATTGAATAAGTCCGCTTTCGTCCTTATATGGAATAATGGTGAATTTTGAATCTGTTAAATTTCTAATTGTTTCCTCAATTTCATTTAATTCTACTCGATGACCATTTATTTTCACTTGATTATCTTTTCTTCCTAAAAATAAATAATTCCCATTTTTATTAATTTTAACCAAATCACCTGTTTTATAGTAAATTAAATCATTTATCTGAATGAATTTATCGGTGTTCGTATTGTTTAAATAATGTGTTATAATTTGATTTCCATGAAAACAAAGTTCACCTTCAATTGGATTTATTTGGTTTAAATTGTCGACCAAAATCGATTGTACATTGGTGAAATTTTTACCGAATGTTACGATGTCGTAATAGGTGTCTTCTACATCGATAGTAGGTCCCCATAAGTAATAGGTGCAAATAATGGTCGTTTCGGTTGGACCATAACAATTATACAATTTTGCATTTTTCGTTTTATTGGCCCATTTTTCCGCAACTCTGTTCATTAATTTATCTCCACAAAAAATGCTATAGCGAAGTTTAGGAAAATCAATTTCATCGAGATATTTTTCTAAATATTGAAGAATAGTAGGGACTAGTGGAGCAACCGTAATTTCATATTTAGTCATCATTTTAACGATTTCTAAATTTTTTATTCCTTTTTGAGGAAGTATATAACAGCAAGCGCCATAATACAAAGGCATGAAAAATGATAAAACAAAAACATCAAAAGTCAACTCAAAAACTTGAATAAATCGATCATTTTCATTGAAGTGAAATTTTTCATTTTCGTTTTTAAAAAATGTAAAAAAGCTACTAATATTTTCGTGAGAAATAGGAACTCCTTTTGGTTGACTAGTAGTTCCAGAAGTATAAAGTATGTATGCTAAAGGTTGGCTTACTATTTGGTTGAATTGATGCTCGATAACATTTTTGAATTTGTCAGAGTCAGCAGTTTTTAAAAAATTATAATTTGTAAAATGCGAGTCTAATTCTATATTTTTTGAATAAAGAATTAAGTTAAGATTTGCATTGATAATAATTTCGTTGTTCTTTTCAATTGGGAATTTATTGTTTAATGGTACAAATGCTGCTCCATAAATTGAAATTGCTAAAATTGAGCAATAGGTGAAAATATCGTTATTTGATAAGACTCCAATTCTTTCAAATTTTTCGTTTTCATTTTTTATTTGTTCGTAAATAGAGAAAACAATGGATTTTACCTCTGAGTAGTTGTAATATTTATTATCTACAAAAATCGCATTTTTATTTGCAAATAAATTAGCGTTTTTTAGAAAATGATCGGCAATCGAATTCATTGATAATTTGGAGAGTAATAAGATGTAAAAGTAGGTTTTTATGAATTAGTATCCTAACTGATTTCAGACTTTAGAATTGGGTTTTTATAATTGGTTTGAGTGTATTAAATTGATAATTAAGTAGTTATTTTGAGTGTTGCTTTTTAAATTATTTAAAGTTTCATTTTGATTATATAACACCTTCGTAATGATTTAGTTAAAAATTACGAAGGTGTTATTTATTGAATTGTTATATTAATTCCCCTTTATCTCAAATTCTGTACGTCTATTTTGTTGTCTACCGTCATCTGTTGAATTTGTTGCTACTGGTTTGGCAGAACCATACCCTTTGGCTGTTAATCTTGCAGGCACAATCCCTTTATTTTTTAAATAGGTAACTACCGCTTCAGCACGTTGTTGTGATAATGTTTCGTTGGTTGTTGCAGAACCAGTATTATCTGTATGTCCTGAGATCTCAATTTTCAATGTTGGGACATCTTTTAATAATTTCACAACTCGGTCTAACTCTCCATTGGATTCCGCTCTTAATGTAGATTTTCCTAGATCGAAGAATACATTTCGTAGCGTAATTTTACTTCCTATCGCAATGTTTTTCAACTCAATTACTTTACTAACTAAATTATCACTACTTCCTGTTGGGATATCGAAATTTTCTGAATGGAAAAGATAATTTTTAGCTTTTACTGCAATCCCATAGTTTTTTCCAGAAACTAAGGTGATAATGAATTTACCCGTAGCACTATTGGTAGTGAATGTTTCGATTACAGATCCAGTTGTGTTATCAATAATATCAATATCTGCTTCAACTGCTTTTTTTGTTAAGGCATCGAATGTCGCTCCTTTAAATACTGTAAATGTTTTTTTGTTTACATCAACAGTTGCTTCAATTTGATGGTCTTTCATTGGCATTGCGATTGAAGATAATAAGAAGTCTTCCACATCTACGATTGGAGTTTTTTCTGGTCCCCAAAAAGTTACTTTGTAGATGTCAAACCCACCTTTTCCACCAGCTCTGTTTGACGAGATGTAAGCGAATTTTCCATTGGCAGTAGAAGCGAAAAAGAAGTCGTCATACGGTGTATTGATTGGGTATCCTAAATTTACTGGAGCTGTCCATGCGCCACGGTATTTTCTAGAAACAAAGATGTCATAACCTCCAATAGATTCGTTTCCTTGTGAAGCTAAATACATAGTTTCACCATCGATGTGTAAGTAGATTGGTCCGTCATTGAATTTTGAATTCATTGTAATCATTCCAGTAGCTGCGGCATAATCCTGGTTCAATTTACTTTGCATTTTAGAGTTGTAAATATCGAATCCATTTCCTCTCGTATCGTTATCTCTTGTGAAGTACAAACTCCAACCGTCATCACTATAGGCTGCATATTCTTCATTTGTTTTTGGAGAAGATACTTGGAAATTAAAAGATACTGGATCAGACCAAGACGCTCCTTTTAAGCGACTTTCATAAATGTCTTTTTGACCATTTGATTCTCTGTTTAATAACATTTTAGTTCCATCAAAACTTAAATTACTAGATACATCATCCATTAAAGAGTTTACACCTCCAACTATTGGTTTCGGTGTTGACCATCTACCATCATTCAAAGAAGAAGTGTAAATATCTTTATCATATTCAGAAACATCATTTAACGGGTGACCATTAGCTCTGTTTGAAGTGAAAATTAATTCAGATCCGTCTGTTGAAATAGAGGGAGCGAAATCATCAAATTCTGAATTTAATTCAGGAACTAAATCTACCCAAGCTCTAATTGGTGAAGCAAATGAAGTTTTACCTGAAGCGCATTCTTTTTTACGTTGCGCTACAAATTTTGAGAAATCATCTGCTTTTTTGTATTCAGTTTCGAATTGAATGTATGATTTTAATGCTTCATCAAAATTACCTTCTAATTGTTGGCAATATCCAATGTAGTAATTTAAAAATGGACTACAAGCAGGGTTTAATTCTTTTGCTTTTTTGATATAGGGGATTGCTTTGTGAGGATCTGATGAGTAAGCCCAACAAACACCTATTTTCATATTTAATTCAGCATTGTTAGGGTTGAATTTTTGAGCAGTTTCAAATTCGATCAAGGCTTTTTTGAAATTTTTACCTGGATTTTGAACCATAAAAACAGCATCTGAAGCCGTTTTATAGAAAGCATCTCCTTTTTCTAAAGTAGCTTCGATTTTTTTGAATTCCTCTTTTTTATCTTTAAAATTAGATGATTTGAATTCAACGTTTTGCGCAAATAAAGTAGAACTTGCAGCAAGTAAAATGTATGTAAGTGTATGTTTCAACATAATTTCTAATATTAATTGTTACAGTTCTCTGAATGATATTTTTTGCCTAATTCAGCACCTAATTCTTCTGCTTTGTGCCAATCGTTACAAGCGCCTTCCATATCTCTCAACATTTCTTTTGCGATTCCACGATTTACATAAGCTCCTGCATAGTTAGGGTCAAACGAGATAGCATTGTTTGCAAATTCAAATGCTTTTTTATAGTCTTTTTGTTTGAAATAAATGGCACTTAAATTATCTGCTGCTGCAGCATATTTAGGATTCAACTGAAGTGCTTTTTCGAAATCCTTTTTAGCATCTTCTTTTTTACCTTGCTCTAATTGATACACTCCTCTGTTGTTGTAAGCTGGAGCATAATTCGCATCAACTGCAATTGCTTTATTAAATGCTGCAATTGCTCCAGGATAATCTTTCATTTTCTTTTTAGTTGTCCCTATATTATTAAGAACAAAAGCTAATTTAGGATTCTTTTTAATCGCTTCTTCATAATCTAAAATTGCTTTTGGATAATTTGCCATCATACGGTGACAACTCCCTCTGTCGTTGTAAGCGAAAGCAAAATTAGGATCAAGTTCGATTGCTTTTGTGAAGTATTTTATCCCCTCAGCATAATCAACTTGTAGAAATTTTAAGGTTCCGTAATTATAATAGGCTTTTGGGTTTTTAGGGTCTAATTGAATCGATTTATCGTAATCTTTTTCAGCTTTTAAATAATCATTTGTTCCTTGTAAAGCTCTTGCTCTTTGAAAATAAGCTTTCGAATAATTTGGATCGATTGAAATTAACTTGTCTAAAGTTGTAGTTGCTTGTTTGAAATTTCCTGCTTCATTTTCAGCAACTCCTTTATTGTAATAAGCGGCTGTAAAATTGGGGTCAAGAGTAAGGGATTTTCCAAATTGTTCAATAGCTCCTAGGTAATTTTTTTCTCCAAAAAGTTGAATTCCTTTGTTGTAGAATTCCTGACTTTGAGCAGTTGCTTCATTTTTAAGATTAAGTGCAGAGATCGAGTCTCTATACTTTATTTCCTGTGGAGTCAATTCTTCCAACTGAGCCACAGAAGAAAGTGTTACAGCCAAAGAAAGCGATAAGAAAAAGTGATTTTTCATCTTCATAGTTTAAAGTTTTAATCTTGGTTTGAACATCCCAAGCAATTAGCGCTCCGAAAATACATTTTTTTTAGATATTAAGATACAAGACCAAAAGAAAAAAGACTTATTCATACTGAAACGTTGAATAAGTCTTTAAATCTTGAATCTTTTAGTATTGAGTCTAATTAGACCGTAAGATATAAGACTAAAAGAAAAAAGACTCATTCAAACTGAAACGTTGAATAAGTCTTAATATCTTGACTCTTTAAATCTTGAGTCTAATATCTAGCGTCTAAAGTCTAAAATATGTAACGTTTCACAAAAGAGTTGTAGGACAAACATAATCCGTTACAGGAATAGAAGTTTTCACAATTGCATTCATTCCTCCAATAACATCTACAAATTTGTGAATTCCGTGTCGTTTTAATATAGAAGCTGCAATCATACTTCTATATCCGCCTGCGCAATTTAAAATAAAGTTTGCTTTTACAGGTAATTCTGAAATACGGTTTTCAAATTGGTTTAAAGGGATATTCATTGAACCTTCAACATGCTCAGATTCAAACTCACTTTTTTTACGAACATCAAATAAAGTAATTCCTCCTAATTTTAATTTTTCTTCTAATTCAAGAGGTGTGATTCGTTCTACTTTATCGATTTCTTTTCCAGATTTTAACCAAGTGTCAAATCCACCATCTAAATAACCGATAGAATTATCAAAACCAATTCGTGAAAGTCGAATTAAAGCTTCTTCCTCTTTGTCTGTTGGGCAAACCAAAGCGATTTTGTGATTGATATCTGGAATTAATTCACCTACCCACATTGCGAAATTACTATCCAACCCAATGTTTAAACTATTTGGAATAAAGCCAGTTGCAAATTCAGCTGCGGTTCTACAATCAAGAATTAAAATTTCCTTGTGATCGATAAATGATTCAAAATCGTCAGCTGTTAAAGCTGTTTTTCCTTGTAATAAAACCGTGTCTAAATTTTCGTAACCGTTAATGTTTAATAGCACATTTTTAGGAAAATAAGCTGGAGGAGGCATCAATCCTTTTAACAAAACCTGTATGAATTCATGTTTTGATAATTCAGGATCTAAAGCATAATTGGTTCTTTTTTGATTACCTAAAGTATCAGTAGTTTCTTTACTCATCATTTTTCCGCAAGCGCTTCCTGCACCATGGTTTGGATAAACAATTAAGTCATCGCTTAAAGGCATTATTTTTTCTCTTAAAGAATCATACAAATAACCAGCTAATTTTTCTTCTGTTAAATCTGCTATTACATGTTGAGCTAAATCTGGTCGACCTACATCACCAATAAATAAGGTGTCGCCAGTAATTATTCCATGCTCTTTTCCATTTTCATCAATTAATAAAAAAGTTGAACTTTCCATTGTATGACCAGGAGTATGGATGACTCTAACAGTATAATTCCCGACTTTAAATTCTTGATTATCTTCAGCTACGATCGCTTCAAATGCTGGTTTAGCAGTTGGGCCATAAACAATTTGAGCTCCTGTTTTTTGAGCTAAATCTAGATGGCCACTTACGAAATCAGCATGAAAATGAGTTTCAAAAACATACTTTATTTTGGCATTGTCAATTTTAGCTTTTTCAATATATGGCATCACTTCACGTAAAGGATCGAAAATAGCCGCTTCACCATTGTTTTCTAAATAATAAGCTGCGTG
>CANCEQ010000121.1 GCA_947375085.1 Flavobacteriales bacterium
TAAATGAGCCACTTCTAAATTCAATTGAGCCCCTTTACCAGGCTTAATCTCCTCATTAAGAATAACAAATTTCTTTGCTTTTGGAATCATAATTTTACATTTTTCTCTAAATACTGAATAATAATTCCAGCAATATCCTTTCCTGTTGTCGTTTCTATTCCTTGTAATCCTGGAGAAGAATTCACTTCTAAAACCAATGGACCTCTAGCCGATTGAAGTAAATCAACACCTGCAATTCCTAAACCTACCGTAGCAGCCGCACGAATTGCTGTTTCTTTTTCTTCATCCGAAAGTTCGATAATTCTTGAAGAACCACCTCTATGTAAATTAGATCTAAACTCACCCGGTTTTCCTTGACGTTTCATTGCACCAACAACTTCACCATCAACCACAAATGCACGTAAATCAGCACCTTTCGATTCTTTGATAAACTCTTGAACAATCACACGAGCTTTCAAACCATTGAATGCTTCCAAAACCGATTGAGCAGCATTTTGATTTTCAGCCAAAACAACACCTAAACCTTGTGTACCTTCTAATAATTTCAAAACAACCGGAGCACCTCCAGCAGATTCAACAACGTGTTCTACGTTTCTAGAGTAATTGGTGAAAACCGTTTTCGGTAACCCCAAACCTTCTTTTGATAACACTTGTAAACAACGCAATTTATCTCTTGAATGTATAATTCCTCTAGAACCTACTGCAGAAAAAACATTCATCATTTCAAACTGACGAACCACCGCTGTACCATAAAAAGTAACAGAAGCTCCAATACGAGGAATGACAGCATCATACCCCTCTAAATAATGATCTCCATAATATAATGAAGGTCCAGATTGTTCAATTTCAATATTACATTTCAAATGGTCGATAACGTGTGCTTCGTGTCCTCTAAGAACCGCAGCTTCAACCAATCTACGTGTAGAATACAAATTGGGATTACGGGATAAAATTGCTATTTTCATTATGTCTTTATTAACGTATTACGAAAGTATATTTAATTACTAAAAAATACACTATTTACTTTTCAAATTATAAGATAAATTAACTTTTTTGGTATCAATCATAAAATTGTTATTCAATAATTTTCTTCCTATCAAAACAGGAGTTTTCATCCCTGAACGTTTTGAAAGTGAAAAATAAGTCTCATAAACTGTATCAAAAAGTACTATTTTACCTTTAATAAAATACCGAATTTGAGAATGACCAGTAGAGGATTTTACTTTCTTCGATTTAAAATCATCAAAATAATAGACCTTTTCGGTAAATTCTGGACGATCCATATTCAAAAAAACAACTTCTAATTGTTGCTTCCCATCCTTTTCAATTAAATGTACATTCCTACAATCAATTGAACACGAATAAGCCCCCGAATCAATCTTCACTTGAATGGATGACAAACCGAAATCTGGAAAATCAGCCACATCTTTTCTCCCAATTATCTTTTTACTCATTCTTACTTTTTAATATTTTATATGATAAATATAGTATTTCCTCTTATTTATTCACTAATTTTGACACTAGAAAATCATTGCGATAGAAGTAAAAGTAAAAAAACTACATTTTTTTTGAATATTTTCTTCAATAAAGTATGTCGTTTTAGAAATTATTCGTAATATTGCACCCCGAATTACGCGGAAATATAGAAAATTAGAATCATGGATATTTTAAAACAAGTTGAGAACGAATTAGTTGAGGTGAAAAGTTTCCCTTATTTCAAAAGTGGATACACAGTAACTGTTTCATATAAAATTAAAGAGGGTGCTAAAGAACGTATCCAGCAATTCCAAGGTGTTGTTTTACAACGTCGTGGTTCAGGTGTAACAGAAACTTTTACAGTTCGTAAAATGTCTGGAAACATCGGTGTTGAGCGTATCTTCCCAATCGCATCTCCATTCTTAGAAGATATCGTAGTTAACAAAAAAGGATTCGTTCGTCGTGCTCGTATCTTTTACTTCCGTAAACTTACAGGTAAATCTGCTCGTATTAGAGAGAAAAGAAGTTTTTCTTCTACTCAAAAATAAGATCAATATATCATATTGTAAGGCTTTCTCTTTGAGGAAGCCTTTTTTATTTCTATTAAATGGCGACTAAAAAAAGACCTGTTAAAAAAACAGTAAAGAAAAAAAGCACTAAAAAAACTTCTAATTCGAATTGGATTATAATCATTATTGCTATTTCAATAATCGCTTTAGGAAGTTGGTATTTTTATTCCCCATTAAAAAAGAAAATTTCTAAAAATGAATTAATAGAAAGTATTCCGAAAGGATATGAGTCATTCGGAATTGATGTATCGCACCATCAAGGCGACATCGATTGGGATTTATTATTCAACAAAGAGCATTATGATACGATCATTCATTTTGTTTATTGTAAAGCCACTGAAGGGAATTCACATTTAGATACAAAATGGGAATACAATCGAAAAACGTTAAATGATTTCGGTATTCCAAATGGTGCTTATCATTTTTTCACTACTAAAGAACCGCCTCGTCCACAAGTTGATCATTTTTTAGCATACTGGAAAAAAAGAGAAGTCGATTTGCCACCAGTTCTAGATGTAGAAACCGAAGGGTTTTCAGACGAAGACCTTCGAAATAAAATGAAAATTTGGTTAGACGAAGTTGAAAATAGAACAGGTATGCGACCGATCATCTATACTTCACATCATTTTTTCGAAACCAAATTCAAAAACTATTTCCCAAATCATAAATTTTGGATTGCCGCTTATAGTAAAGAGCCTGTCTCTATATATGATCAACGAATATTACATTGGCAATTTAGTGAGAATGGAATACTTCCTGGAATTGATGAAGAAGTTGATTTAAATGTATCAAAAACTCCTTTTTAAGATTTGTATTTTTAATTTAAAATTAAATAGGTCAAACTAAAAAATTAGAATGACCTATTTAATATTTGAATATAAGATTACAATTTCTCTAAAACGAAATCTGTTCTACGGTTTTTAGCTCTATTCGCATCAGATGTATTTGGCAATTTCGGCATTGTTTCACCAAAGCCTTTCGCTGTCATACGATCTGCTTTAATATTTAAAGAGATTAAATAATCTTTTACAGCTTTTGCTCTTTCTTCCGATAATTTTAAATTTTCTGTATCATCCCCATTATCATCTGTGTGACCTTGAATCATAATTTTAGAAGTTGGATTCTCAATTAAGAAAGAAGAAAATTCTTTCAAAATAAACATAGAACGCTCAGATAATTCACTAGAACTTGTCTCGAACAAAATATCATTAATTGTATACGCAACTCCTACTTTCAGTTTTTTTACCACTAAATCATTTTTAGGCATTGAAACAGGAGTGTTTTTAGCAGTAGCTTCAGGGACAACTTTTTGCGTTTCTAAATCAACAGGAGCAGCTGGTTTTTTAATAGGTGTTACAACTGGTTTTGTAGCTGTTGCTGGTTTTGAATTTGAAGTAGACTCAAAAGGATTTTTAGTATTAGATTTTGAACCATCCGAATTTGTAACTGCTGATGTTTCAGGTTTATTTTGCGTAGTTGTATTCGGCTTATTTTGAGTAGTCGTTCCTTTTGGAGTATTAACTGCAACATCTGTAGGTTTTGAAGTTGTAACCGGAGTTTTTTGAGGCGTAACTGGAGTTTTTGAAGTTGATGCAACAGGCTCTTTTTTAACCGGTTCCTTTTTATTTGCTAGAGCAACATCTTTTGGAGCAACTGCCGCTTGAGCTGCAAATTCCTCTTTAGTAATTAACTTAGAATCAAATGCATAACCTTCTTTTTTAACCGTAACCATTACATCTTGTTTAGTAGGATTTTTCACTACAACCGCATATTTACCATCACTTCCATGCACTTTTACAGTTGATTTTTCAGTAGAACCATTTCCATACGCTACCTCAATAGATGCTCCTTCAATTGGCTTTCCGTTTTCATCGTTCAAAGTTCCTTTCATAATCGTCACTGCTGAAGGTCGAGCTTCTTCATACAATTCGAACGAATAAATATTCCAATCCCCACCTGTACGAGAAGAATAATAAGCTAATTCTCCATTTGTTGAAACAAAAATTCCAAGTTCATCATCTGGTGTATTAATCGGTATTCCGATATTTTTAGGTTTTGACCAAACTCCATCAATTTTTCTGATGTAAAAAATGTCTAATCCACCTGCTCCTTTTCTCGTTTCAGTACAAGTTGATACAAAGTACAAAGACTCACTATCTTGGTGCAAAAATGGACTTTTATCTTTTCCATCGGTATTGATAACATCAAACGGTTTTGCTTCGCCCCACTTTCCATCAGCTCCTCTTTCTACCACATAAATATCATTATCTTTTGTTGTTGGACGCATACAAGTATAGTACATCGTATTTCCATCAGCTGATAAAGTAGGTTGACCTTCCCATCCATTTTTGGTATTAATTCCAGGCCCCATGTTTTCTAAAGGTGTCCAAGTAAAGTCGTTTCCTCCAGCTCCACTTCTTTCGTATTCAGTTCTATATAAATCACAATTCAAATAATTTTGACCATTTGCTTGCATTTCATTTTTACAAGCACAAATAATCATTTCCTTATTATCTACAGACATTGTAGCCGCTCCGTAACTTTGAAAAGTACCATCATTAAATGGCTTATTAAATGCTTTTCCTTTATCAAATGGAGTTGCAATATTAGGTCTTAATGAATATGAAAATTGTTCTTGAATCTTATCTCTTACAATCTCTCCTGTCCCACCTAAATCAACTTTTCTTGTGAAAAACATCAACTCATTATCAGGAGAAATCATAGGGAAATATTCAGGGTTTACAGAACTTACATTTGGAACCATTTTAGGGTCAAATGGAACTTTTTTACCGTTTAATTCAATTTCTTCTTCTAATTCTTTGATAACAGAATTTACATCTTCCATTTTTTTTGAGAAATCATCAGGATATCTTGTTGGATCATTGTGCTTAAAATTTTTAAATATTTTAAACCATTTAATCGCTTCCGTCATTTCTTGCTGCGAATAATTTATAACTCCTAAATAATAAGAGCAATTTGCATTGTAATCTGCACAATGATTTAAAGCCTCCTGAAACATTTCTTCTGCTTTTTTATAACTCTTCTCTCCCATAGCTGGATTAGGTAAAGTTTCGAAATATTTGGTACCACTGTTATACGCATACATCGCATAATCATAATACACCATTGCATTATCAGGATTTTCTTTAACAGCTTCATTAAAACCATCCACTGCTGTTTTAGCATCAGGAGCCTGACGAGCAGCATCTAGAATCTTCATAATTTTTTTTGAAGGTGGTAAACATGCTTCATCTTCTACTTGAGAAATTGAAAATTGAGCTGAGAAAAACGTTAAACCTATTAAAGCGAAGTATTTTTGCATCATAACATGTTGTTTATAGTTAATAGGTACCTGAAATCAAATTTCGTACCCAAATATATATATCGTAAATAGCATTGAAAGGTTACATATTTAGATACCTAAAATCGAATAAATGGTTAACTTTTATTTGTTAAAAACTAATTAACTGAATTTTGAATCTTTTTAATTTAATTTCCGTAAATTAGGGTAAATACAAATGGCTATGAAAGCATATATATTTATACTAGCAACACTTGGATTCTCAATGATGAGTAAAGCTCAATCAGTAATTGCAAGTGGTCAATCTCCTGCATGGACATTAGATTGGGACGGAGGAAAAGGCCTTACATTATATGTTGGAGAAAATTCATATGCTTATACTTTAGTAAGTAAACCTGCTCCGGAAGGTTCTTCAAGGGAAATTTCTGAATCTTGGGTTATGAAGGGGCAAAACGGAAAAACAGCAACATTGGTTATGGAATTTTTTGATCCTGAAAGTGCTGAAAGCTGTCCTTGTTTTCACGATTTAGGAGAAGGTCTTAATAGAGGTAAAGCTTATTTAATTACTGAAAATACTCAGTTTTATATTGGATGTGGTGAATTTTTAGAATCACCCGTTAGTTCAAAAGATTAACCAATTATATTAAATTATTATCTAAAACGTTTCATGTAAGTGAAGCGTTTTTTTATTTCGATAAATTTGGATTAAAATATTTTAAAACCAAAATCATCATAAAACAATTCAATTCTCTTATCATTCCATAAATAGACACTCACTTCAAAATCTTTAGAATTGAATTTAGGTAAATTAAAAAATAAATTCACATTTTCCCATCTATTTTTAAAATGTATAAAATCACTAAGTTGATAATATTGAGAATAAATAATTTGATTATTTGAAGTAATGGAAACTACAATTTGAGCACTCATTAATTTTTTAGAATAAAATTTTGAGTTAAAAATTAAATAGTGTGTTTTTCCAAGAATATGCTTTAGTTTTTTGGATTTAAACGTAATTCCAAATTCATCATTTTCAGATACAAATCCCGAACTTTTTCCATTATATTTAATAACTGAAGTAAATTTTAATTTTGCCATTCATTTGAAGAATTCATTTTTTCAAATGTAATTTCTTTTTCATAAATCGTTTTCTGATTCTTTAATTTTAGAAAAGAAAATAAAGTTTGCTTTTGGGGATACTTTTTTAATTTACAAACAGAAATTTTTCCATTATCCCCTATTTTTTCAATCTTATTAATTATTTCAGGGAAATTGAAATAAGTTTCATTTAAAAATAAATCATTTTGATAAACCAGATAATCAAAATCCCATTTTAATGCTTTTGATAAATCATTTTTATTTGAAGACATGATTGCGTAACCAAATCTATCCATCAAGATAAATGGGATATTTGGTGCTTGTGGACTTAAAACTAAAATTTTAGATGTTTCATTTATATGAAGTGACTTTAAAAAATTATCTGAATGCTTAAAATTTTCGATCGTTTTACCTACCAAATCCCAACTCCCTGTTTCTCTTCGTTTAACTTGATATTCAAAAACATTTGAAACCCAATAAAAAACTACAATAATAACTGATGTTAGCATAAATACATTTAAACCAAAATTAAAATCTGGTATGTAAATTAAAGTAATCAGAAGCAATAAAATTGTAGGTATATAAAAGGTATCCAAAAAATAATAATCATGATTCGGGAATTGTTTTAACATTAAAAATGAAAACAGAATAAATCCTATAAACTGAACCAGAATAAATAAAGTAAAAAGATGCTCTATTTTTCCTTTACGACTCTTCTTAAATAAAATATAGAATAAACTAATAGCTATTGAAACTATAATAAACAAATAATGCAACTTGGAAAAATAATGATACTTCCAATTAGATAAAGTCAATTGAATAATCTCCTTTATTTCTGAATAATTTTCTGCCATCATTAAATGACTCAAAAAAACAGAGCCATATTCTTGTCTCAATAAGTTATTATAAAAAAAATAACTCAATAAAGCGATCAATGAACAACCAACAGGAATAATTTTACCTTTTAAACTTGTTTCTTTTTTAATTATACGATAAAATTCAATTGATAAAATTGAAATTAATGAAATCAAGAAAGTACTTCTACTTAAAGCTGCAATCGTTAAAAAAACTAAGCTTAAATTAAAATATTTTTTATTTTCATTTTTTAAATAAATAAAAAATAAATAAATACCTATCAATGTATTTGAAATTGAAGGTATAGTTGGCAAAAACCCACCTTGATAGTATACAAAAACTGGTGAAGTAGCAGCAAAAATCAATAAGAGTAAAGATTTTACACTATTATTCGTGAATAATAAGCCTATTTTAAATAAATAATAAAGACCTATAAAACTATAAAACAAAATATAAAGACGAAAAATAACAGGTGAAGTATTACCCGTAATCTTCATTATAATTGCTGCTAAAAAATCGTGAACAGGAAAATCTACTGCTGTCGTTCCTTCGGCAGAAGGTTCTTTCCATTCATTTGGAAACTGTCGATTTAAGACAAACGTTTGGGGTTTTATAAAATTTAAATCATTTTTTACAAAACCTAACGATAATGCATACCTATCTGATTGAGCCCAGGCATGAATATTTGATGGAAATTCTTGAATATATTTAAATTGGAATAAAAAACCGAAAACTAGTATAATGAAAATCGATACTAAATTATTTTTTTTCGTCATTTTAACATGTTTACATTTCCAATTCTAAAAGAATTTAAATTATTCAATTTCTTTAATTGGATCTTTCTTTAAAGCCTTAAACATTAAAATCAATCCTACAATAATAAAAGGAATACTTAACATTTGTCCAGTATTGATAGGTAAAACAGCATCTCTTTCCGTTTGGCCTAATTTCACAAATTCTACTAAAAAACGTGCTGTAAAAAGTAGCGTTAAAAATGTACCAAATAATAATCCAGGCTTAGTCCAAACTTGTTTTTTCCAATACATAAATAATAACAACACGAAAATAAAAATATACGCTATTGCTTCATATAGTTGAGCTGGATGACGAACTGGAATTTGATCCCAAGAACAATCAAAAGGTGGGTAACAATCATTCATTATAAAACGAAATCCCCATGGAACTGTAGTGATATCCCCTACAATTTCAGAATTCACTAAGTTCCCTAAACGTATACAACATGCAGCAATTGCAGTTGGGGCAGCGATTCTATCTAAAATCCATAAATAAGGTTTATTTACTACTTTTCGAGAGAAAAACCAAAGAGCAATTGCAATCACAATAGCACCACCGTGACTTGCTAATCCACCTTCCCAGACTTTAAAAATATCAATTGGATGTGAAAAATAACCTCTTTCCAAAACAATTCCTTCTGGACTAACTCTATCAAAATAAGGTCCGTAAAAAAACACATGTCCTAATCGTGCACCAATTATGGTGGATAAAACCATGTACATTACCAACTTATCTAAAATTTCGTCGGTAATATTTTCTTTTTTGAAAACTTTTTTAATAACAAAATAGCCGATTACTAAACCAGAAACAAATAAAAGACCATATAAATTAGGTGTTTTTAATCCTTCAAATAATTCCGGTCGAACATTCCAATTGATAGCTAAATTCATGATTAATGTTGATTTCTAGTTATTTATTATTTGGTTTAAATAGCAATTTCTCTGAACGACCTTTTTTGAAAATCATATTGCTTTTATCTGAACCTTTTCGTAATTCTTTTTGAACATCTTGAGGAAGTCGATTTACTTCCATGCACTCCGTTGAACAACAATTTTCTAATTTGTCTTTGCAACTTTCACATTGAATAAACAACAAATGACATGCTTCATTTGCACAATTCGTATGTGTATCAGCAGGAGAACCACATTGATGACAAACAGCAACTATATCATCAGAAATTCGCTCTCCTCTTCTTTCATCAAAAACGAAATTCTTTCCAATGAATTTATTCTCTATGCCTTTATCTTTGCAATCATTTGCATATTTGATAATCCCACCTTCTAATTGATGAACATTTTTAAAACCTCTATGTTTAAACCAAGCGGAAGCCTTTTCACAACGAATTCCACCAGTGCA
>CANCEQ010000122.1 GCA_947375085.1 Flavobacteriales bacterium
CCCATAAAGTTTTAGTGTCAATTTGTTTTGCAGCGTGTTCAGCCATTTTAATAAATTTTGTGCAAGTTTAATGAATAAAAAGTAAAAAATGTAATAATTGTACCGATAAAAATTATATGTTTTTTATAATTTTTGAATTTAAATCATTTATATTTTTTGTAATTACCTAAAAAATAGCGTGTTAAATGTAATTTATAATTAATCTAATTAAGAACGATTAGTGAATATAAAGTAAAAAGAAGAATAAATAGATCCATAGTACTCCTAAAAAGTGCCAGAATATTGCTCCTAATTTTAAACTTAAAACTCCTTCTCTTTCGAATTTACCTGATAATGAGAATATTGTCATTTTACCCATGTAGAATAAAGTGAAAATGATATGTAATAAATGTAAGAATGTAATCAACCAAAGATATGATGAAGCAGTATCTGGAGATTCTAATGGTTTTGTTTGAAGATAGTCATCTAATACTTTTCCTTTGTAATACCATTCTCTGTTTTTGTAGTCTAATTCTTTTCCTTTGTAGTAAACGTGAAAGTCTTTTCCTAATTTTCCTTTCATGAAGAAATCACCTCTTCCATCTCTAATGTTAACAGCTAAACTTTGTAATCTTGATAAATCAACAAATTCTAATTCTGTACTGTCTGGCAACGATAATTTTCCATTGATTAAGTCAACTGGTTGTTGCTTGTAATAAAGAGAAAATTCTTTTCCGTAGTTTTTATTTACAGCCAATGCTTTTTTAAATTCAATATTTTCGAATTGAGACATGAACTTTTGAACTTTTGAAAAATCTTGTTCAGACATTTTCTTACCATTCAATAAGTAATCATTTCCATCTATCCCGATGAATTTTCCATTGTATTTAATTTCGTAATATCCGTAATAACGTCCTTCGTCGCCAGCACTTCCGTAACGACCTTCAACCACCATTAAATCACCTCTTAAGTGACTTCCGTTTTCATTTAATTGTCCGTAACCTTTGAATTGAAAGTAAACAAATAAACTTCCGAAGACAAAAGTCAAAACAACAAATAGTTTAGATAAGCTGTGTTTTTCTTTTTTTGAAAAAGTAATTGCTAATTGTACAAATAAACTACTTAAAACAATGATTGCAGTACTGATCCAAAATGCAGATGGGAAAGGAAATTTGACCCAAAAAGAATCACCCATTGAAACGATATAACCAGAAGTTAACCCAGCGAATACCATAAATACACTGAAAATCCCAATGTAAACCAGGTTTTTTTTCATTTTCTCCTTTACATCTGGAGCTATTTCTTCGATAAAATCCTTTTTCATACTTTTATTATTTTGGAATGGCGCCTTCTATTTTATCGAAAACGTATAAAAATTGAATGATCGGTAGGTAGAAAAAAGAAGCAAACATTAATTTTCGTGCGTCTTTATCGTCACACGTCATTAATAATTTATACGATTGTAAAAAGAACAATAAACCAATTATTGTAGCAATAATTAAAGAGGTAATTCCTGTCCATCCCAATAACCAAGGCAAAAGACTGAAAGGAATAAGAACAAATGAATAAATCGCAATTTGATAAGCTGAATTTTTAGACTTCCCTAGTTTAGATGGAAGTAAAGCAAATCCTCCTGCTTTGTAATCGTCAAAAACCACCCATGCAATTGCCCAGAAATGAGGGAATTGCCAAATGAATTGAACAAAAAATAAAACTCCTGCTACGACATCAAATTTTCCAGATGCTGCAACAGCTCCTAACATTGGTGGAATTGCACCAGGAAAAGCACCAATGAAAACGGCCCATGGAGTAACTCTTTTCAAAGGAGTGTATAAGAAAACGTATGATATATAGGCACATACACCTAATAATGCTGAATAAAAATTGATTTGGTAAAGCATATAAGTCCCAACTACCAAACTTATAATCACAATTAAATAAGCCTCCGTTAACGACATATTTCCTTCAGGTAAAGGTCGTTTTTCGGTACGTTTCATTAATTTATCTAAATCACGTTCCCAAATTTGATTCGATCCATTTGAAGCAGCTGTTACTAATAATCCACCTACAAGAAGTAAGAAAATTTCATAATTATCGTGACCATTTGCAAATAAATATCCTGAAAGTGCTGATATAATGACTAATGCAGATAGACGAAATTTCGTGAAAAGAATATATGATTTTATTTTAGCTCCTGCTGACATAATGATATTAAAATTCGGTGCAAATGTAATCAATTAATTATTGATGGTGGAAAATTGGATCTTTTTTAATCGATTTAATTTATTGAATAAAAGTTTGATTTAAACAAAAAATGCCTCGAATTTTCGAAGCATTTTTTTATGTTTTCATTTCTATAGGATAGGGTTTAAACCCTATCCTATAGAATAAAGTTATTTGTTATTCTTATAAAATCAACATAGCATCACCATATGAATAGAATCTATATTTCTCTTCTACAGCTTGTTTGTATGCTTCCACCATTAAATCGTGACCACAGAATGAAGAAATCATCATTAACAAAGTTGATAATGGTGTATGGAAATTTGTTACCATGCAATCAGCAATACTGAAATCGTAAGGAGGGAAAATGAATTTATTTGTCCAACCGTCAAAAGGATTTAATAATCCATCAGTTGAAACTGAAGATTCAATCGCTCTCATGCAAGTTGTACCGATCGCACACACACGTTTTTTAGAACGTTTTGCATCGTTTACAATTTTTGCAGATTCTGGAGAAATTCTCATTTGTTCAGAATCCATTTTGTGTTTTGTTAAATCTTCTACTTCAACTGGACGGAAAGTTCCTAAACCAATGTGAAGTGTTACTTCAGCAAAATTTACACCTTTTAGTTCCAATCTTTTCAATAATTGACGAGAGAAATGCAAACCTGCAGTTGGAGCTGCAACAGCACCTTCTTCTGTAGCAAAAATAGTTTGGTATCTTTCTTCATCAGACTCTTCTACCTCACGTTTGATGTATTTTGGTATTGGAGTTTCTCCTAATTCAGTAATTTTCGCTTTGAATTCTTCGTAAGAACCATCAAAAAGGAAACGTAAAGTTCTACCTCTAGATGTTGTATTGTCAATTACCTCAGCAACTAAAGAATCATCTTCACCGAAGTATAATTTATTACCGATACGGATTTTTCTAGCAGGATCAACTAAAACGTCCCACAATAAACTTTCTCTGTTTAATTCACGCAATAAGAAAACTTCGATTTTTGCTCCTGTTTTCTCTTTGTTCCCATACATACGTGCAGGGAAAACTTTTGTATTGTTACGAATCATTACATCACCTTCATTGAAATAATTGATGATGTCTTTGAATAAACGGTGTTCAATTTTCCCCGTGTCACGGTGAATTACCATTAAACGTGATTCATCACGATTCTCTGTTGGGTATTCTGCAATAAGTTCTTCTGGTAAGTCAAAACTAAACTCTGAAAGTTTCATTTTTGTCATAAAACTGGATATATTACGTGTAAAAAATATTCAAAAAGAGTGCAAAGTTATAAAATATTATTAGATATTTTTCGAATGACGTAAAAGACTTTTATTTCCTAAAAATATATCCTGGTTGATCTTTTTTAATATCCAAAACCCAAGTGTAGTATCCAATGAAATGCGAGTCAAAATATCCTTTGCAATGATATAGGCTTTCAGGAATGAAAATTCGATTATTGATAGGCAAACCTGGAATTGTTTTTTGTGGAGCAATACCATCTTGTAAACAAGGTGCGTCATGTATTGATTGATCAAAATTACTTCCGTATTGCCATACCTGTTTCCATTCCAATGGATTTATCTTTCCACTTTCTCCATTTTCAGGTGCAATGATATAATATCCGCCGAAATTAATTTTTCCTCTTAATTCTTCAACCATTCCTTGAGAATAAGCAAATCCCATACTATGAGCAATTACAAATAAGGTATCGTTTTTAGAAAAATCTGGAATTTCATTTATGATCTGCAACAGATTTCTTCCTGCAATTCTTCCCTTGTATTTTCTTAAGTTAAATCCTTTTTTATTCGGACGCATTTTCAATTGATTAATCGTTTTTGATTGATTAAAAATGAATTGCTTAAAAGTTGCATCTTGTATTTTATGACAAGAATGTTTTTTTGAATTTCTGCAGCGTTTTGGATACAAAGAAGAAATACTTGAAAAATTGAAAAGTGAACGGTAATTAGAAGTTTCAACTGAAAAATGCCCATCTGCATAATAGGTTTCGTTTGGATTTAATCTTTTTTGAAACAATAAATTGATTTCTCTCCAAGGTCTCCAATAATCAAATCGATCGAAATCGTAGATGTAGTTTTTTGAATTAGAATATTCAAATCCATTGTTTTGGACGTCACTGAAATTTTCTTCAAAAGTTCTTCCAATTGAAGTTGGACGATACCCATTTACAAAAACCAAAATTCGTTTTGGAATGTCTTCATTTTTAAATTTTGCACTTATTTCAACTCCTAAATGATTATATATTTCTTGTCTTTCAGCTCCCCCACCCGCTTTTTTATAGGTGAAAACAAGGTAATGACTAGCTGCTTTTTTATGATAATTGATCGTTTTTAAATGGATTGAATCACTACTTAGATCGTATCTTATTTTTTCAATCTTATTATTTTCGTCGATAGTCACATTGAAATACAATACTTTTGAACGTTTTTTTACATACCACGATTTTTTTCGTTTAATTAAGATTTCTGAACATACTGTAGGGACTTCTTGATGTAAAATATTTTCATCTTTCACCAATTGTTCTTGTGCTATTGAATAAGAAAGTTTGTCTAATTCTTTTAAGGGGCCTGAAATTTGTTTGAAATAATACAATATTCGATTCGTTACCCAATAGTTTTCATAGGTTTCAAAAGCAATGAAACATAGAATGGAGAAAAATAAAACACGTCGGACAATTTTAAAACGCCATTTTTTTCGTGCCCAAAATTGTTTTAATTTTCTTCTAATAAACCAGAGTAAAAACAAAACAATTGCAATTAAAATTAAATCTAAAATCGAAACAAAATAACCTCCCAATTTATAAAAAGGTCGAAGTAGTAAGTATTTTACCTTGAACCGATAAGAAAGGAAATTGTATTTATATGGACGTTTAATAGCCTCTAAAACCGAATTGTTTTTAAAATAAATATTTCCTTTTTTGTTTTCCTCCCAAAAATAATAGGCAACCGTACCGTTATTTGTTTTTATGTTCTCTTCATTGTCATAACAGGAATAATAATTAGGCATTTTATGTAGACTATTCCATTGATAAAAAGCAAGATGAGTACCAAATGTAGTGTCCATTAAATTGGCTGTACTACCCATTTTAGGACCTTTCTTCTCCCATGAAAAATCAAATGAACCGGCTCCAAAGCCTAAATTTTGTGCTAAATGGATTGAGAAAGTATCAATATTTTGATCGTATTTTATAAATCCAATCGATTTATTTTTTACCATAAAACCATTCATCAATGAATCGGTAAATCCATTGATAACAAAAAGGAAGTAGGCATTTTTATCTGTTTTTGGATGTGCTTCGAAATATAAATCACGCAATAAACGCATTTGTCCCGAATATTCGTTGTGATGATTTAATGGTGGACTAAAAAGTGTTTGCGGCTCGAAAACTTTGGAAACAAATGGTTTACTAATTTCAACATCAAACTGAATATTTGCTTGCTGATAAATCGTGTTAATTTTCTCTTCTATCGTACTGTTTGAAAATTGAAAATCATTCAGTGGAACAATCACAATTTTTTCTCTTATCTGCTTTTTTACTTGAACAAATAGTTTTGCTACAATTTCATTTTTCCAGCTTGCTTTAACAACATAATCTGATTCTTTTGGCGGTAAATTAACGGTAAAAGTTGAATCATCTAGTTTTGAAAATGAAATGTTTTGGTCACGAACTGTTATTTTTAAATTTTTCTTAAAACCTTTTTTTCCTCCTTTGTAAACAAGTAAAACTCTGTCCCTTTCCTTATAACTAACTGATTTATGGGCGCTATAGACGGGGAAATTACCTCCTGATCTGAAAGGGTGATAATCGCCAGCCCACTCTTCGTATTCAAATGCATCAAATCCAAACTTTTGATTGGGATGTTCTTTGAAATGAAAGTTAGGAATTGTTTTTCCATTACTAGCTACTTGACTACTTAAAATATCAGTAGAAAAGACGAATAAAAAGACTAGTAATAAAAACCGTAACATTCACGAATAGTTTATACTACGAAGTTAAGAAACTGTTTTGATAAAAAGATAAAGAGATGTTTTTAATCGGATAGCTGATTTTCAATTATCCATTTAAATTATCAATTATTAATTCTCCTGAGGTCCTCTAATTTCTAAAATCCAATCATCCACTGATTTGGCATTTTCGATTGATAAATCTCCTGATTTTGTTCTTCTTAAAGCTGTTAAACAACCGCCTGATTGTAAGGCTTTCCCAAAATCGTATGCTATAGAACGAATATAGGTTCCTTTCGAACAAGAGATCTCAAAATCAACTTCAGGAAATCTATCTAAGTTAACTTTGAAGTCAGAGATTGTAATGGTATTTGATTTTAAAACTACTTCTTTTCCAGCTCTTGCTAAATCATAAGCACGTTTTCCATCTACTTGTTTTGCTGAGAAAATTGGAGGGACTTGTTGTTGTTCACCGATAAATGATTTTCTAACTTCCTCGATCAGTTCAGGTGTGATATGATTTGTTGGAAAATCTTCGTTGTATTCAGTTTCTAAATCGTAGGATGGAGTTGTTTTACCAAGTAAAATCGTTCCTGTATAGGTTTTTTCACCGACCATTAATTCATCGATTAATTTGGTATGTTTTCCTATACAAAGAATGAGAAGTCCAGTTGCTAAAGGATCTAAGGTTCCTGCGTGGCCGACCTTAATTTTCTTTACTCCTAATGCTTGTTTTAAATTCCAACGAATTTTATTGACTACATCGAAAGATGTCCATGTATAGGGTTTGTCAACAATGATGGTACTACCTTCAGCAAAAACGTTAATGTCTTCCATTCATTTAGACAATTTGAAGCTTATAACCACTCATTAGTAATACTAATAATATGATTCCTAATGCTATACGGTAATATCCGAAAATTTTAAATCCATGTTTGTTTAAAAAACCGATGAAGCTCTTAATAGCGATTAAAGCAACAATAAAGGCAACCATATTTCCTATCACAAGTACTTTCACTTCTTCATCTGTAATCGTATGACCATCTTTAAAGAAGTCGTATAATTTTTTAGCCGTTGCAGCAAACATTGTAGGAACTGCTAAGAAGAATGAAAATTCAGCAGCTAATTTTCTACTTAATTTTTGACTCATACCACCAACGATTGTAGCTCCTGATCTAGAAACTCCCGGAATCATTGCGATACATTGAAACAAACCTATTTTCAAAGCCGTTAAATAATTGATGTTTTCTTCTTCTTGATACGAAGGTCTATTGAACCATTTGTCAACATAGAGTAAAATGATACCACCTACTAATAATGAAATAGCAACACCTGTTACGTTTTCCAATAAGCTGTCGATATAATCCCCTAACAATAAACCAAATACAGCAGCTGGAATAAAAGCAACCACTAATTTTACGTAAAAATCAATTGATTTAAAAAAACGTTTGAAATACAATACAACAACGGATAAAATTGCACCTAATTGAATCACAATCATAAACAATTTTGAAAAGTCAGTCGATTTCATTCCCATAAAAGAGGAACCGATAATCATATGACCAGTTGATGAAATAGGTAAAAATTCAGTTAACCCTTCGATAACTGCTAAAACGATAGCTTCAATAAAATTCATAAGAAGTATTAATTATTTTCTGTAGATGTTGGTTTTTTCTTTTTCATAATAGAATAAAGAATTACTACATAACCTGCAATAATAAGAGCAGGAGCAAGTGTTATACGTACACTGCTGAACAACTCATTTGCATCAAATTTTTGAGGATCTGTTGTTCCTCCTCCAATCATCAAAATAAAACCTAAGATGTTAATCGCTAAACCAATCAACAGCAAACGGTAATTTTCCGGTTGAAATGCAAACATTTGTTTTTTATTTTCCATAATTTCTAAATATCTTTTTAATCTTTAATCTTAATTTCTACAAGCTCATTCTAAGCCTCAATCTCAACCTTAATACAAGTCGTCTAATTTCATTCGTAAGAATTTGTTTAGAGCAAACCAAGTTGAAACAAAAGTGATGATAATTCCGATTGCTAGTATAGAGCTAAATAGGATAACTAAACTTCCTAAATCAAAACTAATTTCGATCGATTCAAGCACATTGTTCAAAGCGAAGAAAAGTGTCATTAAAAGTCCTGTTCCGATTACTGCTGAAACAATTCCTTGAAATATCGATTGAATTAAGAACGGCTTTCTAATGTAGCTATGAGTTGCACCAACTAACTGCATTGTTTTGATAGTGAATCGTTTTGAGTAAAGAGCCAAACGAATTGTATTGTTAATCATAGCAACAGCAACAATTACTAAAAGCAACGCGACAATACTAAAAAGAAATACAAATTGTTTGAATCCAAGATTGACAGAATTTACACTTGACTCTTCGTAGCTAACCTCATCTATTTCTTCAGGGTAAGCTTTAAAAAGTTCGAATTTAATTTTTTTCATTCCTTCTTTTGTAGCATATTCTGCTTTTGGCTTAAACCCAATTGTAGCAGGTAAAGGATTTTCCCCTTCTAGAATGGATAAAATTTGATGACCTTCTTGATCTTCCGTACTAAACTCTTCTGCTGCACGTTGAGGAGAAACAAAGTAAACATCCGAAAATTGTTCCCACGTTTTCAGTTCTTGTTCAATTTGTTTAATGTCAGCATCGTTCAATTCTGATTTAAAAAACAAATCAACTTGAAGACTTTCTTTTGCTTGTTTTTGAACATTTTCTAGACCTAAAATCCCTCCGATAACAAGTCCAACCATAAACAAAACCAAAGAAATTCCAATAACAGTAGAAACGTAACTAGTACGCACTCCTTTTCTATTATATTTTTCTATTTTTTCGCTCATCGAACGCGAAAGTAGAAATAATTGTTCGAAGGGTCAACTGATTAAGTGAAAAATAGGTTATCAAATGTTAAATTTTTAGATGAAATAGACCTTAGATTTTTAGACATTAGAGAATAGACTGATGAATTGGATGCAATTTTTAACTAAAAAAACTCTTATAGCGTATTGTTTTGATTCTGTTTTTGCGTAAAATCTTTTGTCTAACCTCTATTGTCTATCAATCTAATATCTAAAACAAACATTTTTTTCCGTATTTTTGTTCTTCGTTTGATAAAATTTGACGAAAATAATTGTTGTAAGTTCCTATGAAGAATATTCGTAATTTTTGCATTATTGCACATATTGACCACGGTAAGAGTACTTTAGCTGACCGTTTATTACAAAC
>CANCEQ010000123.1 GCA_947375085.1 Flavobacteriales bacterium
TTTAGAAATTGGAGTTGTTGTAAAATCTTCATATCCACTGTATAAATTCTCAGCAATTTCTTGTGATGGATAAATCAGTATTTGATCATTTTCAGGCATCCCTTTTTCTAATTTAGAAAGGAAATTATCTACACCAGAGTAATACGATACAGATCCTCTTCGAGCAGATACAAAAATGATCAAATCATTTACATTAGAATTTTTATTAATGGCAAAAAAGTCTTCTGTATCATCCAATTGAACAAATGTTACTTCAGCAAAAATTTTCACTTTTTTAACCACTCGAACAATCGAATCGTGAATTTCATGACGACCATAAACTTCTATTTTGATGTTCAATTCTTTCCCTAATCTTAAAACTCGTTCTACCCAATTATCAAAACTATGCTCTAAATCTGCAAATTGAGGACATATCAAAACGATTTTAGAATAAGAAACGAATGCTTTTTCTAATTGACAAAAGAAAACAGTTTTATCACACACATCTAACAAATGTTCTCGGTCATCGCCAACAATACGTTTCAATAAATTCATTTTCTTACTGTCGTTTAAAACAACAATATCTGTAAATAATTCTTTTGAAACACGAGCAATACCGGAAGATAAATTATGATCTATGGTTGTAATTACGTTAACAGGGAATTCTCCATCTGAAAAATGTTTTACAATCTCATCCATTTCCTTGCGAGAAGTTCTAATTCTCTGTTCAGCTTCTTTATTATTGGGTAAAACACTGACAACTGAAATCGGATTTAAAACCCGTTTATCAGTTATCATTACACTTAAATCGATTAACAACTCATTCTCTTTCAGTTCATTAATAGCAATCAATAAATGTTGATTTCTAGAAACTCTTTTCTTTTCCGGCTCTTCTCCACTTTCTGCTAATTGAATCAATAATTTTTTTCCAGCATGTTCAGAAACGAAAGAAGCAACCATACAAGTTACTAAAATCAATAAAATAGTTCCGTTAACAACTTGAGCATTCAGAATGCCTTTTTGAAAACCTACCATTATAATAGCTAAAGTTGCAGCTGCGTGTGCAGTACTTAATCCAAAAATAACTTGACGTTCAACGTTTGTCATTTTAAAGATTAACTGCGTTACAAAAGCCGCCAACCATTTACTAAATAAGGCAAAAGAGGTTAAAACCCCTGCCACAATTAACGCCCAAGGACCATGAAAAAGCACCTTGTAATCCACTACCATTCCTACAGAAATCAGGAAAAAAGGGATAAATAAAGCATTTCCAATAAAATCAATTCGATTCATTAAAGCAGAAGAATGAGGTATTAACTTATTCAGTACCAAACCAGCTACGAAAGCACCAATAATATGCTCAACACCAGCCATTTCTGCTAAGAAAGCAGCAAAAAAGATAACCGATAAAACAAAGATGTAATGAGATGTTTTTTCACTTTCAAGTTTACTAAAAAACCAACGCGCAATCCTTGGAATAATGTAAAACATAATAAAAGTGAAAATCGCCAATGACGTAATTAATCGCACCCAAAAAGCCATATCCAAATTACCATCAGCAGAACTGGAAATAATAGCTAGGATAATTAATACCGCAGTGTCAGTTAAAATTGTACCTCCGACTGCAACTGCTACGACTTGATTTTTAGAAATACCTAATCGACTAATAATTGGATATGCAACCAGTGTATGAGTTGCAAACATACTTGCAGTTAATATACTTGCTACAGGACTCAATCCCAAACCAAACAAGCAAATAGGATAACCGAGTGTAATCGGAATAATAAAAGTCAAGAAACCAAAAACAAAACTCTTCTTACGGTACTTTTTAAATTGAGACATGTCCAATTCGAGTCCCGCCATAAACATAATGTACAGCAATCCAATGACAGAAAATAACTTTACAGAACCATCCGATTCCAATAGTTTCGCCCCAATTAATCCGATACCATTTGGACCGATAATTACTCCTGATAAAATCAAACCAATGATCGAAGGAATCTTTACTTTTCGAAGTAAAATAGGTGAAAGAAGAATGATAAATAAAATGGTTGAAAATATTAAAACAGGATTTCTCAATGGAAAGTGAAACTCCTCTAATAAGTGCTTAAAAAAACTTTCCATTCGCTATTTTAGATATTTATAAACCGCAAAAATAATCATTCAAAAATGATAACAAATTTAATAAATATAAATGATGATTTCTTAACATACAAAATGAAGTTCATTTTAGTCTGAAAAACATATCTTTGTAAAAAATTATCCAATGAGATTTGAAATAACAAAAGACTTTCTTGAAAAATTACGTCAGGCGATTGTTGATCAAAACAACGGTTGGATAATTGAACACATTCACGAACTTCACTTTGCCGACATTGCCGATTTATTGGATCGATTAAGCAATGAAGAAGCGAAATACGTTTATTTCCAACTTTCTGAAGACGTTCAAGCGGATGTTTTAATGGAATTGGAAGAAGACATTCGTGATCGTTTCTTAAGCTCTCTTTCCTCAAAAGAAATTGCCGATCAATTAGAAAATCTTGATTCGGATGATGCTGCCGATATTTTAGGTGAACTTTCGGACGATAAAATCCAAGAGGTCATTTCTCAAATGGATGATGACGAAGCAGCAGAAGATATTGTCGAATTATTAAATTACGATGAAGATACTGCCGGTGGTTTGATGCAGAAAGAGTTCATTCAAGCAAAATTAGATTGGCCTGTCAATCGTTGTTTGGTTGAATTAAGACGTCAAGCTGAAAATGTTGAGAATGTCTATACGATTTATGTTGTTGATGATTTAAATAAATTGGTTGGTCTTCTATCATTAAAACGCCTTTTATTTTCGGATGTTAAAACTCATATTCGAGACTTATATCAAAAGAAAAATATCATTTCTGTAAAGACAAGTGATAGCAGCGAATATGTAGCCAAAATTATGGATAAATACGATCTTGTATCCATTCCTGTTGTCGATTTACAAAATAAATTAGTTGGAAGAATTACGATTGATGACATTGTCGATATCATCAAAGAAGAAGCAGATAAAGATTTTCAAATGGCTTCTGGTATCTCGGATAGAATTGAATCAAGCTCTTCTGTTTGGCATATTTCTAGAGCACGTTTACCTTGGCTTTTAATTGGGATGATTGGTGGAATTTTTGCTGCAAATGTGATTGCTGGTTTTACAAACGAAATTAGTCATATTCCAACTTTAGCGCTTTTTATTCCATTGATTACAGCGATGGGAGGAAATGTTGGAGTTCAGTCATCCGCTATTGTAGTTCAAGCACTTGCGAAAGACAACGATCATTTCGACCATATTAAAACAAAAATTGTCAAAGAAACACTGGTAGGATTATTAAATGGTGTCTTTTTAGCTTCCATTATTTACGGAATCGCTTCGTTTTTCGGAAATTCAACGCTTGGCTTTGTAGTAAGTATTTCTCTTTTTGTTGTGATTGTATTTGCAGGACTTTTCGGAACTATAATCCCTTTGATATTAAACAAATACAAAATTGATCCAGCTTTAGCTACTGGTCCTTTCGTTACTACTTTGAACGACGTATTAGGATTATTTATTTACTTCACTGTTGGAGCGCTACTTTACAATCTTTAAACTTTCCTTACCATGACGATTCTATTTTTAGATGAAGTGCACGAAATTTTAGCAAACCGTTTAACGGAAGCTGGCCACATCTGTATTCACGCAGAAGAAAAGTCATTAGATGAATGCTTAAAATTGGTGCAAAATGTAGATGGAATTGTTATTCGTTCTCGTTTTCCGATGAATGAATCGTTTTTAAAACATGCTTCACAACTAAAATTCATTGCTCGTTCTGGTGCAGGAATGGAAAACATTAATGTTCCCTATTGTACAGAAAGAGGAATTACTCTTTATAATTCACCTGAAGGAAATAGAAATGCCGTTGCCGAACATGCTTTGGGGATGTTATTGTCTTTAATGAACAAACTGAACAGTGCTGACCAAGAAGTTCGCAAAGGAAAATGGGATAGAGAAGGAAACCGAGGAATAGAATTAGATGGAAAAACAGTTGGAATCATCGGCTATGGAAACAATGGAAAAGCCTTTGCAAAGAAATTGAGAGGATTTGATGTAAATGTTTTAGCCTATGACAAATACAAACAAAGCTATGGAAGTGATTTCGTAAAAGAATGTACTCTTGATGCCATTTTAGATCAAGCCGATGTAATTAGTTTTCACATTCCTCAAAACAAAGAAACCCTGTTTTTTGCAAACGATGCCTTTTTCTCTAAAATTGAAAAATCAATTTTCTTATTGAATCTTTCAAGAGGTAAAATTGTAGAAACAGAAGCATTAGTTAAAGCCATCGAAAGCGGAAAAGTACTAGGCGCTGGTTTAGATGTTCTAGAATACGAAAAAACAAGCTTTGAATCGTTTTTTGAACAAGAATTACCTCTTCCTTTCCAATATTTATTGAACTCACCAAAAGTGATTTTAACTCCCCACATCGGAGGTTGGACAAATGAAAGTTACTTTAAATTGAGTGATGTATTAGCAGATAAAATTTTAGGAGACATTTAGTCTTCCCCCTTTGGAGGGGGAATAGACTGAGTATGTCGAAGTCAGGGGGAGGATAATCCATCATTCTTTCACAACCTTCTGATAACTAGCACCCTTTTCATTCTCTAATTTCACAACATAAACTCCAGGAGCAAAATGATTTGTTTCTACTTTCGTTTTATCCGTTACTTCTCCTTGATAAATAACTTGACCAACAGCATTTAAAATTTCAAAATGATTTTTTGTACTCTCTTGATTTACAATAAATAACTCGTTAGATGTAGGATTTGGATAAATAGATATTCCTATAAATTGGTCTAATGAATTTAAACCCAACGTACTGACTTTTAAACAAGAAGAAGTGTCTGAACATCCGTTTTTAGTGATGATTACTGCGTATTCATGTGTCTTATTTAAAGCTGTATAACTTTGAGCTGTTGCGCCATTTATAGGTTGGTTTCCGTTCGAACAATCTAACCATTGGTAAGTTGCTCCGCTCACATTTGGTGTAAAAATAGAATGATCGATTGCAACAGTAGTATCTAATAGATTGATTGTTAGGTTCAATGTAATCGTACTGTCACAACCAGCTTTGTTCGTTAAAACGTATAAATAGGTTCCAGAATTTTTAAAGTTAGTCCCAAACCATTTGAAATTGTTACAAGCTGTTACGTTTTGTGTTGAGGCTGAACTATTTTTAATGGTTAAGTTAAGTGTTATCGTACTGTCACAACCAGCTTTGTTTGGTACAATATGAGTATGGATTCCACTTGTTGTATAGGTGTTTCCGAACCAAATATAAGAATTACATGAAGTGATGTTTTGACTTGAGGTAGAACTTTTGTTTATTGTTAAATTTAACGTAATGGTGCTGTCGCATCCAACTTTATTTATTAAAATATGAGTGTGAGTTCCACTAGTGGTGTAAGTATTTCCAAACCAAGTATAAGAATTACATGAAGTGATGTTTTGACTTGAGGTAGAACTTTTGTTTATTGTTAAATTAAGCGTAATAGTGCTATCGCATCCAACTTTATTCGTTAAAATATACTGATAAATTCCGCTTGTTGTGTAGGCATTCCCGAACCAAGTATATGTATCACAAGTTGTTATATTTTTAGTTGAACCTGTACTTTTTAAATGTAAATTTAAGATAACGGTACTATCACAACCACTTGTCGTTTTAAGTATATGCGTATAAATTCCACTTGTTGAATAAGTTGTTCCATACCAAACATAATTATTACATGCAGTATCATAAATTGTGGATGAATTTAAAATTCTTGTGATTCTGCTTCTTGTTAAACCATTGAAAGAATTAAAATTCCCACCTATTAAAATTTTTCCATCACATTGAACAGCAATAGTATTAACATTATCATCAGCACCTACAGCGAAATCATAACTAGCATCTAAATTTCCATTCTGATCTATCACTGCTAGTTTATTTCGTGTTCTAGATTGACAGCTCGTAAAACATCCTCCAATTACAATTTTACCATCTTTTAGTAAATCAAGCGAATAAATTGTTTGCGGATTTATATAATCTTCGGCACTTAATGTTGAATTAAAAGTATTATCCAATGATCCATTAGTATTTAATTTAATGATTCCGTTTAATTGTCGATTTAAGGATGAATTAAAAAATAATCCACTTACAATAATTTTACCATCGCTATAAACTGCGACATTTTGAATATTGCCATTAACCTCCTTTGCTGGTCGAAAAGTAATATCTAAAAATCCATCTGAATCTAATCTTAAAATATTTTTATTAGTTAATACATCATACTTTGTAAAGTTTCCACAAACGATGATTTTTCCATCATTTTGAAGAACTATTGAATTTACACAACCATTAGCACCTGTTCCAAAATCAAATGAAGAATCAATCGTTCCGTCTGAAAATAAACGAACTATATTATTTTTTGTATAACCATTAAAGCTAGAAAAACATCCACCTAAAATAATATTTCCATCATTTTGAACAGCGATTGATTGAACATAACCATTCGAACCAAGACCAATTTTAAAAGTTGTATCTACTGAACCATCGGCATTTAATCTAGTAATATAATTTCTTGCCAAACTATTGAATACTGTAAATTTTCCTCCTATTAGTATTTTTCCATCTGCTTGAATAGCGATAGCTTGAATGGTTGAATTTGCACCATCACCCGAATTAAAAGTATGATCTATTGAACCATCAGAGTTCAAACGAGCTATAGAATTACAAGCTTCTCCATTATAAGAAGTAAAACCTCCTCCAATAAGAATTTTACCATCTTGTTGTAAAGCTATCTTTTTAACAAAATCACCAACAACTTCTTTAAGAAACGTTGAGTCTAAAACTCCATCCGAATTTAATCTAGCAATATAACTTCTACCCTTATTGTTGTAGCTCGTAAAATTTCCACCGATAAGAATTTTACCATCTTGTTGTAAAGAAATTGAACTTACTGAACCATTTGTTCCTAGATCAGGAATAAAAGTATTATCTACGGAACCATCCGAATTGATTCTAATCACAGAATTATCAATCGAACCATCAGACTTTAAAAATGTTCCTCCAACCATCATTTTACCGTCACTTTGAATTACAATTGATGAAACAAAATAATTACGGTTTGGACTTGAAGTACTTCCTGTATATCTGAATGTATTATCCAAACTTCCGTCAGTATTTAATCGAACTAAACGAAAAACAAATGCATCATTATAAGATGTAAAATGTCCTCCAATTAATATTTTACCATCATTTTGAATAGTTGAAATTGAAACTGTGGCATCTGCTCCATTAGTAGGTGTAAAAGTTGCATCTAATGTTCCATCACTATTTAACCTTGCAACACGATTTCTATTTGGAATATTTGAAACATTTGTTTTAAAATTTCCAGTTATTATGATTTTACCATCACTTTGAATAGTTGAAGAATTTACGTTTGCGTTAATAACTGATGCACCAACAAATGAATTATCAACAGATCCATCAGAATTGATTCGTGCAATATAATTTCTTGTTATACTATTAAATTCAGTGAAATTTCCACCGACAATAATTTTACCATCGTTTTGAATTGAAGTAGTATAAACAGAACTATTGGCTCCTATTCCAATAACAAATGTTTCATCAAGTGTACCATCAGCATTTAAACGAGCGATTCTATTTATAGAAACACCATTGTATTTAGTAAAATCCCCACAAATGATTATTTTTCCATCGTTTTGAACACTAATTTTATAAATAGCCGCGTTTGCACCTAAACCGCTATTAAACAACCTATCGATAGTGCCATCTGAATTAATTCGAGCGATTCTATTTGTCAAAACACCCCTATAAGAAGTAAAATTTCCACCTATTAAAATTTTACCATCATTTTGAATTATTGTTGAATTAATTAACCCATTCGTTCCAGGATCACCAACGCCTAAATCTTTTGAATTAAAACTTGGGTCATTTGCTCCTAATTGAGCAACAATTTGAAAACAGAAAATAGTGATAAATAGGATAGTCGTACAGAAAATTTTGATTTTCATGTTAAGTCAATTTGAGTTATACTTTATTTTTATGTGGGACAAAAGTAATAAATTTATAATAACATAATTGTTAAAGCATACTTTTAACAATTAGGAGTTTTGTAAACCGCTTATTACATTTGCACTACTAAAACAAATAGCAAATGGCAACAAAACATACCTTAAAAAGAAGCGAATCAGAAGCTTTATTTGAAACTTCAAAAACGTATTTTCCTGGTGGAGTTAATTCACCGGTAAGAGCATTCAAATCTGTCGATGGCGCTCCATTGTTTATGAAAAAGGGAGATGGTTGTCATATTTGGGATGAAGATGGAAATAAATTCATCGATTTTTGTTGTAGTTGGGGACCGCTTATTTTAGGTCATAATCACCCAAAAGTATTTGAAAAAGTAGTAGAAACATTGAAAAATGGTTCAAGCTTTGGTGCACCAACACGTTTAGAAAATGAGTTGGCTGAATTGATTCTTTCTAAAAATCCATTCATTGAAAAAATTCGTTTTGTAAGTTCTGGAACTGAAGCGGTTATGTCAGCTATTCGTTTGGCACGTGGTTATACAAAGAAAAACAAAGTCTTAAAATTCGAAGGTTGTTACCACGGTCACGTTGATTCGATGTTGGTAAAAGCGGGAAGTGGATTGGTAACATTCGGAACTTCATCTACAAGTGAAGGAATTCCAGAAAGTTACATCAACGAAACATTGGTGGTTGAATTAAATGATATTGATGCTTTACGCAAATGCATCGAACAATACAAAGATGAAATTGCGTGTGCAATCATTGAACCAATTCCAGCAAACAACGGATTATTATTACAAGAATTAACGTTCTTGAAAGAGTTAAGAAAATTATGTACTGAAAATAACATCTTATTGTTTTTTGACGAAGTAATTTCTGGTTTCAGAGTTGCCTTTTCAGGTGCTGCTGAATTATATGACATTACTCCAGACATTGTAACCTATGGAAAAATCATCGGTGGAGGTTTACCTGTAGGAGCATACGGAGCAAAAGCACATATTATGGCGAGTATTTCTCCTGATGGACCTGTTTATCAAGCTGGTACATTATCTGGAAACCCAGTTGCAATGGCTGCTGGAATTGCCTCTTTAACAGAATTAGCAAAGCCTGGTTTCTACGAAGACCAAAAAGAAAGAACAGAATATTTTGTCAATTTGGTGAATACACACGCAAAATCAAAAGGATATAACTTTGAATTAGTAACGATTGGTTCTATTTTCTGGTTATCATTTGATGGAAAAAAACACATTCGTAAAGCAGGTGAAATCAATCCAGACATGA
>CANCEQ010000124.1 GCA_947375085.1 Flavobacteriales bacterium
GAAAAGTGTTCCAATCTATTTGTTTTAAAAGAAATTTTAAAGAAAGCTGAATTTTCACAACTTGACTATATTTTTATAGGAGGAAGTACGGTAACAAAAAATGAATTTGACAAAACGATTGATTTTATAAAAGCAAATTCAAATCTACCGTTGGTTATTTTTCCAGGAGCGTCTCATCAAATTTCAGAAAAGGCGGATGCTATTCTATATTTGAGTTTACTTTCAGGTAGGAATCCAGATTTTTTAATTGGTCATCATATTCAAACTGCATTAGAAGTATATGATATGGATATAGAGGTATTACCAACAGCATATATTTTAATTGATGGTGGAACTCAATCTTCAGTTGCCTATGTAAGTCAAACGATTCCAATCCCAAGAGATCAATCGAAAATTATAAAAAATACTGCAACTGCAGGAGTTTTACAAGGAAAAAAAATAATTTATTTTGATGCAGGTAGTGGAGCAGAATTTTCTATAGCACCTAAAATTATAGATGAAGTTCGATTTTTGGATACACCAATAATAGTAGGAGGAGGAATTCGTACAATTGAACAAATTGAAAAGTTAAACGAGTCAGGTGTCAATATTATTGTAATCGGAAATCACATTGAAGAGAATATTGATTTTTTATTAGACATTCATTCTTATAATTTAACGAAGAATTAACATTTCACATTTAAATAATGACACTTTAATCAACGGTGAATTTAAAATGTAATTTAGACTAAAAAGATTTGTAGGTTTGTATTTATAATTTGATAAATTGGCTTTTTAAAAACTAAAAATAAAAAATTATGAAAAGTATTAATTTTGGAAATAATCTTCCTCCCCCATAATTTTAATCTTCAGTTTTTCAGAATGTTAATTTAAAAATTAAGATTTAATTCACACAAAAACAACAATAAATAAATCTTTAATTAAAGATTAGTTTTTTTAAATTTACCCTTTATAAGAAATATTGTTTTTATATTTATCCGTTATATTTAATAATAGTGTTATCATGAATAAACTTTTTACGTACTTAATATTACCATTAGTCGCGCTAATTAGCCTAAATTCTTTTGCTCAAACTGGACATTTTCAATGTGGTTCAGATGAACGACTAAGAGAACTTTATGCGGCTGACCCAAAATTAGAAGCAGATCAAGCTAAAATGCTTCAAAATGCTAGACAATATAAAATGGTAAAGGGTGAAAAAACTACTGTTTACACCATTCCAATTGTATTTCATATTATTCATCAATATGGAGTTGAAAACATTTCAGATGATCAGGTAATTAACCAAGTTGCGATTTTAAATCGTGATTATAGACTATTAAATGCTGATGTTTCAGAAATTGTTCCTGAATTTCAAAATTTAAAATCTGATATTCATATTGAATTTAAGTTAGCTACTAAGGATCCTTATGGTAATTGTACTAATGGTATTGATAGAGTTTATAGTCATGAATCAACAAATGGGGATGATAATGCAAAATTAAATGGTTGGAATAGAAATCAATATTTAAATGTTTGGGTTGTTGCTAAAATGGAAGGAACTGTTGCAGGATATGCATTCTACCCATCATCTGTTACAGGATCAGGATTTTTAAAAGATGGTGTTATTATTTTAAATGGCCATATTGGTTCTATAGGCACTGGTTCAGAATATAATTCTAGAGCTTTAACTCATGAAATTGGACACTGGTTAGGTCTACCTCATACTTGGGGAGATAATAATGATCCAGGAAATGCTTGTGGTGATGATGGTATAAATGATACTCCTGTAACCAAAGGTTCTAGTTTACATTGTAATATTGATGCAGCTAAAATTTGTTCAGTTATTAAAACAGATACAGTAGTTTATGATTTTAAAAATGTAACCTTAACTTCTGGTTTAAGTTCGACTGCTGTATCGACAGCAAAAGGACCTATATTTGAAGATTTTAAATCTGTTGGACTTTCAAGTAATTCATTAAATGCTGGAAGATTTTCTTTTAGCGGATGGCCTATCGGAGGAGCTGCAATTGATGGAGGAAATGATTATTCTCAATTAAACGGAGCAATTGATTTAACAAAATACTATGAATTCAAAATTAAACCACATTTGGCTGGTAATATTGACTATAAAAAATTAAACTTTGCTGTTCAGAGATCTTCTACAGGTCCTAGATCTTTTTCTGTTAGATCAAGTGTAGATAATTTTGCTGCAGATTTAGTTGATTCAACTGCTAATGCTTTAAATTTAGAGATACATTCAAACAATTTCTTTATTAAAGAAGATGTGAATACTAAATTAGATGGAACTAACGTGATTATTAGAGGAAGTTCATTTACTACAGTAAGAGATGAAATCACATTCAGAATTTATGCTTGGAATGCTGAAGATAATTTAGGAACATTCAGTGTCGATAGTTTGAGAGTTACTTGCACTGAAGGAATTGTTGAAAATGTTCAAAATTACATGGAATATTCTTATTGTTCAAGGATGTTTACAATAGACCAAGCTGCAGTTATGAGACTTAATTTATTAGCTGATGTTTCTGGTAGAAGTAATTTAATTACACCTGAAAATCATGCTGCTACAGGTATTGATGTATTATCTCCTGTAACATGTATTCCTGTTGCTGATTTTAAATCAGATTTAATATTAACTTCAATTTCAGATGTAACTACTAATTCATATTCTATCTGTCAGGGTGGTACAGTAAGTTTCACAGATGTTTCTTGGAATGCACCTGTTACTTCTAGAGTTTGGACTTTTGAAGGTGGAACACCAGCAACTTCTACTTCTGCAAATGTATCAGTTACATATGCTACTTCAGGTTATAAAAAAGTGAGTTTAACAGTTACTAATGCTGCAGGAACCAATACAAAAACAGTAGATAAATACATTTTTGTTTCAGATCCTTGGGGAGATTATTATGGACCAGCAAAGAATACGCTTGATGACAACAAGATTTATTGGTTTTTAAATCAAAATTCAGATGAGGATGATAATAAGTTTGAAATTGTAGATGGGAAAGGCGTAGATAAATCTAAATGTTATGAGTTGAAAAACTATAGATTAGTTAATTATAACGATCCTTACAGCAAAGATTTATGGTATGTTAGAAGATTAGGAGGTTCTAGAGATGCAATTATTACACCTTCTTATGATTTGTCACATACAACAAATGCAAATTTATCTTTTGATTATTCATATGCTACTAATGGTACCCAATTAACCACTGTTGGTACTAATAAAGCGGATATTTTAGAAAAAATTAATGTATATGTTTCAAGAAATTGTGGAGAGACTTGGTCAAATAAAAAAACAATTTCCGGAAAAGATTTGTTAACTGCTGGATTCGCAGGTGGCTCTGATTATAGCCCAACAACTGCAAGTCAATGGAAAAACATAGTTATACCTTATTCTGGTTCAATGACTGATTATAATGTTAGATTTAAAATTGAGTTTATAGCATCTGATGTTTCAAACAACTTATTTATTGATAATATTAATGTAGGTGGTGTTCTAGGTTTATTTGAAAATGAATTAAGCAATTTAGAGTTGAATGTATATCCAAATCCTTTAACTTCTGAGCAATCTTTAAATGTTTCTTACACAGCAGGTGAAAATCCAGTTATATTGACTTTAAGAGATGTTCAAGGTAAAGTAATTTACACTGAGAAAATTGATAAAACGAATACTCAAGTAAATCATTCTTTAGCTTTAAATTCAAAATTGAATTCAGCTTGTTATTTCTTAGAAGTAAAATCTGGCGCTTATTCTACTATTAAGAAAGTAGTAGTTTTATAAGAATAGATTCGAATTATTTAAAGCCGTTTCAAGTGAAACGGCTTTTTTTTGTTTTTGATTTCGCAGATTCAATCTAAAATATTAGACTCAAATAATAGTTTATTAAAGATTATAAATTTGAAAATTCTTGGTGTGTTTGAGTGAGTTTAATTTGAACAAAGATTCCTTTTTTTCTAAAAGCAACCAATTTAATTCTGAAATAAATCTTTCATGTAATGTTACTTTTAAATTTCAAATCAAATGTTTATTACTAAAGTAAATTTATACAACATACGATTCATCAATTAATATAAAATCTCCTTTCTAACTAGTATAAAATTGTGGGGAAATATAAAATATATTCAGTTTTTAATTGAATATAATAGCTAAATAAAATTCTTTTAATCTCTCTTTTTACTTACAATCAAAAGAAATAGCAATTGGTGGTTTAAAACCATTTTTCAAGGCATATTGAATTTCAATACATCCATTTATTTCATCACCATTTTCAAGTTTTATTATTCCTGAATAATAATGTAATTCTGTATTGAATTTATTTAATTTTATAGCCTCCTCTAGTTTTTTTTCTGCACCTATATAATCTTTTAGACCAATTAAAGCTGAGGCAGAATTTACTAAATTATTTACATCAAGAGGATTTGTTTCATAGATTAAATTATAAACAGTAAGTGCTTCACTAAATTTCCCTTGTCTGAATTTTGCATAACCTTTTGATGTAAGTGAATCAACTTCTTTCGACATGGATGAAAGGGTTATAACTTGTTCAAAATATTCATTTGCTTTAATTGAATCATTTAAACATAGGTAGACTTCAGCTAAATCTAAAAACGGGATTAATTTTGATTCATATTCGTTGTTTTCAATCGATTTATTGTAGTATTTAAGCGCGTTCTCGTAATCTTTTTTATAAAAATAGACATCTCCAAGTTCACCAAAAGTTTTGTTCGTTAATGGTAAAATTTCGAAAGCTTTCATATAATCTTTTATTGAACCATCATAGTCACCCATTAACATTTTAACATATGCCCTATATAAATAACTATAAGCATTTTTAGGATACTTATTTAATTCTTTATTTATGTAAACCAATGCAGAATCTAATTCATTGATTTCTACGAAAGCTCTTGAAATATAGTAGTAATCTAATTCATCTTTGGCATAATTTATAAGTCCGATGGCTTCTTTAATATCTCGAAAACCTTTTTTATAATCATACAAATTAAAATAACTATAAGCTCTATTTACATATGTTGAAGGGGTTAAGGGGTTTAAATGAATTGCTTTAGAAAAATTTATTACAGCAGAATCACATTTATTAGATTCATCATTTAGGATACCTAAATTCACATAAAAATAAGCTAAATTGGGATTTAATTTAATGGCTTTTTCATAATCAGATTTTGCTTTTTCTTTTAATTTAAGATCTTCATAAATTAAAGCCCTATCAAAATAGTATTCAGCATAACTTGGATTTAAGTAAATAGCTTTTGATGTTTCATCTAAAGCCTTTTCAAAATCATTTAGTTGATAATATGCATTTCCAATAAGATAATGAATATAGGAGTTGCTAGGTTTTCGTTTTAATGCTCTCTCATAATTTTTAATTGCACCAATAAAGTTTCCTCGATCATGTTTAATTGTTCCAATAAAGACATTTTGAGAAAAATGAGTCATTGAAAAAAGAAATAGAATTGCTGAAATTAGGAGTGATTTTTTCATTTAAATTTAAATATCAACTTGACTTTCGTATTTCCAAATATCAAACTCAGCTTCATGTTTGGTATCCTGTGGAACAGTTGCAATTTTAGATCTTCTCCATTCTCTTAAATTGATTTCAGGAAAAAAGGTATCTGCATCATACGATTTATTTACTTTCGTAATATACATTTCATCGACAATATCTTTCTTTAAAGCTTCTTTGTAAATTTCTCCGCCACCAATAATAAACATTGTACGGTCTTCTTCATTTTCATAATGTTTTAAAACTTCTTCAATAGAATGAAGGACAATACATCCTTCTGCTTTGTAATCTTTATTTCGAGTCAGAATAACGTTTTCACGATTTGGTAATGGACGGTATTTTTCAGGGATAGATTCGTAATTTTTTCTACCCATAACAACAATATTATCAGTCGTTTTTTCTTTGAAAAATTTCATATCAGCAGGAAGGTGCCACATTAAATCATTGTTTTTACCTATTCCTCTGTTTGCATCCATTGCAACTATAATCGCTATGTTCATCCGTAATGTGTTAAAGTTAATTTAAACAGCTACACTCGCTTTAATATGTGGGTGTGGATCATATCCAACTAATTCAAAATCTTCTAATTTGAATTCAAAAATATCCTTCACTTCTGGATTGATTTTCATCGTTGGAAGTGGTCTAAAATCACGAGTCAACAATAAATTCGTTTGTTCGATGTGATTGTTATACAAATGTGCATCTCCCATAGTATGAATAAATTCACCAACTTCTAAATCACATACTTGAGCAATCATCATCGTTAAAAGTGCATAAGAAGCTATATTAAAAGGAACACCTAAAAAAGTATCGGCACTTCTTTGATACAATTGACAACTTAATTTTCCATCCGCCACATAGAATTGGAATAAACTATGACAAGGAGGTAAAGCCATATTATCTACGTCGGCAACATTCCAAGCTGAAACCATTAAACGACGTGAATTTGGATTAGATTTAATTTGTTGAATAATATTTGAAATTTGGTCAATTGTTCCACCATCTCTAGCAGGCCAGTTTCTCCATTGGTAACCATAAACAGGACCTAAATCACCATTTTCATCTGCCCACTCATCCCAAATAGATACATTATTGTCTTTTAGGTACTTTATGTTTGTGTCACCTTTTAAAAACCAAAGTAATTCAACAATTATAGAGCGTAAATGCAATTTTTTAGTTGTCAAACAAGGAAAACCTTCCGATAAAACGTAGCGACTTTGGTAACCAAAAACAGATAATGTTCCTGTTCCTGTACGGTCTCCTTTTTGAGCTCCGTTGTCTAAAATATGCTTTAATAAATCGTGATATTGTTTCATCTTTTGCTTTGATTTTTAAAGTACCGAAGATACTAATTTTCAGATTTGAGAATTTAATTCTGTATTTAAAATTATAAACATATTTTTTTGCTTTTATCAATCTTAAATTCAACCCTATTAACTGCATTTTAAACTTGTAAGTTATTGTTTATCAATTGTATGTTTTATTTTTAAATGTTCATTTTTGATATTCATTTTTTAATTAAAAGTTATTTTTTTGTTTAATTGTTAATAGAGATTTATCGTATTTAGAAAAAATATATTTTATCGTTAAAATGAAATCTATTTAAAATGTAACAAAAACCCTGCTTCTCTCGTTAGTTACTACTTTAAACGAGAATTTAGGAATCCATTTTTTGAAAGAATTAAAGTCATATCACGTTCTACTATTTATTCTAGCAGTAATGCTCATTTTGAGTCCTGTTGTTTATTTTGCGCCGGAAGAAGGATATGATTTAGGTGGTTCAAAGATTCATTTTTTATCAAAAGAGGAATTTTTTCATCCTAAAAAACAAGTCAAAAAAGATATTTCAAAAATTGTTGCCATGGTGGATACTTCTAATTTGGATGTATCTATTGATGAGACTGTTACTACTGAGCCTATAAACCTTCCCGAAACTAAAAAACAAGTAAAACATAAGTCTCGTTCCAAAGGAAATTTAGGAGCGCCAAAGGGGGGAGAGCTATCCGATGAGAGCACTACTAATTTACATTTATCAGAATCAGCAAAAGCTAATTTGCATCGTTTCTTTGATAAAATGGACAAAGTAGCAACTGAAAAATCGAAATTACACATTTTACATTACGGTGATTCTCAAATCGAAGGAGATAGAATGACTTCATATATTCGTCAACGTATTCAAAATCAATTTGGTGGGAATGGTCCAGGTTTAATTCCTGCAATGAACGTGTATCAAACGATGTCTTTTAAACAAAATTATTCTTCCAATTTTGTTCGTTATAATTGTTTTGGTGGTTTGAAATTGAAGAATCGTAGATACGGTGCGATGGGTTCAGCAGCAAGATTTACAGCTGAGGAATATGATAGTAGTGATATCGCAAATACAAATGCTATTAAAGAAGCGTGGATTGAAATTGAACCATCTTACAGTGCTCAAAGTAGAGCTAGGACTTACAATAATGTTAAAATGTTTTATACAAGTTGCGTTAAACCTTGCGCTGTAAAAGTGTTTCAAAATGGGAAATTAATTCACGAAGATAGTTTAGTAAAAGATGGAAAATACCACGTTCTTCCTTTGAGTTTTACTTCTTCAGCGGGTAAATTGAAATATGTTTTTTCGAGTGCTTTAAGTCCAACGATTTGTGGTTTTTCATTGGAAGGAGATTACGGAGTTCAAGTTGATAACATTGGAATGAGAGGTTGTAGCGGGACATTCTTTGGCTATCTAGATCACAATGTTGTTAGTAGAATGTACAATGATTTGAACAGTGAATTGATTCTATTGCAATTTGGAGGAAATTCGGTTCCTTATTTTAAGGATAGTTCATCTGTTCGAAGGTATGCTTCACAATTTCAATCACAAATACGAATGGTGAAAAAATTACATCCATCGGCCGCAATTATTGTGATTGGACCAAGTGATATGTCTAAATTTAGCGGTGGGATTTATGAGTCGTATCGATTGTTGCCTTATTGTGTTGCTCAAATGAGAAGAGTTTCATCAAATGAAGGAGCAGGTTATTGGGATTTATTTTCAGCGATGGGAGGATTGAATTCAATGCCATCGTGGGTTGAAAGCGGGTTAGCAGGAAAAGATTATATTCATTTTAGTAATAGAGGAGCTAGTATTGCATCACAATTATTTTACGATGCATTTGAAGCTGAATTTGCGAAGTGGAAACAACAAGAGTAAGTGTTTCTAAATGAAATTGACAAAAAAATTAATTAAATATAAAATATTGATTTTGAGATTGATGTATTCTATAGGGTTTGTGTTTATGTTGTTTTCGTGTTCAACGATTGCGCAACTATTTTCACGTCCTGATACATTGAATAGTTATGAGTTTTCTGATTTTTACAATTTAGATACTTCGTTAAAATCTAAATATCCATTTATTCATTTTGAGAAAAATAACTTTCAATTTTTATCTCCTGTTAGTCCTAATTGGGTCAATTTGTATAGAAATATGCAGAAAATGGTCCACGAAAAAGACAGGAAATTAAATTTTTACCACATTGGAGGGTCTCATTTACAGGCAGATATATATACTCACGATATAAGAGAGAAATTACAAATGACATGGGAAGGAGTTTCTGGAGAAAGAGGGTTTTTATTTCCTTTTGATTTAGCGAAAACGAACAATCCTGCAAATTATGAATTTTCATCTTCAAATAATTGGAAATCATACAGAAGTGTAGCGCACGATGTGTGTGAATTAGATTATGGTTTATTAGGAGCCATAGTTTCATGTTCGGATGCTAAAATGGATTTACATTTCCGTCACGATAAAACAAAAGT
>CANCEQ010000125.1 GCA_947375085.1 Flavobacteriales bacterium
CTTGGACTGATTTCTTCATTTTTATTTATTTTATTTAATTAATAACTAAAAGTTATGAAGAAAATTTATTTTTCTATTTGTACAGTTTTCACAGCTTTAACGCTGAATGCTCAACAGACTATTGGGTTTGAAAAAGTGATTTTAAGTCCAGAAACTTTTAACAATGGGGAAACGGGCTCTGGAGGTTTTGTAGAGAATGGAGTAGTTTTCTCAAATCAATACCATATTTCTAATTATGGTAATTATGCCACTGGTTTTTCAGTTTCTAATAAAACAGATATAACAACAGCTGGCTCTGGAAATCAGTATAGTGCCTTTACTGGTTCAGGTCACAATTCAACGAATTATGGAATTTTCACACCAGATGGAACCATTTCATTTGCTGGTCAAGGTGTTGATTTAGATTCTTTTAAAATTACAAACACGACATATGCCGCTATCTCAATGAGAGATGGAGATCCACAAGGAGCATATGCTTTTGCTAAAAAGTTTGGTTCTATTAATAATGCGCAGGGAACTCCAGATGGAACAAATGGAAACGACTATTTTCGAGTTTGGATAGTAGCTCATAGAGAGGATGGTTCTAAAATTGATTCAACTGTTTTCTATCTTGCTGATTTTAGGTTTCCCGATAATTCTAAAGATTATATCGTAAATACTTGGGAAAATATAGACTTAACCTTCTTAAAAGAAACAGTTTATGAACTTTCATTTAAATTTGAATCATCTGATAATTCAGTTTATTCTGGTGTATCATATCCAAATACACCAACCTATTTTGCAATTGATGATTTGGTTATAAGTAAAAGCACAGGATTAAGTGAAACATCGTTATCAAATGTTTCTGTCTATCCAAATCCAATTCAAAATGAACTAACAATCTCAGGTGAAAATGGTTTGATAGAATTATTTGATGTTTCAGGTAAATTATTGATTTCTAAAGAACATTTTAATTTTTCAGTTTTAAATGTTTCTGATTTAAATTCAGGTTCATATATGTTAAAATTGACCAACGAAAATGGTTCGATGATTCAAAAATTGGTTAAATAATTTTCATTTTTTTATTCACAAAAATGATTAAAAAACATTCACTTCAATTAATATTCTTTAATTGTTTCTTTTTCTGTATGCTAGGGTACGGACAAGATTCGTTGAAGTCATTAACTGAAGTGAATGTTTCTGGTGTTGAAATGTTAAAAATGAAGACATTAGAACTGACTTCTCAAAGCTATTCTCGAAATCAAATACTCTATTCCCAGCCAGAAGATGTAGGTGCCATTCTGCAAAAATTTTCAGGTACTTCAATGAAAAGTTATGGTGGTTTAGGAGGATTGAAAACGATTTCAGTTAGAGGTCTTGGCAGTCAACATACTACATTTTTAATTGATGGATTTACAATTAATAATACTCAAACAGGACAAATTAATTTAGGTCAAGTACAAACAGATAATGTTGAGAATGTGACTTTGAGCACAGGTGGTCGAAATGGGTTTTTATTACCTGCATCTGCTTATTTGAATGGTAGTTTAGTCACAATTAATACGTTTGAAAATTCTAAATCAAATGAGAAGGTTAAAGTTCGATTTGCTTCAAGATTAGGTTCATTTGGTGAAATAGATAATTATTTAACGACTAAATTTAGTTCTGCTAAATCATTTATCAGTTGTTTTGGGAAATACCGTCAAGCAAATGGAAAATATCCATATACACTTCAGAATGGTAATTTTATATATGAAGGTAAACGCTTCAATAATGACTTAAAAGATTGGTATTCGGGGATTACTTTTGGTACACGATTTAATAATCAAGCAGAGTTAAGGTGTATTTATAAAACTAATGGATCAAATCAAGGGTTACCAGGAGCTGTGATTTTATATAATGAAATGGCGAATCAACGACTTTCAACCCAAGCACATAATTTAAATATTGATTTTACCCATCAATTTAAAAATCTTCTTTATCGCCTTTTTGGAACATATAATCATGATTGGTTGCATTATTCAGACCTTTATTTTTTAAATAATTCTGGAGGAATTTCAACTGTTTACACAAATAATTCATCACAAGTTGGGGTTTCTATTCAAAGAAAATTAGGGGAGAATTCAATTATTTTTGGAGGGTTAGAAAGTCGATATAGCGATTTGCATTTTTCAACTTTAAATTCGGCACTACCAAAGAGATTGCATTCTTTCGGATTAGTAGGATTTAATGTTAATCGATTAAAATGGACTTCAGAAATTCAAATTTCAGTTCAAAGTGTTTTGGAAGAAAATAATACAGGAGAAAGAGCAGCGAATAGATGGAAGATGAATCCATTTTTAGCAATTGAGAAGATTGAATTTGGAAAATGGAAATGGAAACTAAAAGCATGGTATCGTAATTCTTTGAGAATGCCATCATTTAATGAATTGTATTACAACAGTATTGGGAATGTTAAGCTTAAACCAGAGGAGGCAAATCAATTTTCTCTTGGTTTTTCTTTTAAACCGGTTCAAAAGAAAATGGATTTAATGGTGGTTGTAAATGGCTTTGCAAATCGTGTTGAAAATCAAATATTAGCAATACCTACTAAAAATTTATTTGTATGGTCGATGCAAAACATTGGAAGAGTTAATACATTTGGATTTGAATCACGAGCTCGATTAGAAAAGTGTTTTAAATTGTTTTGGTATACAGATCTTGATTTGAATTATACCTACCAATATTCGGTAGATATTTCAGATAAAAAATCTCCAACTTATTTAAATCAGGTCGCTTATATTCCAAGGAATACAGGTAATTTGAATTGGAGTATAAAAAGAAAAAATACAGGGATACAAGTGAGTTCTACTTTATCTTCAATTCGATATTCATTGACAGAAAATATAATCTCTAATCAAGTTGCTGGATTTTCACTTTATGATGTAGCCGTTTTTTCAAAAGTAAATTTCAAAAATAGTCAATCAATTAGAATTCAGTTTTCTATAAAAAACATATTCGATTCAAATTATTCATATATCAAGTATTTTGTAATGCCTGGTAGAAATTATTTAGTGACTTTAAATTATGCGTTTAATTAAATTAGTACTTCTGATTCTACTTTTTTTTGGCTGTAAAAAGAAAAAAGTAGAAGAGGTAAAAACACAGGATTCTACTCTATTGAAGAATGGAATGATGGTTTTATGTGAAGGGTTATTTCAGCAAAACAATGCTACACTTTCTTGGGTAGATTTTTCAAATTCAGCAATTGATAATCAATTTTTCACTACAAAAACAGGAAGGTTATTAGGTGATACAGGTAATGATATGCAATCTTATGGAGGTAAAATTTACGTTGTTGTGAATGTTTCAAGCACGATTGAAGTATTAAACAAATCGAATGCTACAACGGTTAAACAGATACCAATGATGAATAATGGTATAAGTAAACAGCCTCGTTCTATCGCTTTTTATGGTTCAAATGCTTTTGTTACTTGTTTTGATGGATATGTTGATGTAATTGATACTTCCAGTTTAGAAGTTATTAAAAGGATAAAAGTTGGTTTGAATCCTGAGGGGGTAACTGTTTCGAATTCAAAATTATATGTTTCAAATTCAGGTGGATTGAATTCTCCAAAAATGGATTCTACTGTTTCGGTTATAAATTTATCAAATTTGACAGTGTCCAAAAAAATAAAAGTAGGACAAAATCCTGGTCCAATAATGACTGATTCACAGGGAGATGTATATGTCATTGCTAGAGGAAATTATTCGACAATCACTTCTAAAATGGTGAAGATTAATACAGTAAATGATGAGGTTTCAACTGTTTTTTCAGAAGAGATTTCAGGAATGGAAAAAATGGAATCCAATCTAATAATTACCTATAAATCAAATGGTAATTCACTTCGAAAAATTGGTCTTTTCGATTTGATAAATGAAGTTATATCAGTACCTGAATTGATTAATAGTTCTAATTTTACTACTTTTTATGGTGTTCAATATCGTTCTTCAAATCAAAAAATATATTGTTTTGACGCGATGAATTATACAAATACGGGTTATGTGAAAGTATTTTCAAAAATAGGAGAGTTAGAAAATAGTTATCACGTCGGATTAAATCCAAGTAAAGTGATTTTTTATGAATAGATTGATTTTTAAATTGTTCGCTTTTTTTCTGACTTTTTCATCTTTAAGTCAGTCATTTGCTCCAGCTCCTGGAAATACAGGTACAACTGCAATTAAAAAAGATTCATCTATTATAATTGGTTGGGCAAATGGAATAGAATTAACTAGAGGATTGATGAATAAATCAAATCCATCAGCTGGTTATGCTTCTTATGGTGATAAGTTAGATGCAATACGACCTGATGAAAGAACAATGAATGACATTGTTTCTTTAGGAGATTCAGGTGTAGCGATTTTGACTTTTGATAGACCTATACAAAATGAGTCTGGACCAGATTTTGTTGTTTTTGAAAATGGATTTGTAGATAATTTTATTGAATTAGCTTTTGTAGAAGTAAGTTCAGATGGGATTCATTTTTTTAGATTTCCATCTACAAGTGAAGCTCCAACGAATGTTCAAATTGGTCCTTTCGATATGTCTGATTGTCGCTATTTCAATAATTTAGCAGGTAAATACAGGTTAGGTTATGGAACTCCATTTGATTTAGAAGAACTTTCAAGTACAAATGGTTTAGATATATCGTCGATTACACATGTTAAAATTATAGATGTAATTGGAAGTATAAATCCTCTAATTGGCTCATTTGATAGTCATGGAACAATAATCAACGATTTATTTCCGACCGAATTCCCATCTGGTGGATTTGATTTAGATGCTATAGGAGTTATTCATCAAGGTCCATTAGGGGTAGTTGAAAATGATTTAAATAATTCAATTTATCCTAATCCTACAAATGGAATAATAACGATAAATATAAGCGAACCAACTGATTTTAAAATGATAGATATTTTAGGAAAAGAAGTATATCATGAAAAATTATTTGAGTCTAAATCATTTGATTTTAAAGAGTTTAATTTAACTGTATTGTTTTTAGAACTTACAAATTCAAGAGGATCTAAAACAACTAAAATCACCTTTTTAAACAATTAAAGGTTACTTTTTTTAATCAAACAATATTCTGTTGAAAAGTAAATTTTTTAACGCGATTGAAATGGCTTAGATTTGCAATCTATTTATAATTTAAAATTGCTACTATGCATCATTCAGACGATTCTTTTGATTCTACAGAATTTGATTCAATTCTATCCAAAGTTGAAAACGATATTCGTTTAAATCAAATTCAAATATTGATTGATACAGTGTCAAATCCATCAATTTTATATAAGAAAACGTTAAAAGTAACGTTGGAATCAAATTTTGATTTATTAAAAGATCCCTCTTTTTGGAGTCAATTAAAAACATCAATTATTGATCAGCATGGATTTGAATTAAGTAATCAAACACTTGAGATTGAAAAAAAGAACAAGTTAATCATGGATAGTATTGAATATGCTAAAACGATTCAAGAAGCCATTTTAACTTCTCATGAGTATATGAGTTCTGTTTTCCCTGATCATTTTGTGATGTATAAACCGAAAGACGTAGTAAGTGGTGACTTCTATTGGGTTTTCAAAACTAAAAGTAATAAGTTGTTTTGGGCAACTGCAGATTGTACTGGGCATGGAGTACCTGGAGCTTTCATGACAATGATTGGAAATTCATTATTAAATGAGATTATCATTGAAAACGAGGTTGAGGAGACGAATTTAATTTTAGATAAGTTAAGAGATTCAATTGTAAAAACATTGAATAAAAAGATGTCACCAGAAAAAGCTGAAAAAGTGCATAATGGAATGGATATAGCTCTTTGTTGCTGGGATTTAAATGATCAAACATTGTCTTTTTCTGGAGCTCATAATCCTGTTATTATTGTTCGAAATGAAGAGATTATAGAATTAAAAGGAGATAAACAACCGATAGGAATTCATAAATCCGATAATGATTTTAGTGTTACAAGAATAGATTTATTTCAGGGAGATAAAATTTATACGTTTAGTGATGGATATGCGGATCAGATTGGTGGAGATAGAGATCTACGATTTATGAAATCTGCTTTTATTGAAAAATTAAGAGAGATTTCTTCAAAACCATTTTTACATCAAAAAGATATTTTAGAAGAAACGTATACTGATTGGAAAGGTCAGCACGATCAAATGGATGATGTAGTTGTTTTAGGAGTTTTAGTTAATTGAAAGCTATTAAATTATCTTCAGAGTATTGGAATAATCGTTATCAAAATTTTGAAATTGGTTGGGATTTAGGTGAGATTTCATCACCAATAAAAGCTTATGTAGATCAACTTAAAGATAAGAATATCTCCATCTTAATTCCTGGTTGCGGAAGCGGTTATGAAGGATCTTATTTATATAATTTAGGTTTTAGAAATACTTTTTTATTAGATTTTGCAGCAGAGCCATTAGAGAAATTTAAATTAAATCATTCAGATTTTCCAATTGAGCAATTGATTAAAGGTGATTTTTTTGATCATCAAGGTAAATATGATTTAATAATTGAACAAACTTTATTCTGTGCTATTGATCCAAGTTTGCGATTAAAATATGCTGAAAAAATAAGTTCACTTTTAAAACCTGAAGGCAAATTAATTGGCTTGCTGTTTAATCGAGAATTTGAAATTAACCCACCTTTTGGAGGAAGTAAAAGTGAGTACTTTGAATATTTTTCACATTTTTTCAAGAATATTAATTTGGATGAATGTTATAATTCTAATCCGCCAAGAAAAAACAGTGAGTTATTTATTCGAATTTCTAATTGATAAATTTGATTCGTATTATAAAATATAAAAACGAGTTGTTCATTTGAACAACTCGTTTTCTATACACAATATAATTTATTTAATTTACTTTTATTTTTTCACAAATTTACTCGTTGTTACTAAGCCTTTATCATTTGTTAATTTAAACATGTATACGCCACTATTTAAATTTGATATATTTATTTTAGTTGAAGATCCAGTCACTGATTCAATAATTAACGATTTACCATCTAATGATATTATTTCAATCGATTTACAGTTTTCTTTTAATTTAAAATTTAAATAATCATTTGCTGGATTTGGATATATCTCATAATTGATTATATCATTTTCGCTTATACCTGTAGTATTTATGAAGTTGACTTTTGGAAATATTGCCATTGCAAAATTTGAACTCCAATCATCTACAAAATTTCCGAATGTTCCATTACTTGCGATTTCACCAGTGTTTGTTTTAGCCATAGAAAAATCACCATCTGAATTTGTAATTAATTGGATTGAGTCACCAGCAGTTGTCGGTAAAATTACACCAGCCCAAAACTTTCTGTTTGTTGGGATCTTTATAGGGGTTGTAAAAGTTACATCTACATTATAATATCCTATATCATTCATAATGTTGTAATTGCTAAGTGTTGTGTCAACTGAAGCTGTTGTTAATGTTTGTGATCCTAGAGGAGTTGCTCCAGGAACTCCATTATTATCAGCCCATATTGCTACTTTAAATGAACCTCCAGCACTTGTTTTTTTGATGATACCTACAAGAACACCATCGATTGTTCCTCCTGTATACACTCCCATTGCGTCATCAAATAACATCATCTTAGCTATGTCATTGTAAGAATTGTTACCGGCTACTGCACCTGTTTCAGGAGCAACAACTCCATAATTAGCAATCGTACCTGTAAAAAATTCACTGAGAGTATCAACTTGCGCTGATAGTTTAGTTGAAATTGTTAGAGCCAACAAGGCACTAAACGTTAGTAATCCTTTTTTCATAGTAATAGTTTATTTTATAGTTGAAGCAAATATATGTTAATTTATAAACAACTTCCAAATTTTAAGTTAAATTTTTTTAACTTAAAATTTGGAAGTTGTTATTATAATAACAATAAAAAAATGTAAAAGCGTGAATTTTACTATGAAAAATGAGTGATTTAAGTGTTGAAAAAAGAGATGATTTTTCTGTTAAATTGCTTTAAGAAGCTTAAAAGAATGTTGAATAAGTCAATTAAACAAAAAAATATAACTAAATAATGCAGTATATAGATTAATACTCTTTACAAAGTAACTTACATTCATCAAGAATTTTAGGAACTCTATTTGTATTTATCCCTGCTCTAATAAGTAGTCTTTCATTGTCAATTAGTTCTTTAGCTAAAACAACTCCTTTATCTAATAGATACTGTTTTTCATTTTTTAAAAGGGTTGATAAACAGGTGATTGGGTATAGTTTTGTTCTGTCTATAATGTCTTTTAATGAGTTATTGTATGGATAATCCCAACCTAAAAGGTACATTCCCCTACAATTACCAAATTTCATAGCATCTTCTGTAAATTTCGAATTGGTTACGATCCAACCTTTGAAGTTGGTAAATGGATTTTGTACTAAATTGTTTTCTAAAAGGTCATTAAATCTTGAATGAATATATAGCGGAACTTTTACATCCACTGAAACTCCTGGCTGATTTTTGTATTTACATTCCATCAACATAATCGTATTTTCTTTCTTGCAGATTACATCAATTTCATGCGTCACACATTTTCCATTAAGTATTACTCCTACAACCGTATCATAGCCTTCGTGTTTGAACAATTCACCCACATACCTTTCAAAAGGAAACCCAGATGGACCAAGTTCCATAATACCTTGTTTTAAATGGTATCTTGAAGCATTAGAGGGCGATTGTTTTTTTAGCATTCGAAAAGCCATACTATAAATTTTCTTGGTACTAATACCTTGATAAATCTTTTCTTTTAGTTCATTAACAATTCCATCGGCTTCATTTAATGATGCATTGGATTTTAAAAGTGAATTTCTTAATTTTTGAAATGAAAAAAATTCATCTTTTCCATTTGATTTTCGAACGACAATATCTTCGTTTTTTCTCATAACTCAAATAATTCAAATTCTTCACCTAATTTAGGTATAATAGGATATATCGAAAGTTCATCTTGAATTTTTACTCTAAAAATGTTTTGAGCTTGAGGTTCTCCGTGAACAATAAATAATTTTTCAGGTTTTTCTTTGAAATTTTTCAACCATTCAATCATCTCATATTGGTCTGCATGTCCCGACAT
>CANCEQ010000126.1 GCA_947375085.1 Flavobacteriales bacterium
GTTGGAGTAACAATTTCCCATTCAGTTGTAACTGTATCTTCGAATTTTAATTCTTCTTGTTTAACTGAAGCAACAACTTCTTCTTCTAATTGATGTCTTACTTCTTCAATTCTAGTAAAAGGTTCAGTCAACGTTTCAGTTGGCTCAACATTGTTTACGATTGGAGCAGTAATTTCAACTTGATTCGCTGCAAAAGGAGATACTGGAGCAGGAGCTACAGGAGCAACTTCTTCTTTCAAGAATGGTTCAGCGTGAACTTGTTCAGAAACAGGAATGTAAGTATTTACTTGTGTTGGAGACTCTAATGGACGAACAATTTCGTTTTTAGGCTCATCTTCTAAAGGTCTAACAATACGAGCTGGAGCTTTTTCAAATCCTGTAATAGGAGCTGAATTGAATCCAGTTGCGATAATTGTTACACTTAATTTATCACCTAAAGTAGCATCAAAACCATGACCCCAGATAACATCAGCAGTAGAACCAGCTTCATCTTGGATAAAGTCAGTAATAGCTGTAATCTCATCCATCAATACTTCGTTTTCACCGTAAGTGATGTTCAATAATACATATTTAGCACCGCTAATATCATTATCATTTAATAATGGAGAAGATAATGCATGTTGAACTGCTTCAATTGCTCTATTTTCACCACCTGCAGTTGCGCTACCCATAATAGCAACACCACTGTTTTTCATAACTGTATTAACGTCGTTGAAATCGACATTGATATTACCTGTAACAGAAATAACTTCAGCGATACCTTTAGCTGCCATTGCTAAAACGTCATCCGCTTGAGAGAATGCATTACCGATAGAAAGGTTACCGCTGATCTCACGTAATTTTTCGTTGTTAATTACTAATAAAGTATCAACATTTTTACGCATTTCATCTAAACCTTCTTCCGCTTGTTGACGACGTTTACGTCCTTCGAAACCAAAAGGAACAGTAACGATACCAACTGTAAGAATTCCCATATCTTTTGCGATTTGAGCAACAACTGGAGCAGCACCTGTACCAGTTCCACCACCCATACCAGCAGTAACAAATACCATTTTAGTACCTGTACTTAAGATAGCACGAATTTCGTCGATGTTTTCAATCGCTGAATTTTTACCAATCTCAGGAATAGAACCTGCACCACAACCATCTGTTAAAGAAGCTCCTAATTGAACTTTCAATGGAACTGGAGAAACGTCCAATGCTTGTCTATCTGTATTACAAACGATGAAATCAACACCTTTGATTCCTTGTTTGAACATGTGATTAACTGCATTGCTTCCGCCTCCACCTACACCGATTACTTTGATAATTGATGATGTGTCTTTTGGTAAATCAAACTCTAATGGCATTTTCTTTATTTTTTAGTTTCTGTTATTTTTAATTTTCTTCAGCGAAAAATGATTTTCCTTTCGACATAATTGAGTCGAAGAATGATCCTTTATCTTTTTGAGAGTGACCTTTCACAGTTGTTTCATTCTCATTAACTCTTGGAGTTTGAACTTTACTTAAAGATTCAAAACCTTTTAATACAAGTCCAATTCCTGTAGAATACATTGGGCTAGTTAAGTTCTCTATATGATTACTGTTTGCCAAATGCTCTGTTGGATATCCAATTCTTGTATCCATTCCAGAAATATATTCAAATAATTGCGTAACGTGTTTCAATTGAGAACCTCCACCTGTTACTACAATACCTCCAATTAATTTTTTCTCGTAACCAGAATTACGGATTTCGTAATACACCAATTCAACGATTTCTTCCATTCTCGCTTGTATAATACTTGCAAGATTACGTAAAGAAATTTCTTTTGGCTCACGACCTCTTAATCCAGGAATACAAACGATTTCATTCTCTTGACTTTCACTTGCCAATGCAGAACCAAATTTCGTTTTCAACATTTCAGCTTGACGCTTCATAATTGTACATCCTTCCTTAATGTCTTCTGTAATAATGTTACCTCCAAATGGAATAACAGCTGTGTGACGAATAATTCCTTCATGAAAAATTGCTACGTCAGTTGTTCCTCCACCTATATCTACTAATACTACACCTGCTTCTTTTTCTTCATCTGATAAAACTGCATCAGCTGAAGCAATAGGCTCAAGAATAATATCTTTAACTTCTAAACCAGCACGTTGAACACATTTGTGAATATTCAAAGAAGCACCAACATTTCCAGTAATAATATGGAAATTAGCTTCTAAACGAATACCTGGCATTCCAATAGGATCTTTCACCCCTTGTTCACCATCAACGATGTATTCTTGTGGCAAAACAGTAATAATTTCCTCTCCAGGAACCATTACTAATTTGTACATATCTTCAATTAAAGCATCGATGTCTTTTTGAGAAAACTCTGCTTCAGTTTCATTTCTTGTATGAATACCTCTGTGTTGCAAACTTTTAATATGCTGCCCTGCAATACCTACATTCACAACACGAATTATTAATTCTCCTTCTACTCTTTGCTGCGCTTCTTTTACCGCTGCTTGAATAGACTGAACAGTTTGCTCAATATTTGAAACCATACCACGTCTTACCCCTAGAGACTCACTCGTCCCCATTGATAAAATCTCTATCTTACCGTGTTCGTTTTTAGTACCAACGAAACAGGCAATTTTAGTAGTTCCAATATCAAGTCCAACAATCACTTTAGCCATACTATTCTTTTTTCTTGCAAACAATTTGTTTGTCGTATTTCAAGCTGATCTCTTCATACTTGTTCCAGCCTTCATACGGAATTGCTTCGTTATAAAACACCTTTAATTTTCGAAACTTCTCACGAACCTCTTGATCTGTGAGCGCCGAACCAAAGATAATTTTCTGCCCTCCAACCTGCGGTATCAGTACAAAATCGCCGTTTTTCTTACGATGAATTTGACCGATTAGAGCTTGAAACAACTGGTCATTGCAAACATAATGAGAAATACGGTACAAATCATCGAGTTTTCGATTACTTTTCAAGAATGCATTGTTAATAATTTTTGATACTGGTTCAGAATTCATTTTATCTGGAATATCTCCCGTAACTACCACAACCCGAGCAGTATACAAAGTAGAAGGAGCCATCGTATATCCGAGCTCATCAAGGTAAAAAGTTTCTCCACTGTTGTTAAAAATTCGTGCAATTGGTTTTCTAATTTCAACTTCAATTGTCCATTTTGAACCAATTTTCGAAAATACTTTTGCAGATTTAATTTCACTCATGGAAAGTAAATATTTTTCCAAATCATTTACTTTTAAGTTCTTGTAAATCTGACCATTATAAACAAATCCTTTTCGCTTTAATCGCGTGTATAATTCGTTTTCAGTTAAAAAAGCATTTTCACCATTAACGTGAATAACAATGTGAGGTCGATCTATAACTGTTTCACTTTGAGCATCTTTCACTTTGAACATCAATATGAATACAGTCACAAAAAAGGCAACCCATAATGCTATTTTCAACCATTTTTTCATATTCAAATTACCTCTCTCAATTAACAATTAATGGTTACAATATCTTTTAATGGCGAAACAATTCTGTCTATGTCTCCTGCTCCTATTGTTAAAATAACACCTTCTTTCACCGATTTTAAATGTTCTAACGTTTCGGCTGGTGTTAACAATAATTTATTTGTTGTTATTTCTACTAAAAGTCTATCACTCGTCACTCCTTCAATTGGTTCTTCTCTTGCTGGGTAAATAGGTAACAAAATTACTTCATCCAATTTCGAAAGTTCTTCAACAAATCCTTCAAAAAAGTCACGTGTTCTAGAAAATAAATGTGGTTGAAAAATTCCTGTAATTTTTTTATTAGGATACAACATTCGAACAGATGAAACCAATGCTTTTATCTCTGTTGGATGATGTGCATAGTCATCAATGTAAACCAGATTTGTTGATTTTACTTGGTATTCAAAACGACGTTTAACTCCTCTAAATGTTTTTAAACCGAAACGAATTTCTTCTTCTGTTAAACCTAATTTTTGAGTCATACCGATACAAGCCAACGCATTTTCAGCATTGTGTATTCCTGGCAAACCAAATTCTATATCTTTCCAAATTCCTCCTGGAAATTGAACGTCAAACAAAAACTGACCTTCGTTAAAACGTAAGTTATATGCTGAATAATCGGCAGTTTCTTCGTTTACCCCATATGTAAAAACTGGAGCTGAAGATGTTAATTCTAAACCTTTTCGAATAAAAAGAAATCCATTTTCATTCGTCAAATTTGCATATTGCTGAAATCCATCTAATAAAACGGATGCATCACCATATATATCCAAATGATCCGCATCTGTTGATGTGATAATAGATGCAAATGGCGCTAATTGTAGAAATGAACGGTCAAACTCATCTGCCTCAATAACAGTATATTCTGCTTCAGATGAAGTGATTAAGTTGGAATTAAAATTACTTGAAATCCCACCTAAAAAAGCATCGCATTTTACAGATGATTCATTTAAAATATGAGCTAAAAGTGTACTTGTTGTTGTTTTACCGTGTGTTCCTGCTACTCCTAGTCCTTTCGAATTATGAGTTAGCAATCCCAATACCTGCGAACGTTTAAATAATTTAAAATCATTCGATTGAAAATAAAGTAACTCTTTGTGTGCTTTCGGAATGGCAGGTGTATAAATAACAAGTGTTGATTCTTTCTCTTTGAATTGTGGAGGAATTGACTCTCCTAAATCTTCAAAATGAATGATAATTCCTTCTTTTTCTAAAGCAGATGTTAAAGCGGATGGTGTTTTATCATATCCTGCAACCTCCCATCCAAGAGAATAAAAATAACGTGCTAAAGCAGACATTCCAATCCCCCCGACACCTACAAAATAAGCTCGTTTAAAATCTGAAAGTTGTATATCCTTTAAGTTCATTCTTATCTAATGTTGGATGTTGGATTTTGAATGTTTGATTTTAGAAAAGAATCCATAATCAAACATTTAACATCAAACATCATTTAACTATTTTCTCTATTTCATTTACAATCGAAGCGGTTGCGTCTGGTTTTCCTAATTTTTCGATTTCGGAAATCAGTGTTGCTTGAAGTTCTGTGTTTTTTATTACTTCAATTGCTTTGCTTACTAATTGTTCTTTCGCTTCAATATCTTTTACCAAAATGGCAGCATTTTTATTCACCAATGCCATCGCGTTTTTAGTTTGATGATCTTCTGCTACGTTTGGCGATGGGACTAAAATCACTGGTTTTTTAACCAAACATAATTCTGAAACAGAAATAGCGCCTGCTCTTGAAATAATTACATCGGCTAACGTGTAAGCTAAATCCATTCGAGCGATGAATTGAACCATTTTTATTCCGTCCAATTTCGTTCCCTCTAATTCTTTGGTTAATGATTCAACATATACTTTACCGCATTGCCAAAGTACTTGAATGTCATTATCTTGTAATTCTTTTAAATGCGATTTGATACTTTCATTCAACGTTCTTGCCCCTAAACTTCCTCCTATAACTAATATAGTTTTCTTATCAGGATTCAATCCGTAGAATTCAAATGCTTCATTTCGCTTTCCTTCTGTTTGAACCATTTCTGGTCGAACGGGATTTCCTGTTAACGTTATTTTGTTAGCTGGAAAAAATCTTTCTAATCCTTCGTAAGCTGTACAAATCGAAGCGACTTTATTTGCAAGAATTTTATTTGTTTTTCCTGGAAATGAGTTTTGTTCTTGAATCAGAGTTGGAATTTTCAAAAACGTTGCCGCTTGTAATGTCGGACCAGAAGCATATCCACCTACACCGATAACAACTTGTGGTTTGAATTCCTTAATTATTTTGATTGCATTCCAAAGACTTGCAATAATTTTAAATGGAAGTAAAAAATTAGACAATGTCAATCTTCTTTGAAAACCTGCAATTGTTAATCCTTTAATTTTATATCCTGCCTGCGGAACTTTTTCCATTTCCATTTTTCCATTTGCTCCTACAAATAGAATTTCTGCATTTGGGTTGCGACGTTTAATTTCATCTGCAATAGCAATCGCTGGAAAAATATGTCCTCCAGTTCCACCTCCTGATATAATGACACGATCAATTTTCATAATGATCAAACGAATTTATGACTTCTTTCTTATTTTTTAATTGTGGCTCCTCTAAATCGTCGCCATTTGCTTTGTTTTGTTTGTAAGCTATACTTTGAACTATTCCAATTTCTACACAAGTCATAATCAAAGCTGAACCTCCCATTGCTAGAAGAGGCATATTCTGACCAGTTACTGGGAATGTACCCGTACAAACCATCATATTTACTGAAGCTTGAATTAGAAGTAAAACTCCAATACCGATACAGACATACGTTTCAAATAAACTTTCCGACTTTAACCCGATTTGCATTATTCGATAGAGTAAAATCAAATAAAGTAAAACCAAAATAAAAGAGGAGATTGACCCAAACTCTTCTACAAAACTTGAATAGTAAAAATCGGCATAGGCTTCAGGTAAGTATTCTTTTAACTTTCCATCTCCTACACCCTGACCGAAAATACCCCCATTATAAATCGCTAACTGTGCATTCAATGCTTGGGCATTCGCCATAATATCTTCTTCCCCCTCGCTCATATTCGTGATACGATTCTCCCATGTTTCATAACGAGGCAACAAATTTAATTGAGGGGCAATTTTATGTAATCCAATAACCAAAGAAAGTAAAACAATTCCTCCTCCGATTACTAATCCTAGTTTACCTATAGGAACTTTAGCAACAAAAAGAATCGTCATACAGATAGCGAAAAGAATGGCAGCCGTTGAAAAATTATCCTTCACAATCAATCCACAAATAACAAAAATGGGAATCATCAAGGGCCAAAAACCTTCTTTCCAATTATCTAAAAGATCTTTCTTTTTTACTAATAATCGAGAAACTGTTAATATCAAAGCTAGTTTCGCAAAATCAGAAGATTGAAATGTCAATCCTACAAAAGGTATACGAATCCATCGACCGGCATCGTTGACACGTGTTCCGAAAAAGAACGTGAACAATAACAATCCAATCGCTAAATAATAACCGAACTTTGAAATTTTATAAAAATATTTTGGATCTTTTTTATGAATCCAAAACATCGCTCCAAATGCTAATACGACATACGTTAAATGTTTAAAAAGATATTTGAACGGAGTTCCCCCTTCAATTTTCACCAAAATAGGAACAAAGCTATAAACGCTGACCAACGAAAAAGCCAACATGATAAGCGTAATGATCCAAATTACTCGGTCTCCTTTTAAATATTTTAAGTATTCTCTCACTTAAATTGTTTGATGTATGCTTAAAAATTCTTCAAAAGTAGATTTGCTTTCTTTCCAATCTTCACCGGATGCAGAGAACAATAAAACTGCATTCTTTTGTTTGAACGATTTTAATAGACGGAAAGCATCTTCAATTGAATTTACTCCAGCTACATTTTTAATTTTTGTCAATTCAGTTGATGGCAAAATAAATCTTGGCTCATCAAAAGATATAATTGTATTTAATTGAACACAAACTTTTGGATCTTCTTTTATTGTAGAAAAAATATCCAATACATTTCCAATCCAAACTACTGGAAAAGGAAAAGCGTGAAGCGTATTAGCAAGTATATGCACATTCGGTTGGTACCATGAGAAAACATCCATTCCCCATAATTTACCGTGTGGACGCAATGTCGCTTCTTTCATATTTTGAAGACCTTCGTTTCTTGCTTCCAATAAACGGTCTTCTAACTTAACGCCTAGTTTGTTTTCCATGCTTTTAAACTTTGATTACAATCTACGAACTGCTTCTTTGAACATATCTCCTCTTTGCTCATAGTTTTCGAATAAATCGAAACTTGCACAAGCCGGTGATAATAAAACTGTTTCGTCTTTTGATGCTAAACGATAACCGTAAGCTACTGCTTCCATTGCCGATTTTGCTTCAACGATTGTTTCTACAACTCCTGAAAAAGTGTCAATGATTTTTTGGTTATCCAAACCTAAACAAATGATTGCTTTTACTTTGTTTTTAACCAAGTCCATCAATTCTGTGTAATCGTTTCCTTTATCAACACCACCTACGATCCAAACAGTTGGTTTTTCCATTGTTTCCAATGCGAACCATGTTGAATTAATGTTTGTAGCTTTAGAATCATTGATGAATTCAATTCCGTGAACTTTTGCTACAAATTCTAAACGGTGTTCAACGTTTACAAAGTCAGTTAAACTTTCTCTTACTACTGCACTTCTAATATCTAAAACTCTTGCTGCAATTGCAGAAGCCATCGAATTTTGAGAATTGTGCTTTCCTTTTAATGCTAAATCGTGAATTGACATAGTGAATTTTTCGTTTATATTTATTGTTATTTGTTCCTCGTTTGTGTAAGCTCCATTTGGCATATCTTCTACCAATGAGAATGGTGCTTTTTTCGCTTTGATTTCTCTTTTTGAAATTTCAGCCTGAATGATTTTGTCATCGTAATTATAGATGAACCAATCGTACTCTGTTTGATTTTGTAGAATTCTGAATTTAGAATCTACATAGTTTTGCATTTCATAATTGTAACGGTCTAAATGATCGGGCGTGATATTCAAAAGCATTGCAATATCTGCTCTGAATTCAAACATATCATCTAATTGAAATGAACTTAATTCCAATACATACCATTCAAAATCTTCTGTTGCAATTTGTTTTGCAAAACTTTTACCTACATTTCCTGCTAATCCTACATTTATTCCTGCTTTACGCAAAATGTGGTAAGTCAACATGGTTGTAGTCGTTTTACCGTTACTACCTGTAATACAAATTGTTTTCGCTTTTGAATAATATCCTCCGAATTCAATTTCTGAAACGATTTTGATTCCTTTTTCTTTCAGTTTTTTAATGATTGGAGCTTTGTCTGGAATTCCTGGTGACTTAATTACTAAATCTGAATTTAAGATTACAGATTCTGTATGTTGACCTTCTTCCCACTTCAATTCATTTGCATCTAACTCGTCTTTGAATTCTTGTTTGATGCTTCCGAAATCTGAAACAAAAACATTCCAGCCTTGCTTTTTAGCAAGAATCGCAGCACCAACTCCACTTTCGCCGGCTCCTAGGATTGAAAT